>NZ_JAPNNL010000103.1 GCF_027620315.1 Nonomuraea corallina | reverse complement strand
GCTGGAACCGGACGCTGGCCCAGAAGCCGTCGTCGCGCACCGGGTGCACGGTCACCCGGGTGCCCTTGACCAGCCGGTAGCCGGTCCGCTGCAGGCGCAGGGCCAGGTCGGCGTCCTCGCGGTAGGCGCGCGGGAAGCGCTCGTCGAACCCGCCGACCCGCTCCAGCGCCGAGAGGCGGAAGGCCATGTCGGCCGTGGGCCAGTCGGCGCCGGCCAGCCCGGCCGTGTGCCGCTCGCCGTCGGTGGGGCGGCGTCCGGCGGGCAGCGGCACCACGATCCGGCCCTGGCTGCCCGCCACGTCCTCCGGCAGGTCCGCCAGGTCCTCGCGGACCGCGTCCACCCAGCCGGGCGCGGGCACCACGTCGTCGTCCAGGAACGCCACCCACGGCGTGTCCGCCGCCCGCCATCCGGCGTTGCGCGCCGCCGCGGGGCCGCGACCGCCCGAGCGCACGACGCGTACCCCGGCCGGCACCTCCAGCGGCTCGGCGGCGCCGCGCCGGTCGTCGGCGACCACCACCGGGACGCCCGTCAGCGCGGCCAGCGTGGCGCGCAGGCTGGGCCGCCCGATCGTGGGGATCACCACCGTGATCACGAGGCGAACACCTCCCCGCGCCGGATCAGGTACGGCCCCAGGGCCAGCACGTCCACCGGGGCGGAGCCGAAGCACTCCAGCGCGTCCCGCGGGTCGTCCACCATGGGCCGCCCGGCGGTGTTGAGGCTCGTGTTGACCAGGACGGGCAGCCCGGTCCTGGCCTCGAACTCGGCCAGCACCCGCGCCATCAGCGGCTCGGCGGCGGGGGAGACGGTCTGGATCCTGGCTGTCCCGTCGACGTGCACCACGGCGGGCAGGCGCTCGCGCCAGCCGGGGCGCACGTCGTGCACGAACAGCATGTACGGCGACGGCACCGGCCCCCGGGCGAAGACGGCGGCGGCCCGGTCTTCCAGCACCATGGGCGCGATCGGCCGGAACTGCTCGCGTCCCTTGACGTCGTTGAGCCGTTCGGTGTTGGCCGCGTGCCCCGGGTGGGCCAGCAGCGAGCGGTGGCCCAGCGCCCGCGGCCCGTACTCCGACCGCCCCTGGAACCAGGCGACGATCCGGTCGGCGGCCAGCTCGGCCGCCACCGCCCCCGCCAGGTCCGCCGGCCGCGTGTACGGGACGCGCGCCACGTCCAGCCACGCCCCCAGCTCCTCGTCGGTGAAGCCGCGCCCGAGCGCGGCGGTGCTCATCGGCGCGGCCGGCTCCCCGTACGCCTGCGCCAGGTGGAGCGCGCCGCCCAGCGCCGTGCCGGAGTCCCCGGCGGCCGGCTGCACCCACACCTCCTCGAACGGCCCTTCGGCGAGCAGCCGGGTGTTGGCCACGCAGTTCAGCGCCACCCCGCCGGCCAGGGCCAGCCGCCGCTCGCCGGTCCGCTCGTGCAGCCAGCGGGCCAGGTCGAGCAGCACCTCTTCGAGCCGGGCCTGCACGCTGGCCGCCAGGTCGGCGTGGTCGTCCGTCCACGGCTCGCCCTTGCGCAGCGCCTTGGCGTAGCCGCTCCACTCGATCGGCGTCACGTGGAAGCCGCCGTCGTCGGTCGCGTAGACGAGGTCGCGCAGCTCCTCCAGGAACCGGGGCCGGCCGTAGGAGGCGAGCGCCATGACCTTGTACTCGTCGCTGGAGCGCAGGAAGCCCAGGTGCTCGGTCACGTCCTCGTACATCAGCCCGAGCGAGTGCGGCAGCCGCTGCGCGGCCAGCACCTCCAGCTCGCCGCCGGTGTAGCGGCCGGCCAGGTGGGAGACGTCCTCACCGCGGCCGTCGCACACCAGCACCGCGCAGTCGCGCCAGGGCGAGGCCAGGCCCGCCGAGGCCGCGTGCGCGATGTGGTGCGGCACGTAGCGCACCTTGGCCGGGTCCAGCCCGGGCAGCGCCGTGGACAGGAACAGCGGGGCGCGGACCGCGTACCGGGTGCGCAGGTCCTCCCAGTCGCCGTCCGGGCGCTGCTCGACCAGGGCGGGGTCGTAGGAGTAGGCCACCGCGTCGATGTCCTCGGGCCCGATGCCCGCCTCCCGCAGGCACCAGGCGGCCGCCTGCTCCGGCAGTTCCCACGCGGAGAACGGGAGCGGGCGCTTGCCGTGCTTGCGCCGGCTGAACCGTTCCTCCTCCGCGGCGGCGACCACCTTGCCGTCCACGATCAGGGCCGCGGCCGGGTCGTGGAAGATCGCGTTGATGCCGAGAAATCTCATCGGTTCCCTTCCTGCGGAGATACGAGAACCGCTACCGAGAGAAGCGCTTCTCAAACACCCCCGTCTCCTCCATATGCGGAAATACCCCTGCTTAGCCCGCATTGGTCACGCTAAGTAGTTGTTTGCCGGACGAGGCCCCGGGTAGCAGTCGGCCACGCGACGGAGGTGGATGGTGTTCGAACAACGACGTCCCGGGGCCGTGCTCTTCGACAGGGACGGAACCCTGATCAGGGATGTCCCGTACAACGGCGACCCCGCGCGGGTCCAGCCCATGCCGGGCGCGCTGGAGGCGTTGAGCAGGCTGCGCAGGGCCGACCTGCCGGTGGCGGTGGTGACCAATCAGTCGGGCGTGGCCAAAGGGCTGATCACCGCGGACGAGATGGAGCAGGTCAACGCCCGCGTGGAGGAACTGCTGGGGCCGTTCGACGCGTGGGCGATCTGCGTCCACGACGACGTCGACGGCTGCACCTGCCGCAAACCCGCGCCCGGCCTGCTCATCAGGGCCGCGGCGGTGCTCGACGTCAGCCCGCGCGAGTGCGTCATGGTCGGCGACATCGGCCGCGACATGGAGGCGGCCAGGGCGGCCGGGGCGCGGGGCATCCTCGTGCCGACCGAGCAGACGCTGCGCGTGGAGATCGAGCAGGCCCCCGAACTAGCCGACGACCTCCTCGACGTGGCCGAACGGCTGCTGCGCGAGGTGGACGCCGCGCCGGCCCCGGTCGCCGTGGGCGGCTCGGCCTGGTCGCGCGCGCTCGGCTGGAGCCGTTGGTGAGGATCCTCCTCTGGCACGTCCACGGCTCGTGGACCACCTCGTTCGTGCACGGCCGCCACGACTACGTGCTGCCGCTCGTGCCCGGGCGCGGCCCTGACGGCAGGGGACGGGCCGAGACCTACCCGTGGCCGGACCGCGCCCGTGAGGTGCCGTGGGACCGCCTGCGCGACGAGCCGATCGACGTGGTCGTCCACCAGCGCCCGCACGAACTCGACCTGGCCCGCGAGTGGCTCGGCCGCGACCTGCCCGGCGTCTACGTCGAGCACAACACCCCCGCCGGCGACGTGCCGCGCACCCGCCACCCGCTGGCCGGCCGCTCCGACCTCACGCTCGTCCACGTCACCCACTTCAACGAGCTGTTCTGGGACAACGGCCGGGCGCCCACCCGGGTCATCGAGCACGGCGTCGTGGACCCCGGCCACCTCTACACCGGCGAACTGCCCCGGGCCGGCGTCGTGGTCAACGAGCCCGTCCGGCGCACCCGCGTGGCCGGCACCGACCTGCTGCCGCGCTTCGCCGCGAAGGTCCCGCTCGACCTGTTCGGCATGAAGGTCGAAGGTCTGCCGTACGGGACGTACGAGGACCTGCCGCAGGCCCGCATGCACGCCGAGCTGGCCAGGCGGCGGGTCTACCTGCACCCGTACCGGTGGACGTCGCTCGGGCTGGCCCTCATCGAGGCGATGACCCTGGGCATGCCCGTGGTCGCCCTGGCCACCACCGAGGCCGTCGAGGCGGTGCCGCCGGAGGCGGGCGTCCTGTCCACCCGGGTGGAGACGCTGGCCGGGGCGCTGGAGGAGTTCGCGGCGGACCCGGAGCGGGCCGCCCAGGCCGGGAAGGCCGCGCGGGCCGCGGCTCTGGCGCGTTACGGGCTCGGCAGGTTCCTGGAGGACTGGGACCGCCTGCTTGAAGAGGTATGACCCGAAATGCCCTGGGTAGGCGCCATGGGCATGATGATGCTCGACTGGTCACGCAGGGCCGCCTGCTCCGACCTGGACCCTGAGCTGTTCTTCCCGATCTCGCTCCAGGGCCCGGGCCAGTCACAGGTGGAACGCGCCAAAGCCATATGCCGGACCTGTCCCGTACGGGAACCATGCCTCGACTACGCGATCAGCAGCGGCCAGACGCACGGCGTCTGGGGCGGCACCGATCCCGACCAGCGGCGCGCGCTCATCCCGAGGCAAGCGCCGCGGCCAGAAACCGTCCCCGCTCGTCCGCTGACAGGTGGTCGCTGAACAGCACCCCGTCCAGATGATCGGACTCGTGCTGCAGCACCCGCGCCAGCACGCCCAGAGCCCGCACCGTGACGGGCTTGCCGAACATGTCGCGCCCGCGCGCCGTGACCATGAAGGCGCGCTCCAGCGGCCACCACACGCCCGGCGCCGACAGACACGCCTCGTCCGCCGTGATCCGCCGCTCCGACAGCTCCAGCCGCGGGTTGACCAGATGGCCGGACGCGCCCTCGTAGGCGTAGACGAGCACCCGCAGCGGCACCCCCACCTGGGGAGCGGCCAGCCCCGCCCGCCCGGCGCCCGCGCGCAGGGTCAGCGTCATCGACCTGACCAGCCCGCGCAGCTCCTTGTCGAACTCCCGCACCGGCTCGGCCACCGACCGCAGCACCGGATCGTCGAACGCCCTGATCGGCAGCACCGCCACCCGCAACCCCCCGAATGATCACGTCGCACATCGACGGGGTTCCCGCTCGCGGCGGCGGCCAATCCCGCGGGATGTGGCTTGTAGCACAGCGGTAACAGAAGGGACCCAGCGAGGAAACCCCCGGAATCCACGATGAAGGGGTGATCTCACTTCCGGTTCACGTGCCTGTGATGTCCGGCCGGGTGCTCGGGGCCCGGCCGGACCTCCCCGACCCACGACGAGGTTCTCGCATGAGTGCGCCAACCATCAGTGCGCCGTCCATCGGCGACGTCACCACGTCGCCGGAGATCTCACCGTCGCCGATCTCACCGTCGCCGATCTCACCGTCGCCGGAGATCTCACCGGAGACCGCGCCGGACGCGCTGGCGGGGTTCACGATCGGCGTCACCGCCACCCGGCGGCGCGAGGAGTTCGGGGCGCTGCTCGAACGGCGCGGCGCCCGCGTGCTCAGCGCCCCGGCGATCAGGCTCGTCCCGCTCGCCGAGGACGCCGACCTGCTCGCGGCCACCCGGCAGAGCCTCGAAGGGCCCGTCGACGACGTGGTCGTCACCACCGGCGTGGGCTTTCGCGGCTGGATGGCCGCCGCCGAGGGCTGGGGCCTGTCCGCCGAACTGGGCGACCACCTCGCCCGCGCGCGCCTGCTCACCCGCGGGCCCAAGGCCAGGGGCGCGGTCCGCGCCGCCGGGCTCAACGACCACTGGACCCCCGCCACCGAATCCTGCGCCGAGGTCAAGGACTACCTGCTCGCCCAGGACCTGCGCGGCCGCCGCATCGCCGTCCAGCAGCACGGCGAGCCGCTCACCGACTTCATCGCCGCGCTGCGAGAGGCGGGCGCCGAGGTGATCGAGATCCCCGTCTACCGGTGGCTGCCGTACCGCGACCCCTCGCCGCTGCGCCGCCTGATCACCCAGACCATCGCCGGCTCGGTCGACGCGGTCGCCTTCACCAGCGCGCCCGCCGTGCACGCCATGCTCAACGCCGCCAGGGCCGAAGGCGTCGAGGACGCGCTGCTGGCCGCGTTCGGCGGACGCGTCGTGGCCGCCTGCGTCGGCCCGGTCACCGCGGGCCCGCTCACCGACCGCGGCGTGCCCACGATCCAGCCCGACCGGGCCCGGCTGGGCGCGCTCGCCCGCGTCCTGGCCCGCCACCTGCCCGCCGAGTCCGTGTCCCGGCTGGAGGCGGCCGGCCACCACCTGGAGATCCGCGGCCACGCCGTGGTCGTCGACGGCGAGCTGCGCCCGCTGCCGCCCGCCCCGATGGCCGTGCTCAAACGCCTGGCCGACAAGCCCGGCCACGTCGTCTCCCGCGCCGACCTGCGCGTCGTCCTGCCCGGCAGCACCGCGAGAGACTCGGCCGAGCACGCCGTCGAGATGGCCATCACCCGCCTGCGCCGCGCCCTCGGCCCAGCCGGGATCGTCGAGACCGTGGTCAAGCGCGGCTACCGGCTGGCCTGCCGGTACGAGGGCGTCCAGTGACCCCGACCCTCGTCCTGGCCGCCCACGGCACCCGCAGCGAGGAGGGGCGGCGCACCCTGTCCGCGCTGGCCCGCGCCGTCCGCGCGGCCCGCCCCCGCCACCGGGTCGAGCTGACCTACCTGGAGATCAGCGCGCCGCTGCTGCGCGACGTGCTGCCGCGCGTGCCCGGACCGGTGGTCGTCGTCCCGCTGCTGCTCGCGGGCGGCTACCACGTGCACATCGACCTGCCCGCCGTGCTCGCCGAACACCGGCCCGACGCCCTCGTCGCCCGCCAGCTCGGCCCGCACCGGCTGCTCACCGGCGCGCTCGCCCGCCGCCTGCACCGGGCCGGCCTGCGCGCCACGGACGCGGTCGTGCTCGGCGCGGCCGGGTCCTCCGACCCCGCCGCCCTGGCCGACGTGCGCGCCGCCGCCCACCGGCTCGCCGTCCGCCTGTCCCGCCCCGTCACCGCCGCCTTCGTCTCGGCCGGCGAGCCGGGGCTCCCCGAGGCCATGGAACGGCTGCGGTCCGGCCCCGCGGCACGGGTGGCGCTCGCCTCCTACCTGCTCGCGCCCGGCTTCTTCCACTCCCGCCTGGCCGCCGTGGGCCCCGACCTCGTCAGCGCGCCGCTCGGCGCCGACCCGGACGTCGCCGCCCTGGCCTGGCACCGCTACGACGAGACCCTGCGCCACCGCGCCCTCACCCGGGCAGCGGTCTGACCGGTGTTCCCCGCCGCGGCCCGGCGCCGGGCCTCTTCGGCGGGCGCGTCGCGGGCCGGCTCGGGCACGGACGCCCGGCGTCCTGACGGGTCAGGCGCGTTGTGGACGGAATCGCCCTGAGCGGCCCCATGTGAGCGAGCGGCCCCATGCGGGCCGCCGGGGCGGTCAGGTGTCGGTGTCGCGGTCGCGACGCCTGAGGTAACGCTCGAACTCGGCCGCGATCGCGTCGCCGCTCGCCTCCGGCAGCTCCGCCGCGTCCTTGCGCTCCTCCAGCTCCTTGACGTACTCGGCCACCTCGCTGTCCTGCGAGGCCAGCTCGTCGACGCCGTGCTCCCACGCGCGGGCCTCCTCGTCGAGGTCGCCCAGCGGCATCGGGATCTCCAGCACGTCCTCCAGCCGGCGCAGCAGCGCGAGCGTGGCCTTCGGGTTGGGCGGCTGGGCCACGTAGTGGGGCACCGACGCCCACAGCGTGACGGCGCTCAGGCCCGCGCGGCCGAACGCGTGCTGCAACACGCCCACGATGCCCGTCGGGCCCTCGTAGCGGCTCAGCTCCAGGTTGATCGAGCGCGCCAGGCCCTCGTCGGTGGCCGAGCCGAGGATGGGCACCGGCCGCGTGTGGGGCGAGTCGTTGAGCAGCGCGCCCAGCATGACGGCCTGCTCGACGCCCAGCTCGCGGCAGACGTCGATGATGTCGGCGCAGAACGACCGCCAGCGCATGTTGGGCTCGATCCCGCGCAGCAGCACCACGTCACGATCGAGGCCCGGCGGACGGGCGCGCAGCAGCCTCGTCGTCGGCCAGATGATCGACCGGGTCAGCCCGTCGCCCATCTCCACGACCGGGCGGGTGACCTGGAAGTCGTAGTAGTCGTCAGGGTCCAGCTCGGCCAGCGGCTCGGCCTTCCAGGCGGACTCGAGATGGGCGATCACACCGCTCGACGCCTCGCCCGCGTCGTTCCAGCCCTCGAACGCGGCAATGAGCACCGGGTCCACGAGCTCGGGCAGCCCTTCGAGCTCGATCACGTGTCGCCTCCTGTCTGCACCATCGCGCTAAGCCTATGCGGTGAGGAGGTACTCCTGTCACGTGGTAAGGGCGATCAGTGGTATCCGTCGTACGGCCTGTCGTGGAGCGCCAGGAGGGCCGGGTGGGGGCGGGCGGCCGCTCGGCGGCGCGGATCCCGGTTCGGCACAGCCGATAGGCTGTGCTCCATGAGCGTCGCCCAGACATTCCGAGAAGTGCTGTCCCAGCGTGTGATCGTCGCCGACGGCGCCATGGGCACGATGCTCCAGGCCCACGACCCCACCCTCGACGACTTCGAAGGTCACGAGGGCTGCAACGAGGTGCTCAACGTCACGCGGCCGGACATCGTCGAGGGCGTCCACGACGCCTACTTCGCCGTGGGCGTCGACTGCGTCGAGACCAACACCTTCGGCGCCAACCTCGCCGCGCTCGGCGAGTACGACATCGGCGACCGGGTCTACGAATACTCCGAGGCCGGCGCCAGGATCGCCAGGCGGCGCGCCGACCACTGGTCGACGCCCGACCAGCCCCGGTTCGTGCTCGGCTCGATGGGCCCCGGCACCAAGCTGCCCACGCTCGGCCACCTGCCGTTCGCCAGCCTGCGCGACGCCTACCGCGACAACGCGGCGGGCCTGGTCGCCGGCGGCGCCGACGCGCTGATCATCGAGACCTGCCAGGACCTGCTCCAGGTCAAGGCCGCCGTGCTCGGCGCGAAGCGGGCCGTCGAGGCGGCCGGGCGCGACGTGCCGATCATCGCCCAGGTGACGATCGAGACCAACGGCGCCATGCTGCTCGGCTCCGAGATCGGGGCCGCGCTGACCGCGATCGAGCCGCTCGGCGTCGACGTGATCGGCCTCAACTGCGCCACCGGCCCCGCCGAGATGAGCGAGCACCTGCGCTACCTCGCCCGCCACTCGCGGCTGCCGCTGTCGTGCATGCCCAACGCCGGCCTGCCCGTGCTCACCTCCGACGGCGCCTACTACCCGCTGAGCGCCGAGGAGCTGACCGCCGCCCACGACGCCTTCACCCGCGACTACGGCCTGTCCATCGTCGGCGGCTGCTGCGGCACCACCCCCGAGCACCTGCGCCAGGTGGTCGAGCGGGTGCGTGGCCGTCAGGTCGCCCCCCGCCGCCCGCACCCCGAGCCCGGCGCCTCCTCGCTCTACCAGACGGTCCCGTTCCGCCAGGACACCTCGTTCCTCGCCGTCGGCGAGCGGTGCAACACCAACGGCTCCAAGGCCTTCCGCGAGGCCATGCTGGCGGGGCGCTGGGACGACTGCGTCGAGATGGCCCGCGACCAGGCCCGCGGCGGCGCCCACATGCTCGACCTGTGCGTCGACTACGTCGGCCGCGACGGCGTGGCCGACATGAAGGAGCTGGCGTTCCGGCTGGCCACCGCCTCCACCCTGCCGATCATGCTCGACTCGACCGAGCCCGAGGTGCTCCGCGCCGGGCTGGAGATGCTCGGCGGCCGCGCCGCGGTCAACTCCGTCAACTACGAGGACGGCGACGGCCCCGACTCCCGCTTCCAGAAGATCATGCGGCTGGTGCGGGAGCACGGCGCCGCCGTGGTGGCGCTCACCATCGACGAGGAGGGGCAGGCCCGCACCGCCGAGCACAAGGTGCGCGTGGCCGGCCGCCTGATCGACGACCTGACCGGCAACTGGGGCATGCGGGTCGAGGACATCATCGTCGACTGCCTCACCTTCCCCATCGCCACCGGCCAGGAGGAGACCAGGCGTGACGGCCTGGAGACCATCGAGGCCATCCGCGAGCTCAAGCGGCGCCACCCCGGCGTGCAGACCACGCTCGGCGTCTCCAACATCAGCTTCGGCCTCAACCCGGCCGCCCGCATGGCGCTCAACTCGGTGTTCCTGAACGAGTGCGTCAACGCCGGGCTCGACTCCGCCATCGTGCACGCCTCCAAGATCCTGCCCATGGCCCGCATCCCCGACGAGCAGCGCCAGGTCGCCCTCGACATGGTCTACGACCGGCGGCGCGAGGGCTACGACCCGCTGCAGCGGTTCATGGACCTGTTCGAGGGGGTCGACGCCGCGGCGATGCGCGCCGGCAAGGCCGAGGAGCTGGCCGCGCTGCCGCTGTGGGAGCGGCTCAAGCGCCGGATCATCGACGGCGAGCGCAAGGGCCTGGAGACCGACCTCGACGAGGCGCTGACCCAGCGGCCCGCCCTGGAGATCATCAACGACGTGCTGCTCGACGGCATGAAGACGGTCGGCGAGCTGTTCGGGTCCGGCCAGATGCAGCTGCCGTTCGTGCTGCAGTCGGCCGAGGTGATGAAGGCCGCCGTCGCCCACCTGGAGCCGCACATGGAGCGGGTCGAGGGCGAGACGAAGGGCCGCATCGTGCTGGCCACCGTCAAGGGCGACGTGCACGACATCGGCAAGAACCTCGTCGACATCATCCTGTCCAACAACGGCTACGAGGTCGTCAACCTCGGCATCAAGCAGCCGGTTTCGGCCATCCTGGAGGCCGCCGACGAGCAGAAGGCCGACGTCATCGGCATGTCCGGCCTGCTGGTCAAGTCGACGGTGGTCATGAAGGAGAACCTCGAGGAGCTCAACTCCCGGGGCCTGGCCAAGCGCTACCCGGTGATGCTCGGCGGCGCCGCGCTCACCCGCGCCTACGTCGAGCAGGACCTGGCCGAGCTGTTCGAGGGCGAGGTCCGCTACGCCCGCGACGCCTTCGAGGGCCTGCGCCTGATGGACGCGATCATGGCCGTCAAGCGCGGGGTGGCCGGCGCCGAGCTGCCGCCGCTGCGCCGGCGCCGGGTCAAGACCGGCGCCCGGTTGAGCCGCACCCCCGTCGAGGAGCTGCCGGCCCGGTCCGACGTGGCCGCCGACAACCTGGTGCCGGTGCCGCCGTTCCACGGCGACCGCATCGTCAAGGGCATCCCGCTGGCCGACTACGCGGCGTTCCTCGACGAGCGGGCGCTCTTCCTCGGCCAGTGGGGGCTCAAGCCGACCAGGGGCGGCGACGGTCCCGGCTACGAGGAGCTGGTCGAGTCCGAGGGCCGGCCGAGGCTGCGCATGTGGCTGGAGCGGATGCAGACCGAGGGCCTGCTGGAGGCCGCCGTCGTCTACGGCTACTTCCCGTGCGTCAGCGACGGCGACTCGCTGGTCATCCTCGACGAGTCGGGCGGCGAGCGCACCCGCTTCACGTTCCCGCGCCAGCGCCGCGACCGCCACCTGTGCCTGTCCGACTTCTTCCGGAGCAAGGACTCGGGGGAGACCGACGTGGTGGGCCTCCAGGTCGTCACCATGGGCGGCAAGATCTCCGAGGCCACGGCCGAGCTGTTCGCCAAGGACGCCTACCGCGACTACCTGGAGCTCCACGGCCTCTCGGTGCAGCTCACCGAGGCGCTGGCCGAATACTGGCACGCCCGGGTCCGCTCGGAGTGGCGCATCGGCGGCGACGAGTCGCTCGACGACATGCTGAAGGTCAACATCCAGGGCTGCCGCTACTCGTTCGGCTACCCTGCCTGCCCCAACCTCGAGGACCAGGTTCAGCTCTTCCAGCTGCTCGACCCGGAGCGGATCGGCGTCACCCTGTCGGAGGAGTTCCAGCTCCATCCGGAGCAGGCGACCTCCGCCCTCGTCGCCCACCATCCCGAGGCCAAGTACTTCAACGTCTGATGTACTTCAACGTCTGACGGTCTCAGGAGGGTTACGGGGTGGAAGCGGTCTTCTTCGACATGGACGGCCTCCTGGTCGACACCGAGCGGGTGTGGCTGGAGGTCGAGACCGAGGTGATGAGCAGGCTCGGCACCGACTGGACTCCCGAGCATCAGGCCCACCTGGTCGGCGGCTCCATGGAGCGCACGGTCGACTACATGCTGGGCGTCTCGGAGTCGCCGGTGCCCGCGTGGACGGTGCGCCAGTGGATGGTGACCGGCATGGTGGCCCGCCTGGCGGGCGGTGTGAGGATCATGCCGGGCGCCGGCGAGCTGCTCGACGCGCTGGGGGACGAGGGGGTGCCGGTGGCGCTGGTGACGTCGTCGCTGCGGGAGATCGCCGACGCGGTGCTCAAGCACGTGGGCCGCGAGCGTTTCGACGCCGTCGTCACCGCCGACGACGTCGTCCGCACCAAGCCCGACCCCGAGCCCTACCTGACGGCGGCCGACCTGCTGAAGGCGGAGCCGGTGCGCTGCGTCGTGCTGGAGGACTCGCCCAACGGGGTGGCGGCGGCGACGGCGGCGGGGTGCGCCGTGGTGGCGGTGCCGAGCCTGCTGCCGGTGGATCCGGCGCCGGGCCGCCTGGTGGTCCCCTCGCTCACGGAGGTCACCCCGGCCCGCCTGCGCGCCCTGCTGCCTTCCTGATCCGTCTCCCGCGCGCCCTGACGGGGAATCCGCGGCCGCGCCGTTTAACGCGGCACCCCGGGTGCAGAGGGCAGGGCCGGAGCTGATCGCGGAGAGGGGTGGTTCGCGTGGCGGACGGGGACGGCAGGCCCGAGTTGTGCCAGGTGGTGCTCGACTGCACCGACGCCAGGGCCTTGGCGGAGTTCTACCGGGCCCTGCTGGGGCTGGTCTACCGGCCCGGTGACGAGCCTCCAGAGACTGGGGCCGACGACGAGCGGGGCCGTGACTGGCTGGTCCTGCGCACCCCGGGCGGAGCTTCGCGGCTGGCCTTCCAGCAGGTGGACGAGCTGCCCGAGGCGACCTGGCCGGGCGGAGCGGTGCCCCAGCAGCTGCACCTGGACCTGAGCGTGAGGTCGGTCGGGGAGCTGCGGGCCGCGCACGAGCGGGTGCTGCGCCTCGGCGGACGGCTGCTGCTGGACCGCATCGAGGACGAGGAGGAGCCGCTGCGCGTCTACGCCGACCCGGCGGGGCACCCCTTCTGTGTCTTCGTCACCACGCGCGCGGCGTCGGGGGCGGACGGGGTCGACCCTTAAGGGGCCGCTGGTTCTCCCGGAGGAGGGGCGGGGGCGGCGCCACGTGCCAGGATGGAGAGAAAAGGCGCATACCGAGGGGTGACCCGCATGGGTTTCGAACAGATCGCATGGTTCCCGCTTTGCATCGGCCTGACCATCGCGGGGCTGGTGATGAGCTTCCTGGCGTTCCGGCGCCGGGGCGCGGCCTTCGGGCTGCGGGTGCTGGCGTGGGCGCTGCTGCCGCTGGCCGCGTACCTGACCGACGCGCTGCGGGCGCTGTGGACGATCGGCTCCACCCTCGTCGGGTTCGTGGCGAACCTGGTGTTCAACCCGCTGGTGTGGGCGGGGGTGGCCGTGGCGGGCCTGTCGGTGGTGCTGTTCGTCGTCTCCGGCGTGCTGCGCGGCAGGAAGCTCCGCAAGGCCGGTGGCGCCGGGAGCAGGGGCGACGCCGGGAGCGCCGGCGGCACGGCGAAGGCGAAGCCCGCCCCCGCGTCCGAGGGCGGCCGGTCGCAGGCGTCCGCCCGGCCCGCCGTGGAGAACAAGAAGGCGTCCAAGGGTGATGACGACTTCTCCGACATCGAGGACCTTCTCCGGCGTCGCGGCATCAGCTAGATCCCGGTATGTCACGGATCTGAGACGCAACCAGGACTGGTCGTGCACATTCCCACCAAGATCGATACGAATGAGTTTCGCGTCAATCACAGTTGAGCCACATAGCGGCCTGAGGGGCTAGTCAGCGCAGATCAGGCCATACATTCTGCCTCCTGAAGGTCGCGACGAAGCGGTCTTTACGACGAATCTCCAGACAACGTCGTCTGAATAATCAGGGGGCTATCCGGCATGACCGCACCGCTCGACGTTTCCGGAGCCTCGGCGCAGGTGCCGCCCGAGGCCACGCTCGCCGGAGCGGGCAGAGCCGTCCAGGGCCGGTCCCTCACCCGGATCGCCTGGATGCGGCTGCGGCGCGACAAGGTCGCGCTCAGCGGCGGCATCGTCGTGATCTTCTTGATCCTGGTGGCGATCTTCGCGACGCCGATCATCAGCCTGTTCGGCCACGACCCGCTGGAGTTCCACCAGGAAGCGATCGACCCCAACACCCTGCTGCCCCTGGGCGACTTCGGCGGCATGAGCGCCGAGTACCCGCTCGGCGTCGAACCGGTCAACGGCCGCGACATCTTCAGCCGCATCGTCGCCGGGGCCGGCATCTCCTTGCTGATCGGCTTCCTGGCCACGATGGTGTCGGTGCTCATCGGCACGGTCATGGGCGTCATCGCCGGCTACTTCGGCGGCTGGGTCGACCAGATCATCGGCCGGATCATGGACGTGTTCCTGGCCTTCCCGCTGCTCGTCTTCGCCATCGCGCTGGTCGGCGTGATGCCCAACGAGGGATTCGGGCTGGAGGGCAACGGGCTCCGCATCGCGATGCTCATCTTCATCATCGGCTTCTTCAGCTGGCCCAGCATCGGGCGCATCGTCCGCGGGCAGACGCTGTCGCTGCGCGAGCGCGAGTTCGTCGACGCCGCCAGGAGCCTGGGCGCCCGCAACGGCTACATCCTGTTCCGCGAGATCCTGCCCAACCTGATGGCCCCGATCCTGGTCTACGCGACCCTGCTCATCCCGGCCAACATTCTCTTCGAGGCCGCGCTGTCGTTCCTCGGCGTCGGCGTCAACCCGCCCACGCCCACCTGGGGCGGCATGCTCTCCGAAGCCGTGCGGTTCTACACCCTGCCGCACTTCGTGATCTTCCCGGGTCTGGCGATCTTCATCACCGTCCTGGCGTTCAACCTGTTCGGTGACGGACTGAGGGACGCCTTCGACCCGCGGGCGCACTGACCTTCGCCCACGCTCCATCCCCATCTCCACTAACAAGGGGTATCAATGAGAAGGAAATCCGCACTGGCAGCGGCCGCGACAGCGGCGCTCGCCCTGGTGCTCTCCGCCTGCGGCGGCGGAGGGGGCGGTACGCAGCAGCAGCCGGCCCAGTCGGCTTCCGGCGGCGCCGCGCAACCCGTGGCCGATGCCGCCCTGACCCAGGTCTACAACCCTTCGACCAAGAAGGGCGGTACCCTCAAGGCCGCGCACTCCGGCGACTGGGACAGCCTCGACCCCGCCGACACCTACTACGGCTACTCGTTCAACTTCGGCCGGCTCTACTGGCGGACGCTGACGATGTACAAGCCGGGCCCCGGTCCGGAGGGCAACACCGTCATCCCCGACCTCGCCGAGTCCCTGGGCGAGCCGAGCTCTGACGGCAAGAGCTGGACGTACAAGATCAAGCAGGGTGTCAAGTTCGAGGACGGCACCCCGATCACGTCCAAGGACGTCGCCTACGCGGTCGCGCGCTCCTTCGACAAGGAGACCTTCCCGCACGGCCCCTCGTACCTCAACGAGCTGCTCGCCTGGCCGGAGGACTTCAAGGGCGTCTACAAGACCCCGGACGCCGACTACAGCTCCGCCGTCGAGACCCCCGACGACCAGACGATCGTCTTCAAGCTGAAGAAGCCGTTCGCGTCGATGGACTACGTCGTCCAGATGCCGATGACGGCCCCGGTTCCCAAGGACAAGGACACCGGCGCCAAGTACCGGGAGAAGGTCGTCTCCTCCGGTCCGTACAAGTTCGAGAGCAACGAGATCGGCAAGCGCTTCGCCCTGGTCCGCAACGACCAGTGGGACCCGGCGACCGACCCGAACCGGCCCGCGCTGCCCGACCGCATCGAGGTCCAGCTCAACGTCAACGCCGACGACCTCGACAACCAGCTCATCTCCGGTGACATCCACCTGGACATCCCCGGCACCGGTCTCCAGCCCGCCGCCCTCGGCAAGGTCCTGCCGGACCCGGCGCTGAAGGCCCGCACGGACAACCCGGTCATCCCGCGGCTCTGGTTCGTCTCCGTGATCCCGGAGGCCCCGCCGCTGGACAACGTCGAGTGCCGTAAGGCCGTCCTGTGGGCCGCCGACCGCGTCGCCAACCAGACCGCCTACGGAGGCCCCGTCGCCGGTGGCGACATCGCGACCAACGTCATGCCGCCGCCCGTCGTCGGCCAGGAGAAGTTCGATCTCTACCAGACCCCTGAGAACAAGGGCGACGTGGAGAAGGCCAAGCAGGCCCTGGCCGCCTGTGGCCACCCGGACGGCTTCGAGACCACGATGACCTACCGCGCCGAGCGCCCGCGTGAGAAGGCGCTGGCCGAGGCGATGCAGCAGGCCCTGGCCAAGGTCAACATCAAGCTCACGCTGAAGGGCTTCCCGGCCTCCAGCTACTTCTCCGACTACGCCGGCAACGTCGAGTACCAGAAGAAGAACAAGATCGGCCTGGCCGGTCACGGCTGGGGCTCCGACTGGCCCGACGGTTACGGCTTCATGCAGGCCATCGTGGACAGCCGCACCATCCGCGACGCCGGTAACTACAACCTCAGCGTCAAGAGCGACAAGGTCGACAGCCTGATCGACCAGGCCTCGGGCGAGCTCGACGCGACGGCCCGCGGCAAGCTGTGGGTCGACGTCGACAAGGCCGTCATGGAGGACGCCTCGATCCTGCCGGTGGTCTGGGCCAAGGCCCTGCTCCTGCGCGGCGAGGGCGTGACGAACGTCGCCTACAACGAGGGCCAGAGCATGTACGACTACATCCTGCTCGGCGTCGAGTAGCAGGCGAGGCACGGGGATCTAGCGAAGGCAGGTGAAGGCAGGGATGGCCTGCCCGGCGACGGGCAGGCCATCCGGCCGCCAGCGGTGCTCACATACATCATCAGACGATTCATCGGCGCGATCGCCATGTTGATCATCATCAGCATGGTCACCTTCGGCATCTTCTTCGTGGTGCCGCAGTGGGCCGGGTCGAGCCCGGAGGCGCTGGCCTCGCGCTACGTCGGCCGCGCGGCCACGGAGGAGACGGTGGCCCTGGTCGCCGAGCGGCTGGGCTTTAACGATCCCGTGATCGTGCAGTACGGCCGGTTCGTCAAGGGCATCTTCGTCGGCGCCGAGTACGACTACGGCGCGGGCGTGGAGCAGTGCCCGGCGCCCTGCTTCGGCTACTCCTTCATCAGCGGCCAGCCCGTCTGGCCGGACCTGCTCGACCGGATGCCGGTGACGTTCTCCCTCGCCATCGGCGCCGCCTTCCTCTGGGTGGTCGGCGGCGTCTTCGTCGGCGTCGTCTCGGCGCTGCGCCGCGGCACCCTGTTCGACCGCCTGTCCATGGGCACCGCCCTGGCAGGCGTGTCGCTGCCCATCTTCTTCACCGGCATGGTCACGCTGGTCGTCTTCTCCTACGGACTCGGCTGGACACCACCGGGCGGCTCGTGGACGGACTTCACCGTCAATCCAGGGGAGTGGGCCTACAACCTGCTGTTGCCATGGATCACGCTGGCGTTCCTGTTCGCCGCCACCTACGCGCGGCTCACCCGGGCGGGAATGCTGGAGACCATGGGCGAGGACTACATCCGCACCGCCAGGGCCAAGGGCCTGCGCGAACGGGACGTGGTGGTCAAACACGGACTGAGAGCCGCGCTGACCCCGATCCTGACCCTGTTCGGCATCGACTTCGGCCTGCTGATCGGTGGCGCCGTCCTCACCGAGACCACCTATACTCTGCCCGGCCTCGGCCAGTTCGCCATCCTGGCCATCAGAAACCAGGACCTGCCGCAGGTCATGGGAGTCGTCCTGTTCGCGGCCTGCTTCGTGGTCATCGCGAGCCTGGTCGTCGACCTGCTGTACGCCTGGGTCGACCCGAGGGTGAGGTTGTCGTGAGCTTCCTTGACGTCAAGGACCTGAAGATCCATTTCCCGACGGACGACGGTCTCGTCCGCTCCGTCGACGGACTGACCTTCTCCCTCGAACGCGGCCGCACGCTCGGCATCGTCGGCGAGTCCGGCTCCGGCAAGAGCGTGACCAGCCTCGGCATCCTCGGCCTGCACAAGGGCGGCCGGGCGCAAATCTCCGGCGAGATCTGGCTCGACGGCGAGGATCTCGTCTCCATGCCCGCCGAGCAGGTACGCGGCCTGCGGGGCAAGAAGATGGCGATGATCTTCCAGGATCCGCTGTCGTCGATGCACCCGTACTACACGGTCGGCCACCAGATCATCGAGGCCTACCGGATCCACCACGACGTCAGCAAGCAGGTCGCCCGCAAGCACGCCATCGACCTGCTCGGCCGCGTCGGCATCCCGGAGCCGGCCAGGCGCGTCGACAGCTACCCGCACGAGTTCTCCGGCGGCATGCGCCAGCGCGCGATGATCGCCATGGCGCTCTCCTGCGACCCCGAGCTGCTCATCGCCGACGAGCCGACCACCGCGCTCGACGTGACCGTGCAGGCGCAGATCCTCGACCTGATGCGCGACCTGCAGCGTGAGTTCAACTCCGCGCTCATCATCATCACCCACGACCTCGGCGTGGTGGCCGAGCTGTCCGACGACATCCTCGTCATGTACGCGGGCAAGTGCGTCGAGTACGGCACGGCCGACGACATCTTCTACCGTCCCGAACACCCCTACACCTGGGGGCTGCTCGGCTCGATGCCCCGGCTCGACCGCGAGCCGACCGACCGGCTGCTGCCGATCAAGGGCTCCCCGCCGTCCCTCATCAACGTGCCGCAGGGCTGCGCCTTCCATCCGCGCTGCCCGTACTCCGAGCGCACCGAGGGGCGCGCCTCCGCCGAGGTCCCGGACCTGGCCCCGACCGAACGCGGCCACCTGGTGCGCTGTCACCTGCCCAGGGCCGAACGGCGGGAGCTGTGGGAGAACGAGATCAAGCCAGTCCTGGAGACCCAGTGAGCGAGAACGAGCCGCTTCTTTCCGTGCACAACATGGAGAAGCACTTCCCCGTCACGGCGGGCCTGTTCAAAAGGCAGGTCGGCGCCGTCAAGGCGGTCGACGGGATCAGTTTCGACGTGTTCCAGGGCGAGACCCTCGGCCTGGTGGGGGAGTCCGGCTGCGGCAAGTCCACCACCGGGCGCCTGGTCACCCGCCTGCTGGAGCCGACCGCCGGCAAGGTGGTCTTCGAGGGGCGTGACATCACGCACCTGAGCCAGGGCAAGCTCCGGCCGCTCCGCCGCGACATGCAGATGATCTTCCAGGACCCGTACTCGTCGCTCAACCCCCGGCACACGGTCGGCGCCATCGTCGGCGCCCCGTTCCGCATCCAGGGCGTCAAGACCGAGCAGGGCGTCAAGAAGGCCGTCCAGGACATCCTGGAGCTGGTCGGGCTCAACCCCGAGCACTACAACCGCTACCCGCACGAGTTCTCCGGCGGCCAGCGCCAGCGCATCGGCATCGCCCGCACGCTCGCGCTCAAGCCGAAGCTCATCATCGCCGATGAGCCCGTCTCCGCCCTGGACGTCTCCATCCAGGCGCAGGTCGTCAACCTGCTGGAGGACCTGCAGCGCGAGCTCGACCTCACCTACGTGGTCATCGCCCACGACCTGTCGGTGGTGCGGCACATCAGCGACCGGGTCGCGGTCATGTACCTCGGCAAGATCGTCGAGGTCGCCGACCGCAAGAGCCTCTACAGCGCTCCCATGCACCCCTACACCAACGCGCTGCTGTCGGCGGTGCCGGTGCCGGACCCGAAGGCGCGCAAGGAACGCGAGCGCATCCGCCTCACCGGCGACGTGCCCAGCCCGCTCAACCCGCCGCCCGCCTGCCGCTTCCACACCCGCTGCTGGAAGGCGCAGGAGATCTGCAAGCAGGTCGAGCCGCCGCTGGAGGAGCGGGCCGACGGCCACCGCGTGGCCTGCCACTTCCCGGAGAACGCCCCCGCCGCGGCCACCCCGGCCGCCGGCGACGCGCAGGTCTGACCGCCGCCCCGGGCGCCCCCTACGACAGGGCGCCCGGTGTGATCAGGCCGCTCTCGTAGGCCAGCACCACCGCCTGGACGCGGTCGCGCAGCCCCAGCTTGGTGAGCACGTTGCCGACGTGCGTCTTGACGGTCGTCTCGCTGAGCACCAGCTTGGCCGCGATCTCCGCGTTGGACATGCCCTTGGCGATCAGCCGCAGCACCTCCAGCTCCCGCTCGGTCAGCCGGTCCAGCCGTGCGGGCGCGGGCTGCTCGTGGGCCGACGGCAGCCGGGCCGCGAACCGGTCGAGCAGCCTGCGGGTGACGCTCGGCGCCACGATCGCGTCGCCTGCCGCCACCACCCGGATCGCCTGGACCAGCTCGTCGGGCGGCACGTCCTTCAGCAGGAACCCCGACGCCCCCGACCGCAGCGCCTCCACGATGTACTCGTCGAGGTCGAACGTCGTCAGCACGAGCACCTTCGGCACGTGCGCCGACGGGGCCGCCCGGGGCGCGTCGCGCACGATCCGCCGGGTCGCCTCGATGCCGTCGACCCCCGGCATGCGGATGTCCATCAGCACCACGTCCGGCAGCAGCGCTCTCGTCTGCTCCTGCGCGGCCTTGCCGTCGCCCGCCTGCCCCACGACCGTGATGTCGGGCTCCGCCTCGAGGATCAGGCGGAAACCGGTGCGGAGCAGCGGCTGGTCGTCCACCAGCAGCACTCTGATCGTCATGATCCGTCCTTCAGGGGGAACCTCGCCCGCACCTCGAAACCGCCCTCCGGTCTCGGGCCGATGCTCAGAATTCCACCACAGAGCGCCACCCGCTCGCGAATCCCGACCAGCCCGTGGCCCGGCTCCTCCGTCTGGGCGGCGCCCGCGCGCCCGTCGTCCAGCACCCGGACGTCCAGCTCCCACCGCCGGTGGCACACCGTCACCACCGCCCGCGCGCCCGGCCCGGCGTGGCGCAGGCTGTTGGTCAGCGCCTCCTGGACGGTGCGGTAGGCGGCCAGGTCCACCCCGGCGGGCAGCGTGACCGCCTCGCCCCGCACCGCCAGGCGCGTCGGCAGCCCCGCCTCCGTCATCTGCTCCACCAGCGCCGGCAGGTCACGCACCCCCGGCTGCGGCCCGAGCTCCACGCCCGCGTCGGTCCGGAGCACGCCCACGATGTCGCGCATCTCCGACATCGCCAGCCGGCCGGTGTGCTCGATCGCGGTCAGCGCCTCCCGCGCGCTGTCGGGGTCCTTCTCCAGCACCTTGCGCGCCGCCGCCGCCTGCACCGTCATCACCGACACGTGATGCGCCACCACGTCGTGCAGCTCCCGCGCGATCCTGGAGCGCTCCTCGGCCCGCGCCGCCCGGGTGTCGGCCGCGTGCGCCCGCTCCAGCCGCGCCGCCCGGTCCTTCAGCTCCTCCATATAGGCGCGGCGCAGCCGCAGGCTCCGGCCCGTGCCCCAGACCGCCGCCAGCACCGCGGCCGTCATCAGCTGGTCGCTCCGGTAGGTCGTGCGGACCGGCCCGGCGGCCGACCCCACCGCGTAGACCACCAGCGACACCAGCAGGCCGCACAGCGCCGCCGCCAGCCCTCGGTTGGACGCCACCGAATAGAGCATCACCAGCACCGCCGCGCCGCCCAGCCCGTAGCCGTAGCCGAGGGACGCCAGCAGCGTCTCGGGCGCCAGGCTCGCGCAGAGCCCCGCCAGCGGCCAGCGCCGGCGCCCCGCCACCGGCACGCACGCCACCAGCACCAGGGACGCGCCCAGCGCGTCGGGGCCGCGCAGCCCCTCGACCACCAGGCCCTGCGCCTCCGGCCGGCCGACGTCCTGGGTCAGGAACAGCACCAGCGACAGCGCGGCCACCAGCACCGCCAGGACCGAGTCATGGAACGTCGTTCGGTCTGCGCGCACCGCTTCACTGTAGGCCCAGGTGAGCCGGGGCAACCTCCTCCTCCAGGAGGAGAAGCGACTACAGCTCGTCGGTGGCCGCGCGCCGGCGGCGGCGCACCGTGTCGCCCGGCTGCCGGTCGGGCACCGGCGGGGGAGAGCCGCCGAACTCCGGGCAGAGCGCCTGATGGTCGCACCAGTCGCACAACCGGCTGCGCCGCGCCCGCCACTCGCCCGTGTCGAGCGCCCGCTCGATCGCCTGCCACAGCGCCTTCACCTTGCGCTCGGTGGCCAGCAGGTCGGCCTCGTCCGGCGCGTACCGCAGCACCTCGCCCCGTCCGCCCAGATAGACCAGCTGCAGCAGCCGCGGCACCTCGCGGCGCAGCCGCCACAGCACCAGCGCGTAGAACTTCATCTGGAACAGCGCCTTGGCCTCGAAGTCCGGCCCCGGCGCGCTGCCCGTCTTGTAGTCGACCACCCGGACCTCGCCGGTCGGCGCCACGTCCAGCCGGTCGACGTACCCCCGCAGCATCAGCCCGCCGTCGAGCACCGCCTCCACGTAGAGCTCCCGCTCGGCCGGCTCCAGCCGGGTCGGGTCCTCCAGCGTGAAGTAGCGCTCCAGCATCTCGCGCGCCTGGGACAGCCACGCCGCCTGCTCCTCCGGGCCCGCGAACATCTCCGCCAGCTGCGGGTCCTCCTCCAGCAGCCGCCGCCACTGCGGCTCCAGCAGCTCCAGCGCGGCGCGCACGGAACGCTCCGGCGCCGGCAGGTCGTAGAGCCGCTCCAGCACCGCGTGCACGACCGTGCCGCGCACCGCGGCCTGCGAGGGCTTCTCCGGCAGCTGGTCGACCACCCGGAACCGGTAGAGCAGCGGACAGGTCATGAAGTCGCCCGCCCGGGACGGGGAGAGGGCTCCGATGATCACGGGCTCGGTCAACGTCATGACCCGCACTCTAGGACACCTCCCCGACACAATAAGGCCCCCGCGCGTCCTGGATCACCCGATCCTGCGCGTAGCATCAAGGCAGGCGCGGCCCTGCTCGTGCGGGCGGGCGGCGTGCGGACGGCGTGCGGAAGTCAAGGAGTGCGGTGAGCGAGCAGAGCCCGCGACAGGAGTTCTCCGGTCTTCGGATGGGAAAGCCGTTCGGCATCCCGGTCTACGTGTCGTGGACGTGGTTCATCGTCGCGGCCTTCATCACCTGGCTGTTCGGCGAGACCTTCGGCCTCATGCTGCCGGGGATCAGCGCCGCCGCCGCCTACGGCGTGGCGTTCGCCTTCGCGGTGCTGCTGTACGTGTCGGTGCTGCTGCACGAGCTGGCCCACAGCGTCCTGGCCAAGTGGTACGGCCTGCCCGTGCGCCGCATCACCCTCTACCTGCTCGGCGGCGTCTCCGAGATCGAGAAGGAGCCGCCCACCCCGGGCAAGGAGTTCATGGTCGCCGCCGCCGGGCCCGCGCTCTCCCTCGGCCTGGCCGGGATCGGCTGGCTCGCCGACGTCTTCCTGGTCACCGGCGACGGCGTCCCGCAGGTGCTCATCTGGCAGCTGTGGGTGGCCAACCTCATCGTCGGCATCTTCAACCTGCTGCCCGGCCTGCCGCTCGACGGCGGCCGGATGCTCCGCGCCGGCGTGTGGAAGCTGGCCCGCAACCCCGGCACCGGCACCGTCGCGGCCGCCTGGGGCGGGCGGGTCCTGGCGGTCCTGCTCGTCGCCGCGCCGTTCGCGCTGGCCACGGCCACCGGGCAGGAGATCGACGTCCTCGACCTCGTCTGGCCGATCGTGCTGGCCTCGTTCATCTGGATGGGCGCCTCCCAGTCGCTGCGCGTGGCCCGCATCCGCGCCCGCATCCCCCAGGCCAACGCCCGCACCCTGGCGCGCAGGGCGATCCCCGTCACGGCCGAGACGCCGCTCGCCGAGGCGCTGCGCCGGGCGGCCGAGGAGCACGCCGGCGCCCTGGTCGTGGTCGACCACGAGGGCCGCCCGCTCGCCATCGTCAACGAGTCGGCGGTGCAGGCCACGCCCGAGCACCGCCGGCCCTGGGTGAACGTCGGCGCCATGGCCAAGTCGCTGGAGCCGTCCATGGTCCTGGCCGCCGACCTGGTGGGCGAGCCGCTCATCGACGCCATGCGCGACGCCCCCGCGGGCGAGTACCTCCTCGTGGAGCGGGGCGGTGAGATCTACGGCGTGCTGTCCACCGCGGATGTCAACCGGGTCTTCGCCGGCGTCTGATTTGTCCCACTCGAATATGCGGCCGGCCACCACTAGTGTCGTGCTCGGTGATCTAGCCGGCCCGGCGATTCGAAGCCAGGACCTCTGGCCCGATAGTGTGCTGTTTGGCCAAACTTGCACAGTTGACGGGTTTATCGCGGCTCCCGGTTCACCGAATCGAGACGCGAGGCGGTCCCGCCGTCTGGGTATGCGTATGGCTGGTGGCCAGCACGGTGATGCGCGCACCACGGCATCGCCTGCTTCCGGGAAGGACACTTGAGTGACCGAGCGCAGCACGGTCATGTGGGAGGACTCATGACGGACCAGGGCTTCGGGACGGTGCGGCCGCTTCCCGGCAACGGGCTCGTCGCGTACGAGGGCGGCTTGCTGCTGGTGTGCGACGTCGACGAGGCCTCCGGCACCCGCCTGATCGACGCGCTGCGCCAGACGGCCGCCTCGGGGGGCGACGGCAGGGCGCTCGCGCGCCGCGCCGCCCAGGTGCTCGCCGCCACCATGACCGGCGACCCCGGCACCTGCGCCGTCGCGGGCCGCGTCGGCGACGGCGTGGCCGTCCTGGTCAGCGGGGCCGCCTCCGCCCTCGTCACCGGTCCCGCCGGCGACATCCGGCTGTCCGGCAGCGACTCGCTCACCTGGGCCGACCGGCTCATCGGCGGCCCGGTCGACCGGGTCGAGCTGACCCTGCCCGGCTCCGGCCGCCCCCACCCCGCCGTCCGCTTCGAGAGCGGCGTCGTCCATGGCGCCGGCATCGTCGGCGAGCTCACCGGCCGGGGCCCGGCCCGGAGCGGCGCCCACTCCAAGCCGCTCACCAGCGAGATGCCCAACACGGCGCTCCACTTCGAGCCCGACCTGATGCCCCGCCAGGAGCCGCCCGCGCCCGCCCAGGCGCTTCCCTACCCGATGTCGGGCGCCGACCAGCAGTCGCAGCCCGCCCCCCAGCCGCCGTCCGGCCCCCAGCCGCACCCGGGCTCCCAGCCGTACTCCGGCCCGCAGCCGTACTCCGGTCCCCAGCCGCTCTCCGGCCCGCAGGCGCACTCCGGCCCGCAGGCGGGGCCGCCGGTCGCCGACCTTCCTCCCGCGCGCCCCGAGCCGGCGCCGTTCCCCTCCTACGACGAGCCCGCGCACGCCGCGCCGCCGCAGGCCGGCAACGGCACCACGCCGGAGTACGAGCAGCAGCCCGCCCCCGTGGGCCCGCCGCAGGACCACTACGACCCTGGCCCGCCCCTGATGGGCGGCCCGCCGCAGGACGCCCACCTGCCCATGGGCCCGCCGCCGCAGCACGAGCAGCAGCCGGCGCCCGTCCAGGAGCAGGCCGACCACGGCGATCGGCCGCTGGTCTACGGCGTCGACTGCAAGAACGACCACTTCAACGACCCGCGCGCGCCCTACTGCGCGGTGTGCGGCATCGCGCTCGTGCAGCGCTCCCTCGTCCCCTACAAGGGGCCGCGCCCCTCGCTCGGCGTCCTCGTCCTCGACGACGGCACCGCCCTGCCGCTGGAGGCCGACTACCTGCTGGGCCGCGACCCCGAGCGGGCCCCCGAGGTCGCCGGCGGCAGCGCCCGCCCGGCCAAGGTGACCAGCCCTGACGGCTCGGTCTCGCGCCGCCACCTGCGCGTGGCGCTCGACGGCTGGGACGTCAACCTGGTCGATCTCGGCTCGGTCAACGGCACCCAGATCCAGCCGCCCGGCGACCCGAACTTCTACGACATCCCGCCGAACGAGCCCGTCACCATCGCCCCGGGCACCACCGTCCGCGTCGGCGTCTCCCGTACCCTCCGCTTCGAGGCCCACCGGAGCTGACCTCGCGAGGCGCTCG
>NZ_JAPNNL010000102.1 GCF_027620315.1 Nonomuraea corallina | reverse complement strand
CGCGGCCCGCCCTCCCGCCTGTTCGGCGAAACCCACCTGTAACTCCTTGCTCGCGCGCGGGAAATGGTCTAGACGTAGACCATAAAGAAGCCATAAAGAGCGTCCTCCGCGCCCCCCAGGGAGACCTCATGAGCACAGAAGAGGATTCCAGGCGACTCGCCGAGCTCGGTTACCGGCAGGAGCTGGCCCGCACCTGGAGCGGATTCTCCAACTTCGCCATCTCGTTCTCCATCATCTCGATCCTCGCCGGCTGCTTCACCACCTTCGGCCAGGCCTGGAACAACGGCGGCCCCATCGCCATCTCCTGGGGCTGGCCACTGATCTCCCTCTTCATCCTGATCATCGGCCTGTGCATGTCGGAGCTGGTCTCCGCCTACCCGACCGCGGGCGGCATCTACTGGTGGGCCGCCAAGATGGGCAAGCCGATCCACGGCTGGTTCACCGGCTGGCTCAACCTGATCGGCCTCATCGCGGTCACCGCGTCCGTCGACTACGGCTGCGCGACCTTCCTCAACATCACCCTCACCCGGCTCACCGGCGGCGCCTGGGAGGGCACGCTCAGCCAGGCGTTCCTGCTGTTCGTGATCGTGCTCGTGCTGCACGCGCTGATCAACATCTTCAGCCACCGGCTCATCTCGCTGCTGCAGAACGTCTCCGTCTGGTGGCACGTCCTCGGCGCCGCCGTCGTGGTCGCGATCCTGGTCTTCGGCCCGTCGGAGCACCAGTCGGTGGGCTTCGTGTTCACCGAGACGATGAACAACTCCGGCTTCGGCGACGGTGGCGGGCTGACGTTCTGGCTGTACGTGCTGCCTCTCGGCTTCCTGCTCACCCAGTACACGATCACCGGCTTCGACGCCTGCGCGCACGTGTCGGAGGAGACCCAGGGCGCGTCCACGGCCGCGGCCCGCGGCCTGTGGCAGTCGATCTTCTACTCGGCGATCGGCGGCTGGATCGTGCTGCTGGCGTTCCTGTTCGCGGCCACGAACGTGGACGAGATCAACAAGCAGGGCGGCTTCGTCGGCGCCATCTTCGAGACCGCGCTCAGCTCGCCGCTGGCCACCGCGATCTTCGCCATCTCCACCATCGGCCAGTTCTTCTGCGGCATGAGCTGCGTGACGTCGATGTCGCGGATGACGTACGCGTTCGCCCGCGACGGCGCGGTGCCCGGCTGGCGGCTCTGGTCACGGGTGGACCGCAACCGCACCCCGGTCAACGCCATCCTGGCCGGCTGCGGGGTGGCCGCCCTCATCACGCTGCCCGCCCTCTACGCCCCTCCCGGACTGACCACCCCGGTGGCGTTCTTCGCCGTGGTGTCGATCGCCGTCATCGGGCTCTATCTGGCGTTCCTCATCCCGATCTGGCTCCGGCTGCGGATGGGCGACCGCTTCGAGCCCGGCCCGTGGACGCTCGGCCGCAAGTACAAGGTGCTCGGCTGGATCGCGGTGATCGAGATCGCGATCGTCTGCGTCTACTTCATCATGCCGTTCTCCCCGGCCGGCGTGCCCGGCGGCGAGGACTTCACCTGGACGTCGGTCAACTACGCGCCGATCGCGGTCGGCGTGGTGCTGATCGGCATCGGCCTGTGGTGGTGGCTGTCGGCCCGCCACTGGTTCACCGGCCCCCGCCGCACCGTCGACGAGGTCCCCGTCGACACCTGACAGTTCCCGCCTCGCCCCCGCGTCCGCACAGCGGCCCCCGCGGGGGCGAGCACTCCACAGATTTGCTAGCGACCTGCTAGCGTCATCATCATGGCACTCTCTACATCCGTGATGTGCCCGAACCAGTGGCCGAGCAGCTGAAGGCACGTGCGGCAGAAGCCGGCCTGTCGCTTTCGGTCTATGTCGCCAGGGAACTGGCAGATATCGCCGCTCGTCCGACCAACGCCGAGATCGTGAAGCGGTTGAAGGCCCGCGATCGCTCACAAGGCCCGTCGAGTGAGAAAATCCTGCAAGCAGTCGCTGAGGGCAGGCGATGATGGTCATCGACTCTTCCGCCATGGTGGAGGCTCTCGTGGGTCGTGACGCCGACACCGAGCTGCTCAGCGCGCTCCAGTCAAGCGTCCACGCTCCGCACCTGCTCGACGTCGAGGTTCTCTCCACCTTGCGCGGACTCGTGTTCGGCGGCAAACTGCCCGCCGCGACTGCCGAGCAGGCCCGGGCCGACTATCTGGCTCTCACCATCACCCGCTACGAGATGAGGGGGATCGCGGAGCGGATCTGGGAACTGCGGCACAATTACACCGCCTACGGCGCGTGTTACCTGGCTCTCGCCGAAGCGCTGGAAGCGCCCCTGTACACCTGTGACGGCAAGCTCAACGGCTCCGGCCACGATGCCGAGGTGCGGGTCTCCCCGCGCGGGTGAGTCAGGACGCCTCGAACGCCGCCGCCACCACCGGACGGACGCCGTCCATCGACGCCTCCCCCAGCTCCCGCTTGAGCGAGGTCATGTCGACGTCCGGCATCCCGCAGGCCACCGCCCAGTCCCACGGCATCAGGTCGCCGTCGACGTTGAGGGCGAAGCCGTGACTGGTGACGCCGCGGCTCTGCCGCATCCCGATGGAGACGATCTTGCGGCCGGTCCCGGTCGTCCACACGCCGGTGAGGAGCTCGGAGCCCGGCGGGGTGTCGCGCCGCTCGGCCGGCAGGCCGAGCCGGCCGAGGGCGTCGACCAGGCGCAGCTCCACCTCGCGCACGTAGTCGACGATGCCCTCCTCCTCGCCCAGCTTGACGATCAGGTAGCCGACGAGCTGGCCGGGGCCGTGGTAGGTGAGCTGCCCGCCCCGGCCCGTCTCCACGACCGGGATGCCGCGCGACGGGTCGGGCAGATGGGACAGCGGGGTGCGCCGGCCGACGGTGTAGACCTGCGGATGGCTGAGCAGCCAGAGCGTGTCGGGCCGGGCGTCGCCCTGGCGCTCGGCGACCAGCTCGGCCATGCGCTCCATCGCCTTGTCGTAGTCGACCAGATCGTCCTGGATCAGTGTCAGCGGCCTTGCCCTCATGCTTCAGAGCATAAGCCTCAGTACTTCCTGGGCTCCTCCGGGACGAGGATCCACATGACGACGTAGACGACCCACATCGGACCGGGGAAGAGCGAGAGGATCAGCCAGAGGACGCGGACCAGGGTCGGCGACAGGCCGAACCTGTCGGCGAGGCCTCCGCAGACGCCGGCGAGCATCCGATGCTCTCGTGAGCGGTACATGATTTCCTTCCGTGTGACGACGTTCTATCCGTACAACGCACGAACGTCGCCTACTTCTCCCACGAGCGACCCTGAGATAACCCCGTAAGGGTCAGCCACTCACGGGCGACGTCCAGATGTCGGCTGGTCAGGCCCGCTTCGCCGGGCACGTGGATGAGCAGGAATTCGCCCAGACCCTGACGAGCCCTGAGGTAGTTCTCGTCCTCCTGGTAGACCTGGTCGTCGAACCAGACGAACGGCCGGTCGCCCACGTAGTCGGCCACGCGGCGGGTCTTGAACATCTCGCCGTGCCGGCTGACGGCCCGGTCGTCCGGCCCCATCGCGATGACCGGCAGCGACGGCAGGCCGAGCCGGGGGGCGATCCAGTCGTTGGCGTGGTGTTCCCAGGTCGTCGCCCACACCAGTTCGGCCCCGGCCGCCAGCGCCAGCTCCAGCAGCCGGACGCCGTGCCGCTGGTTGAGGTGGACGGTGTAGGCCGTGCCGTCGACCGTGCACCGGTAGCGCCGGAAGTCGGGGGTCGGCCGGCCGGTGGGGTTGAGCACGCCGTCGACGTCGAGGAGCAGCAGCGGCTTCACCGTACGGCCTCCCGCGCGGCGGCGTGGAGCGCCCTCGTGCGGTGCTCCTGCGGGCTGACGCCGTGCGCCCGCTTGAAGGCGGCGCTGAGGGCGAACGGGCTGCCGTAGCCGACCTTCCTGGCGACGGAGGTGACGGTCGCTTCGGGTTCGCGCAGCAGGTCGGCGGCGAGGTCCAGGCGCCAGCCGGTGAGGAACGCCATCGGCGGCTCGCCCACCAGTTCGGTGAAGCGCCGGGCCAGCGAGGCCCGGGAGACCCCCACCTCGGCGGCGAGCGCGGCGACCGTCCACGGGTGCGCGGGATTGTTCTGCATGACGCGCATGGCCTTGCCCACGACGGGGTCGCCCTGCGCCCGGAAGCGGGCCGGCGCCTCCTCGGTGGCGAACCATCCGCGCAGCGTGGCGATGAGCAGCAGGTCGAGCATCCGGTCGAGCACCGCCTCCTGTCCCGGCTCGTTCCTGTCCATCTCCTCGCCCAGCAGCTCGATGAGCGGCCCGCCGGGGCGGACGAGCAGCGGCGGCAGGGCCCCCAGCAGCCGCTTGCCGACCTCCCCGGACATCAGATAGGTCCCGACGATCATGGAGGTGGCGCCGTCGAGGTGGTTGCCCCAGGTGCGGACGCCGAGGTGCATCTCCTGGTAGAGGGACTCGCCGTCGAGGGTGGTGCACTCCTCGCCGGGGTGGATGACGATGTGCGGCGGGGTGTCCGGCCGGTCGGCGACCACGTACGGCTCCGGCCCGCGCACCACGGCGACCTCGCCCGGCCGGACCCGCCTCACGCCGTCGCGGACGATCCACGCCTCGCCGCGCACCATCGCCAGCAGCGTGAGCGGGGCCTCGTCCTGCACCCGCATCGACCACGGCGGGTCGAGGACGACGCGCAGCAGGAACGCGCCGCGCGCCCGCGGGCCGTCGAGGAGGGCCGCCAACTGATCCATACCTGAGACGATCGCATATGCCCTCGCGCTTCTCAACCATGGAGAGTCTCAGCCTCAGACGGCTTACTGGGGGCATGACCATTCTCGTGACGGGCGGCACCGGCAAGACCGGCCGCCGGATCGCTGCCAGGCTCCAGACTCTCGGACATGCCGTACGGGTCGGCTCGCGTACCGGCGCCCCGCCCTTCGACCCTCCCTTCGACTGGGCGGACCGCGCCACCTGGGCCCCCGCCCTGGACGGGGCACATGCCGCCTATATCGCCTACTATCCCGACCTGGCCTTCCCCGGCGCGCTGGAGGACCTGCGGGCGTTCACCGAGCAGGCGGTCAAGGCGGGCGTCGGGCGGCTGGTGCTGCTGTCGGGCCGCGGCGAGGCGCTGGCCGAGGCCGGCGAGCAGGTGGTGCGGGAGTCGGGCGTCGCCTGGACGATCGTGCGCTGCGGCTGGTTCATGCAGAACTTCTCCGAGGGCTACCTGGTGGAGCCGGTGCGCGACGGGGTCATCGCGCTGCCCGCCGGCGAGGTGGCCGAGCCGTTCGTGGACGTGGACGACATCGCCGACGTCTCGGTGGCCGCCCTCACCGAGGACGGGCACGCGGGCATGCTGTACGAGCTGACCGGGCCGAGGCTGCTCACCTTCGCCGACGTGGCGGCCGAACTGTCCGAGGCGACCGGCCGCCCCATCACGTACGTGCCGGTCACGGCCGAGGAGTACGCGGCGGGCGCCGCCGCCCACGGCGTGCCACCGGGCGAGATCGAGCTGCTGACCATGCTCTTCACCGAGATCCTCGACGGCCGTAACGCCTACGTCGCCGACGGCGTGCGGGCCGCGCTGGGCCGCCCGGCTCGCGACTTCAAGGACTTCGCGCGGGACAACGCCGCGGTGTGGGTGACCGGCGGGTGAACGCCCGCCGCGACCACGCCTGACGGGACCCCGTTTCCGCTAGCCTCGCCTCGTTGCGTTCATGCGCTCCTGGGGGGAAGGTGCGGGCATGATCGGCTGGATGGAAGCCGTGGTGCTGGGACTGCTGCAAGGGCTGACGGAGTTCCTGCCGATCTCCTCCAGCGCGCACATCCGCGTCGCGTCGGCGTTCTTCGGCTGGGACGACCCCGGTGCCGCCTTCACCGCGGTCATCCAGCTCGGCACCGAGACGGCGGTGCTGATCTACTTCAGGAAAGAGATCTGGGAGATCGTCTCCACGTGGACCCGCTCCCTGTGGACCCCCGCCCTGCGCGGCCACTTCGCCGCCCGCATGGGCTGGTACGTGATCCTCGGCAGCATCCCCATCGGCCTGCTCGGCCTGCTCCTCAAGGACCAGATCGAGGGCGTCTTCCGCGACCTGCGGCTGGTGGGCACCACGCTGATCGTGTTCGCGCTGGTCCTGTGGTTCGCCGACCGCACCGCCCGCAACCGGCTCACGCTGATCAAGCACCTCAACGTGCCGCACTCCGTGGCGTTCGGGCTCGCCCAGTCGATGGCCCTCATCCCCGGCGTCTCCCGCTCGGGCGGCACCATCACGGCCGGCCTCCTGCTCGACTACCGCCGCGAGGAGGCCGCCCGCTACTCGTTCCTGCTGGCCATCCCCGCCGTCCTCGCCTCCGGCCTGTACGAGCTGTCGGAGATCGGCGGCGCCGGCACCCCGGCGTGGGGGCCGACGATCCTGGCCACGGTGATCTCCTTCGTGGTGGGTTACGCCGCCGTGGCCTGGTTCCTGCGCTACATCAGCACCCACAGCTTCACCGGCTTCGTCGTCTACCGCATCGCCCTGGGCTTCTTCGTCATCCTCGCGGTGACGCTGGGCTGGATCCCCGCCGTCGGCTGACGGCCGCGCGCGGACCGCCGTCCGGGGAGCCGCCCGCGACCGGCCGGTACGTCACCAGGGTGAACAGCACGGTCGCCAGGCCGAGGGCCGTGGCCAGCACGATCACGCCGGCCCGGCCGTACCCGTCGAGGACCAGGCCGCCGGCGACGCCCGCCAGGACGAGACCCGCGTACTGCGCCGACGACAGCAGGCCCAGCCCGATCGCGACGTTGCCCGGCAGCGCCGCGACCACCCGGTACTGCTGCGCGGGCGCCACCAGCCAGCCGAGCGCGCCCCACAGGAACGCCCAGACCAGGGCGACGGGCAGGGCCAGGTTGGCCACCGGGATGAGCGCCATGAGGATCGTGGACGTGGTCAGTCCGGCGAGCACCATGCGGCGCGGCCCGTACGCGTCGGTGAGCCGGCCGCCGAGCTGGTTGCCCACGACCGCCCCGACCCCCCACGCCCACAGCACGGCGGCGGGCGGCAGGTCGAAGAGCGAGCCGAGGTAGGTGTAGGCGCTGAAGGCGGAGGCGAACATCAGCAGCTGCGTCGCCAGCACGGCGAGCACGCCCCGGTCGGCCAGCGGCGCGAACCGCTCGCGCAGCCCGCCGGGAACCGTGACCCGCACGTCGGGCACCAGGGCGGCGATCCCGGCGAAGCCGAGCACCGCCAGCCCCGTCACCAGCCAGATCGTGGCCCGCCAGCCGGCCGCCCCGCCCAGCCAGGTGCCGAGCGGCACCCCGACGGCCGTGGCCACGCTGAGCCCGCCCATGACCAGCGCCAGCGCCCGCCCTCGCTGTCCTGGCCCGGCGAGGGCGGAGGCCACCCCCGACGCGGTCGGCGTGAACATGGCCGCCCCGGCCGCGGCGAGCACCCGCGTGGCCACCACCAGCGGGTACCCGGGCACGACGGCGGTCAGCGCGTTCCCCAGCACGAACACGCCGAGCCCGAGCAGCAGCAGCGTCCGCCGGGGCAGCGCCGCGGTCACGGCGGCGAGGATCGGCGACAGCACGGCGTACGCCAGCGCGAACACGGTCATCAGCTGACCGGCGGCGGCCACGGACACGTCCAGGTCGGCGGCGATCGGGGTCAGCAGCCCGGCGATGACGAACATGCCGGTGCCTACGGCGAAGTTCCCGGCGGCGAGGGGGTAGAGCCGGCGATCCACGGTTCCTCCGGGGCGATCAGTTGGATGCTCATCAAACTGACGGATAGTTGGATGGTTGTCAAACAGTGGGATTGGATATCGTGAGGGCATGCGCGCCCTGCCCCACCCGGCCACCGAGGACATCGAGCTCACCGAGGTGCTGCGCGCGCTCGCCGACCCCGTACGTCTGGCGGTCGTCGCCCGCCTGGCCGCCGAGGGCGAGCTGACGTGCGGCGGCCTGAGCGGCCAGGTGGGCGTGCACAAGTCGACCGCCTCCCACCACCTGCGCACGCTGCGCGAGGCGGGCGTCGTCATGACCAGGCAGGAAGGCAGGCAGAAGTTCATGAGCCTGCGCCGCGACGACCTCGACGCGCGTTTCCCCGGCCTGCTCGACTCCGTGCTCACCGCCGCCGCCGTTCATGTCTGACGCGCTGCCGATCCGGCGGGTGGTGCCGGACCTGCTGGCCGCGCTGGACGCGCACGGCGGCGCGGTGCTGACCGCCCCGCCCGGCACGGGCAAGACCACGGTGGTGCCGCTCGCCCTGGCGGAGTCGGGCCTGCGGGTGCTGGTGGCCGAGCCCAGGCGGCTGGCGGTGCGCGCGGCGGCGCGGCGGATGGGCGTCTCGTACGCGATCCGCGGCGAGCGCCACACCGGCGCCAACCCCATGGTCGAGGTCGTCACCACCGGCGTGCTGCTGCAGCGGCTCCAGCGCGACCAGGAGCTCGCCGGCGTCGACGCGGTCATGCTGGACGAATGCCACGAACGCCATCTGGACGCGGACACCGCCCTGGCGTTCCTGCTGGACGTGCGGGAGACGCTCCGGCCCGGCCTGCGGCTGATCGCCGCCTCCGCCACCGCCGACGCCGCCCCCTGGACGCGGCTGCTCGGCGGCCCGGTGGTGGCCGCGTCCGCCGTCGCCCATCCCGTCGAGATCGTCTGGGCGCCGCCGCCGCGCCCGGTCGCGCCGCCGCACGGGCTGCGCGTCGACCCCGCCCTGCTGGCGCACGTCGCCGCGGTCGTCCGGCGCGCGCTCTCCGAACGGGACGGCGACGTGCTCTGCTTCCTGCCGGGCGTCGGCGAGATCGCCAGGGTGGCGGGGATGCTCGACGGCGTCGAGGTCCTCCAGGTGCACGGCCAGGCCCCGGCCCGGGTCCAGGACGCGGTGCTGTCGCCGGGCACGTCCCGCCGCGTGGTGCTGGCGACCTCGGTGGCCGAGTCGAGCCTGACGGTGCCCGGCGTACGGGTCGTGGTCGACTCGGGCCTGGCCCGAGAGCCGCGCACCGACCACGCCCGGGGTCTCGGCTCCCTCACCACCGTGCGGGTCTCCAAGTCCTCGGCCGGCCAGCGCGCCGGCCGCGCCGGCCGGGAGGCGCCGGGCGCGGTCTACCGCTGCTGGTCCGCCGCCGACCACGACCGCCTGCCCGACCAGCCGCGCCCGGAGATCGCCCTCGCCGACCTGACCGCGTTCGCCCTCCAGGCGGCCTGCTGGGGCGCGCCGGACGCCTCCGGCCTGGCGCTGCTGGACCCGCCGCCGCCCGCCGCCCTGGCCGCCGCCCTGGCCACCCTGCGCGCCCTCGGCGCGCTCGAACCCGCGGGCGCGCGGGTGACCGGGAGGGGGCGGCGGATGGCGCTGGCGGGCGTGCACCCCCGGCTGGCCCGCGCCCTCCTCGACCTGGGCCCCGACGCGGCCGAGGTGATCGCGCTGCTGTCGGAGCAGCTTCCCCGCGACGCGGGCGACGACCTCGTGGAGGTCTGGCGCGCCGCCCGGCGCGGGCGCGACGCCTTCACCGCCCGCTGGCGCGCCGAGACCCGCCGCCTCACCCGCGCCGCTCACCCCACGCGGGAAACCGGCCCATCGCTCCGCCGCCCGCCGGAGACGCACCCCGGCCCGTCCTCCCACCGGACGGACGCCCGCGCGCGGCACGCGGACGAGGTGGCCGGGCTCGCCGTGGCGCTGGCGTTTCCCGAGAGGGTGGCACGGCGGCGCGGGGGCGGGTACCTCATGGCGTCGGGCACCGAGGCTCAGCTCGCCGAGGGTTCCAAGCTGGCGTCCGCGCCGTGGCTGGCCGTCGCGGTGGCCGACCGGCCCACCGGGTCGGCGGCGGCCAGGATCCGCCAGGCGGTGGTGATCGACGAGGAGATCGCCAGGCAGGCGTACCCGGTGACGGTTGAGCAGGAGGTCGCCTGGAAGGCCCCGCCCGGTTCGAGGCGGGGCGACGTGACGGCCCGCCTGGTCGAGCGGCTGGGCGCGATCGAGCTGTCCGCCACGCCGCTGCCCGACGCCGACGTGCGCGACGCGCTGCTGTACGGGCTGCGCACCGAGGACGTGCTGACCTGGACGAAGGAGGCGCGGGCGGTCAGGGACCGGCTGGCGTTCTGTCATCGCGCGGCCGGCGAGCCGTGGCCGGACGTGAGCGACCTGGTCGCGCTGGCCGACCGGTGGCTGGAGCCGGAGCTGTCCCGGGCCCGCCGCCGCGCCGACCTGGAGCGGATCGACGTGGCGGCGGCGCTGCGCCGCCTGGTGCCGTGGAGCGAGCGGCTGGAGGCGGTGGCGCCGGAGCGGATCGAGGTCCCCACCGGCTCCCGCGTCCGGATCGACTACGCGGGCGAGCAGCCGGTGCTGGCGGTGAAGCTGCAGGAGTTGTTCGGCTGGCAGGAGGCGCCCCGGATCGCGGGCGTGCCGCTGCTGGTCCACCTGCTCTCGCCGGCGGGCCGGCCGGTGGCCGTGACGGCGGACCTGGCGTCGTTCTGGCGTGACGGCTACCGGGCGGTGCGCGCGGAGCTGCGCGGACGCTACCCGAAGCATCCCTGGCCGGAGGACCCGCTGACGGCCGCCCCCACCCGGAGGACCAAGTGATCACGGAAGCCGCGCTGAACAACGCCGCCTGGTGCGAGGCCCTGTGCCGCGCCCACGGCCTGCCCGGCGTCCTCACCCGGCGGGCCTGGACGAACCCGCGCCGCACCCCGCCCTTCTACCCCGACGCCGTCACCCTCTCCCCCGAGGCGACGGAGGCCGACGTCCTCCCGTTCATCGACGCGGCCCCGGGCGCCTCGATCAAGGACAGCTTCGCCGTCCTCGCCCCGCCCGGCTTCGAGCTCCTCTTCGAGGCCACCTGGCTGCATCGCCCGAGCGCCGTCCCCGCAGAGCAGGCCGGCCGGTGGGAGGTGGTGCGGGACGAATCGGCGCTGCGGGCCTGGGAGCGGGCCTGGGCCGGGGAGCGGGGCCTGTTCCCTGCCGCGCTGCTCGCCGATCCGTCCGTCAGGGTCCTCGCGGGCCGGGAGGGAGGCGAGACGGTACGCGGGTGCGTGCTCAACGAGACCCCCGGCGGCCGGACGGTGGGGATCTCGAACCTGTTCGGCGACGACGCCTGGCCGGGCGCCGTCGCGGCGGCCGCCGCCCTCTTCCCCGGCCGTGACCTGGTCGGCTACGAGGCCGACCCGGGGCCGGCCGTGGCGCACGGCTTCATCCCCGCCGGCCCGCTGCGGGTGTGGCTGAAAGGTTAGCCGTCACCTGGTCGAAGGTGGTCGCCTCGACGGTCCGCGGCGATTCGACGCCGAGGTCCTTGAACCCGCTGGAGGTGCCCACGCACACCACCGGCCCGTCGAAGGCCGCCCCCAGCTTCCGGTAGCCCGCCAGCCCGGCCGCGCCGGACAGCTCCTGCCAGAGCCCTTCGCGGCCGAGGTCGCGCTGGGCCGCCCGCAACTCGTCGTCGGTGACCAGGACCGTGCCGCCGCCGCTGTCGAGCACCGCGCGAACCCCCCGGTGCCCGCCCACCGGAGAGGCGATCGCGTACGCGTCCGTGGCGCCGAGGTCGACGATCGCGGCGGGGGCTCCGGAGGCGACGGCCCGCGCGTGCGGTCCGCCGGCGGCCGGCTCGCAGGAGAACATCCGGGGCGCGGTCTCCGCGACTCCGAGCCGCCGCAGCTCGGCGAAGCCCTTCCAGACGCCGTACAGCAGCTCGGCGTACCCGGTCGGCGCGAACACGGCGGCGGGCGGCCGGCCGAGCTGGACGAAGATCTCGTAGGCGATGGTCTTGTAGCCTTCCGGCCCGTACGGATGGCCGGTGTGGGTGACGGTCTGGTTGCTGACCGGGTGATAGCCGAGCCGGTCCACGATCTCCCGCATCAGCGGCCAGCGCCGCTCGACCGGCACGCTGAACACGTCCGCCCCGTACGCCCGGACGAAGGACTGGACGGCGGGCGGCGACGCCGCGGAGGCGAGCACGATCGCGCGCAGGCCGGCGCGGGCTGCGTAGGCGGCGGCCGAGGCGCCGTGGTTGCCGGAGGAGGCGACGACGACGCCCGGCGCGCCCTCGGTGAGCGCGGCGCTGACCGCGACCCGGTTGAGCCGGTCCTTGTGGGACCAGGTGGGGTTGCGCGACTCGTCCTTGACGTACACGCCGCACGCCTCCAGCAACGGTGTGCCGCCCTCGCCGAGGGTGGGCGCGGGCAGCGGCGGCAGCAGCGGCGCCCATCGCGCGAGGTCGGGGCCGGCGGGCTGGTCGAACAGGCCGGCGGGCACCCGGTCGTAGGCGTAGTCGACCTCGACGGGATAGGCGAGGTCGGCGGTGCCGGTGCGCGGGCAGCCGCGGGTGAGCGGCGGCCGGAGGGGATAGGCGATCGCGGGATCTGCGAGCGAGCGCTGGCCGGTGGCGAGCGAAACAGGTTCCTGAGGCACGCGGACGAGGATAGATGAGCTAGCATAGTGATATCACTTCGATAGCAAGGAGACGCGATGGAGCGACGGGCGTTCAGGGTCAACGGGTTCATGGTGGTGCTCGTCCTGCTGGTGCTGGGGGGCGCGGCCCTGGCCGGCGGCCTGGGGTCGCCGACGCTGCTGATCGTGCTCGGCTCGGTCTGGGGCGTGCTGGCGCTGCTCGCCGCCTCCGGCTTCACGATCGTCAACCCGAACGAGGCCAAGGTCGTGCAGTTCCTCGGCCGCTACGTCGGGTCGGTGTCCGACGCGGGGTTCCAGTGGGTGCTGCCGCTCACCACCAAGCGCACGATCACGCTCCGGGTGCGCAACTTCGAGACGGCCAAGCTGAAGGTCAACGACGCCGACGGCAGCCCGGTCGAGATCGCCGCGGTCGTGGTCTACAAGGTGGTCGACAGCGCCAAGGCCGTGTTCTCGGTGGACGACTACGAGGAGTACGTCGCGATCCAGTCCGAGGCGGCGGTCCGCCACCTGGCCACCACGCACCCGTACGACTCCCACGACCCGGAGCGCACAAGCCTGCGCGACGGCGCCGAGGTCGCCACGGAGCTGACCGCCGAGCTGCGCGACCGCACCGAGCTGGCCGGGATCGAGATCCTGGAGGCCCGCATCACCCACCTCGCCTACGCCCCCGAGATCGCCCAGGCCATGCTGGTCCGCCAGCAGGCCGGCCAGGTCGTGGCGGCCCGCGCGCGGATCGTCGAGGGCGCGGTCGGCATGGTCCAGCTCGCGCTCAACCGGCTCGCCGCCGAGGGCGTGGTCGAGCTCGACGAGGAGCGGCGGGCTCAGATGGTGTCCAACCTCCTGGTCGTCCTCTGCGGCGACCGGGCGACCCAGCCGGTGGTGAACGCCGGCAGCCTGTATGCCTGAGCGCAAGAAGCTCCTGCTGCGCCTCGACCCGGCCGTCTACGACGCGGTCGCCAAGTGGGCGGCCGACGACCTGCGCAGCGTCAACGCGCAGATCGAGTACGCCTTGCGGCTCGCGCTCAAACAGGCGGGCAGGGAGCAGAAGCCGCCGAAAGAACCTCGCGCCGAAGAGTAGAAACCTGCACACTCTAGGCATGTCGTGGGCAGGCAGATCCGCCACGGAGATCGCGGCGGCCGTACGTCAGGGAAAGGTGGCGGCCACGGCGGTGGCCGGGGATCATCTGCGCGCGATCGCCGTGCGCGACCCCCGGGTGGGCGCGTTCCGAGCCGTGCGCGAGCGCGCGCTCGACGAGGCGCGGGCCGTGCAGGACCGGCACGACCTGTCGGAGCTGCCGCTCGCCGGGGTCCCCGTCGCGGTCAAGGACAACGTGGAGGTCGCCGGCGAGCCGATGCGGCTCGGCTCGGCGGCCACCTCCGGCGCCCCGCAGGCCGCGGACCACGAGACGGTGGCGCGGCTGCGGGCCGCCGGCGCGGTGGTGATCGGGCTGACGAACGTGCCCGAGCTGGCGCTGGTGGGGTTCGGCGACAGCGCGTACGGCACCGTGCGCAACCCCTGGGACGCCGCGCGCACGGCGGGCGGGTCGTCGTCCGGCAGCGCCGCCGCGGTGGCGGCGGGCATGGTGCCGCTCGCGCTCGGCAACGACGGCATGGGCTCGCTGCGCATCCCGGCGGCGTGCTGCGGGGTGCCGGCGCTCAAGCCGGGCACCGGCCTGGTCCCCGCCCCGACCGACGACTGGCGCGGGCTGTCGGAGAACGGCCCGATCGCCGCGAACATCCCCGACCTGGCGCTGATGCTCTCCGTGCTGGCCGCCGACCCCTCGCTGGCCGAGGCGTGGCGCTCCGGCCGGCGCACCGAGCCCAGCCGGCCTCCGCTCCGCTCGGTGTGGGCGGACGACGAGGCGGTGTGGGAGCCGCCGCCGCCGAAAAACGGGCCCGAGCCGTTCGACCTGCGGGTGGCGTACGCGCCGCAGCCGCTCCCGGTGGGCGCGCCGATGGACGGCGAGTTCCGGGCGGCGGTGCGCGGGGCCGCGGAGACGCTGCGCCGGGCCGGGCACACGGTGGTCGAGCGGACGAGCCGGTTGCCCGCCTGGCTCGCCGCCGCCACCGTCGCCGCCTGGCTGACCAGGGCCGCCGAGTCGGCCGCCCCGTACGACGCCCGCGCGCTGGAGCGCCGCAGCCGCGCGCTGGCCAGGGCCGGGCGGGTGCTCGGCCGGCTGCGCGCGAACGGCGACCAGGGCCGCGACCGGTGGCGCGACTACGGCGCCGACCAGTGGTTCGGCGACGCCGACGTGCTCATCACGCCCGCGCTGGCCGCGGTGCCGCCGAAGGCCGAGCAGTGGGGCGAGCGCGGCTTCGTCCGCAACGCCCTGGTCAACATCCGGTACGCGTCCGCGACCGGCGCCTGGAACATGTGCGGCTGGCCGGCGATGGCGGTGCCGGTGGCCACCCACTCCACCGGCCTGCCGATCGCCGTGCAGCTCGTCGCGCCGCCCGGCGGCGAACCTCACCTGCTCGGCCTGGCGGCCCAGCTCCAGGCCGCCCACCCGCCGCTGCGCCCGCCCGGGTTCTCCGGCTGAGCCGGGCCTAGCCCGGCGTCACCGTGAAGCGGGACAGCTCCCTCTTGCCGTCCGTCACCACGTACTCGGCGCGGTCACGGCCGAGGGAGAGGACGAACTCGTCGTCCCCGTCGCCGTCGAAGTCGCCCGCCGCGTACGGCCGGCCCTCCCGCACCCCGCCGAGCTCGGCCCCGGCGCGCAGGCCCTCGGGGCCGCCCCGGTAGACGCGGACCGGCCGGTGCCGCTCGTACGGCCCCCCGCCGCCGAAGGCGAGGTCGTCCCGGCCGTCCCCGTCGAAGTCCCCGGCGACCGCCGGACCCGCCGTCCCCTTGTGCGTCGCGGTGCGGCCGTCCCCGTAGTAGACGGTCAGCGTCAGGTCGACCGACGGCGGCTCGGTCTCGTAGCCGGGCTCGTTGTTGCGGCTGCCGCTGTCGCCGACCGCGACGTCCCTGGCTCCGTCGCCGTCGAAGTCGCCGAACGCGGCCGACAGCCCGCCGTTGAGCCTGCGTCCCTCCTTCGCCGGCCCGCCGCGGGTGGCGTGGAGCAGCCAGCCGGCGGACTGGTTGTCGTCGCCGGGCTCGTACACGATCAGCCCTGTCGCGTGCCGGCCGTCGATCCTGTCGGCGGTCAGCTGCCAGAACTCCTTACCGGACGGCGACGGCTGGACGGTCCACCGGGCCGGTGTCCCGTCACGGCCGAAGGGACCGGACAGGACGACCAGCTCCGTGTCGGAGAGACCGCCCTCGGGTCTGGCCGACGCCGCCAGGTCGGCGAAGCCGTCGCCGTCGAAGTCGCCCGGGACCACCGAACCGCCCGCCTGGCTGCTCTTCACCGGCCACGTCACCAGGGTCGCGGGCGTGCCGTCAGTGAGCCCGCCCGGGCCCCAGAAGACGCACAGCTTCGGCCCGTCCTCGTCCGACTGGATGCCGAGCACGTCGGTGAAGCCGTCGCCGTCCAGGTCGGCGCCCCAGCCGTTCGCCGGCAGCCGCGGGGCGCAGGCCGGCTCCGGCGGGAGGACCGTACGGCTGCCGGGGTCCAGTCCCCGGGCCGAGCCGTGGACGACCGCCCGATGCCGCCGGCCGTCGGACGCCTCCGCCACGACCACCAGGTCCGCGCGGCCGTCGCCGTCGAGGTCGTCGACGCCCGAGCCCCGTCCGGCCGCCCCGGGCGTGACGGCCGCGGTGCCGGACGGGGACGGGGAGGACGGGGACGGGGTGTCGGGCAGGGTGACCGACGGGGCCGGTGTGGCGGTGGCCGCGCCGGGCGCGGGGCGGGGGTCGCCGCCGCATCCCGCGACCAGGAGGCCCAGCGCCAGCACGATCGTCACCTGTCGTGGCACGGCACCGACCCTAACCGCCTCAGACCCCCATGGGGTGCCAAACCGTCTTCGTCTCCAGGAAAGCGGTCATGCGCCCGGTGCCGGGGTCGGCCGCCCAGTCGTCGCCGGACGGGCGGACCACCCGCTTGAGGTTCGCCGCCGCCTCCTGCTCGCAGCGCAGCGCCAGGTCGGGGTCCGTCACGCCGGTCAGGTCCAGCGCGTTGACGTCCATGTGCGCCGCCAGCCAGGGGGCCAGCTCCGCCTGGTGGCCGGTGAGGATGTTGACCACCCCGCCCGGCAGGTCGGACGTGGCCAGCACCTCGGCCAGGGTGATCGCCGGCAGCGGGGTGCGCTCCGCGGCCACCACCACGCACGTGTTGCCGGTGACGATCACCGGGGCCACCACCGAGACCAGCCCGAGCAGCGGCTCGGCGGGCGCCACCACGGCGACCACCCCGGTCGGCTCGGGCGTGGACAGGTTGAAGTACGGTCCCGCCACCGGGTTGGCGGTGCCGTGCACGGACGCGATCTTGTCGGACCAGCCCGCGTACCAGACCAGCCGGTCGATCGCCGCGTCCACCGACTCCAGCGCGGCCTTCTTGCCCAGGCCCAGCTCGTCGGCGAACTGGGCGCGGCGGCCCTCCAGCATCTCGGCGATCCGGTAGAGGATCTGGCCGCGGTTGTAGGCGGTCGCGCCGGACCAGCCGGGGAACGCCTTGCGGGCGGCCGAGACCGCGTCCCTGGCGTCCTTGCGGGAGGCGCGGGAGGCGTTGGCGAGGAAGTCGCCCTTGGGTGAGGTCACGGGGTAGGACCTCCCACTCTCCGAACGCGGGAACGCCCCGCCGATGTACAGCTTGTAGGTCTTGCGGACGGCCAGCCTACTCATCGCCGCGCCCCCTCCACGTGATCTCCTGAGCGGTCTCGACCGGCACGAACACCTGGCCGCACCGGCTCACGCCGCAGCGGTGGGCGTACCAGCCGGTGCGGACGGGCCGGCCGGCGCGGGCGAAGGCGTGGCCGCGGGTGGCCTGGGCGCGGGTCCTGCGCCGCCGGCCGCGGCGGTGGTCACACGTCAAGGTAGGCCTCCAGTCCGCGGAGACCGCCCTCGCGCCCGTACCCGGACTCCTTGTAGCCGCCGAACGGCGAGGCCGGGTCGAACCGGTTGAACGTGTTGGCCCACACCACGCCGGCCCTGAGCTTGTCGGCCATCCAGAGGATGCGCGAGCCCTTCTCGGTCCAGATGCCCGCCGACAGGCCGTACGGGGTGTTGTTGGCCTTCTCCACGGCCTCGGCGGGGGTGCGGAAGGTGAGCACCGACAGCACCGGCCCGAAGATCTCCTCCCGGGCGATCCGGTGGGACTGCGCCACCCCGGTGAACAGGGTGGGCGGGAACCAGTAGCCGCGCTCGGGCAGCTCGCAGGCGGGCGACCAGCGCTCGGCGCCCTCCGCCTCGCCGGACTCCGACAGCCGCCGGATCCGGGCGAGCTGCTCGGCCGAGTTGATCGCGCCGATGTCGGTGTTCTTGTCGAGCGGGTCGCCCAGCCGCAGCGTCGCCAGCCTGCGTTTGAGCATCGTGAGCAGCTCGTCCTGGATCGACTCCTGCACCAGCAGCCGCGAGCCCGCGCAGCAGACATGGCCCTGGTTGAAGAAGATGCCGTTGACGATGCCCTCGACCGCCTGGTCGAGCGCCGCGTCCTCGAACACGATGTTGGCGGCCTTGCCGCCCAGCTCCAGCGTGAGCTTCTTGCCGGAGCCGGCGATCGTGCGGGCGATGGTCCGGCCGACGTCGGTGGAGCCGGTGAAGGCCACCTTGGCGACGTCGGGGTGCGCGACCACGGCCGCGCCGGTCTCGCCCGCGCCGGTGACGATGTTGACCACGCCCGGCGGCAGCTCGGCCTGCAGGCAGATCTCCGCGAACAGCAGCGCGGTCAGCGGCGTGGTCTCGGCGGGCTTGAGCACCACCGTGTTGCCGCAGGCCAGCGCGGGCGCGATCTTCCAGGCGAGCATGAGCAGCGGGAAGTTCCACGGGATGACCTGGCCGGCCACGCCGAGCGGCCGCGGGTCGGGGCCGAACCCGGCGTAGGAGAGCTTGTCCGCCCAGCCCGCGTAGTAGAAGAAGTGGGCGGCGACCAGCGGCACGTCGACGTCGCGCGCCTCGCGGATCGGCTTGCCGTTGTCGAGCGACTCCAGCACGGCCAGCTCCCTGGCGCGTTCCTGGATGATGCGGGCGATCCGGAACAGGTACTTGGCCCGCTCGCCGCCGGGCAGCCCGCTCCAGGCGTCGAACGCCTTGCGTGCCGCTTGGACGGCGCGGTCGACGTCGTCGGAGGACGCGGTGGCGACCTCGGCCAGGGTCTCCTCGGTGGCGGGGTTGACGGTCTTGAAGGACGGCCCGGAGCCGTCGACGAACTCGCCGCCGACGAACAGGCCGTAGGACGGCTTGAGGTCGACGACGTCGCGCGACTCGGGCGCGGGGGCGTACTCGAATATCGACATCGCCATCAGTCCAGGGTGAAGTAGTCGGGGCCCGCGTAGCGGCCGGTGGCGAGCTTCTGACGCTGCATCAGCAGGTCGTTCAGCAGGGAGGAGGCGCCCAGCCGGAACCAGTCGGGGCTCAGCCAGTCGTCGCCCGCGGTCTCGTTGACCAGGACGAGGTTCTTGATCGCGTCCTTGGTGGTGCGGATGCCGCCGGCGGGCTTGACACCCACCTGCCGCCCGGTCGCGTCGCGGAAGTCGCGCACCGCCTCCAGCATGATCAGCGTCACGGGCAGCGTCGCCGCCGGGGACACCTTGCCGGTGGACGTCTTGATGAAGTCGCCTCCGGCCAGCATGGCCAGCCAGGACGCGCGGCGTACGTTGTCGTAGGTCGCCAGTTCGCCGGTCTCCAGGATCACCTTCAGGTGGGCCTCGCCGCAGGCGGCCTTCACCGCCTGGATCTCCTCGTAGACCTTGAGGTGGTCGCCGGCGAGGAACGCGCCGCGGTCGATCACCATGTCGATCTCGTCGGCGCCGGCGGCGACGGCGAGCTTCGTCTCGCTCACCTTCACCTCCAGCGAGGAGCGGCCGCTGGGGAACGCGGTGGCCACCGAGGCCACCTTCACCCCCGAGCCGGCCAGCGCCTGCGCGGCGACGGGCACGAGGTCGGGATAGACGCAGACGGCGGCCACTCGGGGCGCCCCTTCACCGGGGTGCAGCGCCTTGGCGCAGAGCGCGCGCACCTTGCCGGGGGTGTCGGCGCCTTCGAGGGTGGTGAGGTCCACCATGGAGATCGCCAGGTCGATGGCGCGGGCCTTGGCCGTGGTCTTGATCGAACGGGAGCCGAGCATCGCCGCCCGCTGGTCGGCGCCGACCCGGTCGACGCCGGGCAGGCCGTGCAGGAATGCTCGCAGGGTGGCCCCCGAAGAGGCGACGTCCGCGAGCGAGGTCGTCACAATTGACACCCTCACAGCATCGCCGACCGGTGTCCCTACCTCCAAACCGGAGCCCGCGGCCGCTCTAGGTATGGGTCGTCGACCGGAGATAAGACATCCATCCGATGTGCCGGGGAGGGCCTTAGGCCGAACCTTGAAGTGTCGGGAAAAGACCCTCTCAAGGAGATCGCGTGATGAACCCGGAGATCGAGTTCCAGTTGATGAAGACTCAGGCGGACGAGCTGCACCAGGCCGCCGCGCGGCACCGCCAGGTACGTGAGGCCCGCCGGGCGAACAAGGCCGAGCGCCGCTCGGTGTTCGGCAAGCGCCGTTCGTCATGACCAGCACACGAGAGCCCGGCCGCATCCTCCCTCGCGGCCGGGCCTCACAACCCCCGTAAATGCGTCGATCGCATCAGATAAGGCGTGACATGCTGGATGACATGCTGGGACGCTCGGTGAGCCCCGTCTTCGTGGGGCGGCGCGAGGAGATGACGGCGCTGACCGACGCCTTGACCGAAGCGGGGGCGGGCACCGCCACGGCCGTGCTGCTGGGCGGCGAGGCGGGCGTCGGCAAGACCCGGCTCGTCCAGTGCTTCGCCGAGCAGGCGGCCCGCGACGGCGTCCGGGTGCTGACCGGCGGCTGCGTGGAGCTGTCCACCGAAGGACTGGCGTACGCGCCCTTCACCGCCGTGCTCCGGCAGCTCGTCCGCGAGCACGGCACCGGCGGGGTCGCCGGGCTGCTGCCCGACGGCGCCGAGCGCGACCTGGCGCGGCTGCTGCCCGAGTTCGGCGAGCCGAGCGGCGACGGCGAGACCGAGGCCGGCCGGGCCAGGCTGTTCGAGCAGATCCTCACGCTCCTGGAGCGGCTGGCCGATACCGCCCCCACCGTCCTGATCATCGAGGACATCCACTGGGCCGACCGGTCCAGCCGCGACCTGATCGCCTTCCTCAGCCGCAACCTGCGCGTCCCGCAGGCGCTGCTGCTCATGACGTACCGCTCCGACGACCTGCACCGCCAGCATCCGCTCCGGCCGGTGCTGGCCGAGCTGAGCCGGGTCAACGGCGTGCTCCGGCTCGACCTGCCCCGCCTGTCGCGGGAGGAGGTCGCCCAGCAGATGGCCGGCATCCTGGGGCACGCCCCCGAGTACGCCAAGGTGGAGAAGGTCTACGAGCGCAGCGAGGGGATCCCGCTGTTCGTCGAGGCCCTGCTGGAGCAGGGCGGCGACTGCACGTCCTTCCCCGAGTCGATGCAGGACCTCATCCTGAACGCGGTCGAACGGCTGCCCGAGGAGACCCAGCGGGTGCTGCGCATGGCCGCCGCGGGCGGCACGCGCGTCGGCCACGCCCTGCTGTCCGCCGTGAGCGGCCTGGCCGACTTGGAGCTGGAGGCCGCGCTGCGGCCGGCCATCGCCGGCAACGTGCTGCAGATCGCCGACAACCGCGCCTACGTCTTCCGCCACTCGCTGATCCGCGAGGCCGTCCACGAGGAGCTGCTGCCCGGCGAGCACCAACGGCTGCACGCCCGCTACGCCGAGGAGATCTCCAAGGACCACACGCTGGTCCCGGCCGGCCGCGCCTACGTGGAGCTGGCCCACCACTGGTACGGAGCGCGCGACGACGTCCACGCGCTGACGGCCGCCTGGTGGGCCGCCAAGAAGTCGTTCAAGGCCTTCGCCTACGCCGAGGCGGTGCCGCTGCTCGAACGCGTGCTCATGCTCTGGGACCGGGTGCCCGACGCGGCGGAGCGGATCGGCGCCGACCACACCGCCGTACTGGAGAAGGCCGCCGCGGCGGCGCAGGCGGGCGGCGAGGTGGACCGGGCGATGAAGTTCGTCAAGGCCGCCCTGGCGGAGCTGGACGAGGCCCGCGAGCCCGGCCGGGTGGCCGGGCTGATCGTCCGCCGGTCCCATCTGAAGGTCTCCAAGGGCCAGGTGAGCGTGGTGGACGACCTGCGCCACGCGCTCAAGCTGGTGCCCGAGCCCGGCGAGGCCAGGGCCGAGGTCCTGGTGCCGATGAGCCAGCACCTCATGCTGCGCGGCGAGGCCGCCGAGGGCGCCGTGTACGTGGAGGAGGGCCTGAGGCTGGCCCGGGAGCTGGGCGACCGGTGCCTGGAGGCCGACCTGCTGCTCAACCTGGCGCTCGGCCACTCGCTCGCGGGCGACATCGAGGGCACGGTCGTCACCAACCAGCGCGCGCTCGACCTCGGCAAGCAGGAGAACTCCGGCCGCGTCATCACCCGCGCGATCGGCAACATGATCGACTCTCTGCTGGAGACCGGGCGCTGGGAAGAGGCGCTGCGGCTGTCCGAGGAGGGCTGGCGGGAGGCCAAGCGGTTCGGCAGGCTGCGCGCCAGCGGCCTGTTCGTGCTCAACAACCGGGCCGAGGCGCTGGAGGCCATCGGCCGCTGGGACGAGGCCATCGAGACGGTCGAGCGGGCGCTCAGCTTCGGGCCGTCGCTGCGCACCCGCCACCACCTGATGCGGGTACGCGCCGACATCGCGCTCGGGCGAGGCGAGGTCGAGCTGGTGGAGGGCATCCTGTCGGAGATCGGGGTGCTCAAGGAGCGCCCGGAGGACTTCGTCCAGGACATGACCAACAGCGCCCGGCTGCACATGGGCTGGCACCTCCTGAGGGGCGAGCCGGCGTACGCCCTGGCGGTGGCCGAGCGGATGCTGGCCCGGCCGGCGCAGTCCAGCAAGGCCACGCTCGGCTGGCGGCTGCTCGCCCTGCTGCGCACCGTCTGCGACGCGGCTGAGGACGCCGAGCCGGAGCGGGTCCGCGCGCTGCGCGAGCGGGCCGCGGGCATGGCCGCGCGGCTGTCGATGACGGGGCCGGTCGCCGAGGCCTACCGGCTGACGTACTCGGGCGACTTCGACGCCTCGGCCGCCGCCTGGGAGCGGCTCAACCGGCCGCACAACCAGGCCAGGGCGCTCGTCCGGGCGGCCACCGTGGCGGCGCGCACGGGCGACAGGGACGGCGCCGCCGCGCGCCTGGCGACCGCGCTGCCGAAGGCGACCGCGTTACGCGCGGCCCCGCTCGTCGCCGAGATCGAGGCGCTCTCCAGGCGCGTGGGCGGCGCCCAGCGCCCGCAGGAGTCCTCGGAGCTGCTCACCCCGCGCGAGCTGGAGGTGCTCCGCCTGGTCGCGCTGGGCCGGACGAACCGCGACATCGCCAAGGAGCTGTTCATCTCCGCCAAGACGGTCAGCGTGCACGTCTCCAACATCCTGGCCAAGCTCGGCGTCACCACCCGGGGCGAAGCGTCCGCCGCCGCGCACCGCCTCTCACTCCTGTCCCGGTAGTCGTCGCCGGCGGCCCGCTTTCGCCATCAGGGCCTCGGCGCGGGTCACGACAGGACGAGGGCGTCGACCAGCATCACGACGCCGAAGAGGGCGAACGCGGCCGCCGCGCCGTAGCGGACGGCCTTCTCCGGCAGGTTCCGTCCCAGCAGGCGGCCCACCAGGATGGCCAGGGCGTCCGCGGCCACCATGCCGACGGTGGAGCCGATCCACGTGCCGACCCAGCCGTACGAGGTCGCCAGCGTGATGGTGGCGAGCATGGTCTTGTCGCCCAGCTCACTGAGGAAGAAGGCCACCGTCACCGCGATCAGCGCGCTCCGGGTGGCGCGCGACGCCTTGCGCGACTCCTCCTCTGTCAGCTCGTCGCCGCGCAGCGTCCAGAGGGCGAAGCCGAGGAAGGCCACGCCCGCGACGACGGAGATGGCGGTGGTCGGCAGCGCGTCGCCGATGAGCCCGCCGATGGCCACACTGCCCAGATGGACGACGGTGGTGGCGACGGTGATGCCGGTCAGCACCACCCAGGCCTTGTAGCGGGCGGCGAAGGTCATCGCCATGAGCTGGCTCTTGTCGCCCAGCTCGGCCAGGAAGATCGCGCCCAGGCTGATCCAGAAAGCTTCCACGGTCCTCTCCCGCGCGACCGGACCGTGGGCGCACCCGGGGGTTTCGGGCACGGCTTCGGCCCGGCAGCGTCTTCGTACGCGACTGCCAGGCCGAAGGTCTCGTCCGCCCGTGAGGCCCGCGTGACCGGGCGCGCGAACGCGCCAGTGTGTCGATCACGCGATTGGGACTACTCCCCTTCGGTGTTTCCACACACCTTAACAGCAGGTCCTGCGTGAGGCATTCCCCAGGTCAAAGAGCGCAACCGACCATCACGGGCTCGTTGACCAGCGTGACGCCGAACTTCTCGCGCACGCCGTCCCGCACCTCCCTGGCCAGGGCCAGCAGGTCGGCGGTGGTGCCGGCGCCCTCGGGGTTGGTCAGCGCGAGGGTGTGCTTGGTGGAGATGCGCACCGGGCCGCGGGCGTAGCCCTTGGGAAAGCCCGCCTGCTCGATCAGCCACGCCGCGGGCACCTTGACCAGGCCGTCAGGCAGCTCCCAGCGCGGGTGGCCGGGGGCGTGGGCGGCCAGCTCCGCCGCTTCCTCCGCGGTCAGGACCGGGTTGGTGAAGAACGAACCGGCGCTGCGGGTGTCGGGGTCGCGGGGGTCGAGCACCATGCCCTTGCCCCGGCGCAGCTCCAGCACCGCCTCCCGGGCGCGGGCCAGCGGCACGCGGCCGCCGGGCTCGACGCCGAGCCGGGCCGCCAGCTCCTGGTAGGCCACCGGGCCGGACAGCTCGGCGAGGTCGAGCGCGTACGTCACCGAAAGCACCACGTAGCGGGACAGGTCGCGCTTGAACATGCTGGTGCGGTAGGCGAACCCGCACTGGCGGGCCTCCAGATCGACCACGTGGCGGGTGCGGCGGTCGTAGGCGCGCACGCACCGGACGGTCTGCGCGACCTCCTGGCCGTAGGCGCCGACGTTCTGGATCGGGGTGGAGCCCACCAGGCCGGGGATGCCGGACATGCACTCGACGCCCGACCAGCCCTCGGCGACCGCGCGGGCCACCAGCGGATCCCAGTCCTCACCGGCCTCGACCGTCACGAGCACCTGCTCGCCGTCGCGGGACACCGACACGCCCTTGGTGGCCACCCGGATGACCAGGCCGTCGAAGCCCGCGTCGGACAGCACCAGGTTGCTGCCGCCGCCGAGCACCAGCGTCGGCCGGGCGGCCTGGTCGGCCTCGGCCACCAGGGAGACCAGGTGCTCGGCCGTGTCGGCTTGGACGAAGTCGAGGGCGGGGCCGCCCAGCCCCAGGGTGGTGTACGGCGCGAGCATCTCCATAGGGCTCTAGCTTAGGAGGGTTCGAGCATGCCGAGCACCCTGCCGTGGTTGCGGCGCGACTCCTCCAGCCTGTAGTCGTCGGCCACGGCGTGCGCGCGGCCCTGCCGCACGGGCAGGCGCGTGCGGGGCACCACCAGCTCGCCGCGCAGGCGCAGGGACAGCTCCAGGTCGGCGTCCACGCCGTAGCGGGCCTCCTCGGGCAGGGCGGCGACGGCGGCCGAGCGGCGCACCGCCATCAGGTCACCGGTCAGCGCGGGCACCCTGCCGGGCCCCGCCTGCAGCCACGCGTCGCCGCTGTCCGGCCTCTCGGCCCCCGGCGGCTTGCGGCCCTGCCATCCGGCGGCCACGGCGCCTTCCTGCACGGCGGCGATCAGCGGCGTCAGCGCGTCGCCCTCCAGGACCAGCGAGGTGTCCATCAGCACGTGCACCTCGGCCGTGTCGAGCCGCAGCAGCTTGGCCCTGGCCGCGCCCCAGGTCGCGGTGCCGCCCAGCCAGTGCGGGGTCTCGGCGACGTGCCACACCCGCACCCGGTCCGGCTCGCGGGCCGCCAGCTCGTCCAGCACCTTGCCGGCGCCGTCCACGTCTCCCAGGTCGAGCGCCAGCACCGTGCAGCCGGTGTGGGCCAGCACCGACGCCACGCACGCGCGCACGTCGTCCGGCCAGCCGTCCACCAGCAGGCCGACCGACGCCGTCACGTCCTTGGTCTCCACGCGCTGCCGCTCGGCGTTGATGCCCAGGTCGTCCATCCGGTTGGTGGCCAGCGTGCCGTCCCACACGCGCTGGGCGTGCAGCATGTCGTCACCGGGGGCGCCATGCTGGCCGGGGTCGCCGGAGAAGCCGAGCTCGGCCGCCGGGTTGCCGCGGGCGCCCTCGCGGGAGCGGCGCTTGGTGCCGGCC
>NZ_JAPNNL010000101.1 GCF_027620315.1 Nonomuraea corallina | reverse complement strand
GAGCGAGGCCGCGCTGCTGGCCAAGTTCACCGCCAACGCGGGCGGGCCGTCGACGGACGCGGACGAGCTGGCCCGCCGGGTCCGCGCGCTGGCCGACGAGCCCGACCTGACCGCCATCGCCGCGCTCGCCGACCGGCTCGCGGCCCCGGAGGAGAACGCATGACACTCAACGCCATCCGTCCCGCCCACTTCCCCTGGTTCCGCTACGAGGGGTACTCCTTCTCGCTCGGCCTCACGCACGGCGCGGACGCCTGGCTGTCCGGCCATTCCGCCAGCGAACACGACCCGGAAAGCGGCCGCATGGTGGTCCGGGGCGGCATGACCGACCAGACCAGGACCGCGTACCGGAAGATCGAGGCGATCCTGGAGGCGGCCGGGCTGACCTTCGCCGACGTCACCAAGATCACTGAGAACGTCACCGTCCACGGCCTCGACCACTACCCGGAGGCCGAGGCCGTCCGGCGGGAGATCTTCGGCGAGCACCGGCCCGCCGTCACCACGGTGGTCGTCGAGCGGCTGCTCCGCCCGGCGGCGTTCATCGAGATCGAGGTGCACGCCGGCCCCGGCGGACCCAAGGCCGTCACCGGCGACGGCGTGGCCGAGACGGCCGACGGCGCGGTGTTCCTGCCGACCGTGCTGCCCGTCGACGAGCGCGGCGAGGTGGTGAGCGAGGGCGACCTGATCGGCCAGTACGCCTACTGCCTGGACAAGGCCGACCGCCTGCTGCGGGGCGCCGGGCTGTCCCTCGACGCCGCCGTGACCACGTACGACTACACCACCCCCGCCACCCGCGACGTCTACCGGCGCACCCACCGGGCGCGCAAGGAGCGGCTCGGCGGCGCGGGCGTCTACCCCGGCGCGGGCGGCATCCTGATGAGCAGGCTGCACCGGCCGGGCGTGCTCGTCGCGCTCGACGTCACCGCCTCCCGCCACCCGCTGGAGGCCGTCAACCCCGGCTGGTCCCGCTACGACACGCTCACCTACACGCCCGGCGTCAAGGCGGGCGGCATGCTGTGGATGAGCGGCTTCGCCGCGCTTGACATGGAGACGCAGGAGGCGCTGCACCCGGGAGACGTGGTCGCCCAGGCCGAGGTCACCTACGACGCGATCGGGCAGGTGCTGGCCGCCGCCGGCGCCGGGCCTGAGCACCTGATCTCCACGATCGAGTTCGTCTGCCCGGACGGGCTGGCCGACTACCGGGGGGTGGCCGACGTGCGCAAGCGGCGGCTGCGCGAGCCGTGGCCCGCCTCCACCGGCGCGCTCTGCGCCGGGCTGCTGCGGCCGGAGTTCCTGCTGGAGGTCTTCCCCGCGGCGGTGCTGCCGTGAGCCTGCTGACCGACGAGCTGCGCGCCAGGATCGGCACGGAAGTCACCTACACCGCGCCGGAGGAGCTGGGCCGCGCCGCGATCCGCTACTTCGCCAGGGCGGTCGGCGACGACAACCCGCTCTACACCGACGACGCCTACGCCCGCGAGCACGGCTACCCCGGAGTCGTCGCGCCGCCCACGCTGATCTGCGAGACCAACCAGTACGCCGACGTGCCGCCCGACCCCGACGGGTACGCGGGCCACGACTGGCACATCGACATCCCCGGCAGCAGGAAGGTGCGCGGCGGCAACACCTACACCTTCCACCGGCACGTCCGCCCCGACGACGTGATCACCGCCACCTGGCGGCTGGCCGGCGCCACCGAGCGCAGCACGTCCGGCGGGCAGGACATGCTCATCGTCTCCTCGGTCGCCACCTACACCAACCAGCACGGCGACCTGCTGTGCACCAACGAGGAGACCATCATCTACGTCGCGCGGAAGGAGGAGCGGTGACAGCACCGCTGGTCGAGCCCGGCGCCGAGGTGCCGCCGCTGGAACGGACCATCGACCTGCGCGCCATGATCGCCTACGCCGGGTCCACCTGGGACTGGCACCGGCTCCACTACGACCCCGACTACCTGGCCTCGCGCGGGCTGCCCGCGCCGGTGGTGGACGGGCAGGTGTTCGGCGCGCTGCTGGCCGAGCAGCTGCAGGACTGGCTCGGGCCGGGCGCGTTCGTGCGCCGCCTGCACTTCCGGTTCAAGAACCTCGTCTTCGCCGGCGAGACCGTCCGCTGCGTCGGCCGGGTGAGCGCGGTCGAGGACGGCGTCGTACACGTCGAGCAGCGCGTGCTGGTCGTCGGCGGGGACCAGGCCGAGCGGGTCGCGGTCGAGCCGGCCGGGGCCGAGATCGTGCTGCGCGGGGAGGCGACATGACCGGCGTCGCCATCGCCGGCGCCGCCGAGAGCGACCTCGGCGTCACCGGCAGGTCCATCCTGGGGCTGCAGGCCCAGGCGGTCACCAGGGCGCTGGCCGACGCCGGGCTCACCCTCGCCGACGTCGACGGCGTGGCCACCACCGGCGTGTCCCGGTTCTCGGCCACCCAGCTCGCCGACTATCTCGGGCTGCGGCCGTCGTGGACCGACTCCACCTTCGCGGGCGGGTCGGCGTTCGAGATGTACGTGGCCCGCGCCGTCCAGGCCATCGAGGCCGGGCAGTGCTCGACCGTCGTCGTGTCGTTCGCGTCCAACCAGCGCTCGGCGCGCTCCAGGTCGCTCGGCGGCGTCGTGGAGACGCACACGCCGGAGGCGCAGTTCGAGACGCCCTACGGGCCGCTCTACCCGATCTCGTACTACGCCATGGCCGCCCAGCGCTACCTGCACCGCTACGGCGGCACCCGCGAGCAGCTCGCCGAGGTCGCGGTCGCCGCCCGCGAGTGGGCGCTGCTCAACCCGGCCGCCTACCGCTACGGGGCCGGGCCGCTCACCGCCGGCGACGTGCTCGCCGCGCCCGTGGTGTCCACGCCGCTCACCTCCGCCGACTGCTGCCTGGTCACCGACGGCGGCGGCGCGATCGTGCTCACCTCGCTGGAACGGGCCCGCGACCTGCGCAGGCCGCCGGTCCGCGTGCTCGGCTACGGCGAGCGCACCACGAACACGTCGATGACCGCCGTCGACGACCTGACCGTGACCGGCGCCGTCGAGGCCGGCCGGGACGCGTTCGCCCGCGCCGGGCTCACCCCCGCCGACGTGGACGTGGCCGAGGTGTACGACTCGTTCACCATCACGGTCGTGCTCACCCTGGAGGCGCTCGGGTTCTGCGGCCGGGGCGAGGCGCTCGACTGGATCGCCGGCGGCCGCATCCGCCCCGGCGGCGACTTCCCGCTCGACACCTCCGGCGGCGGCCTGTCCTACTGCCACCCCGGCCAGTACGGGGTGCTGCTGCTCGTCGAGGCCGTTCGCCAGCTGCGCGGCGAGTGCGGCGAACGGCAGGTGCCCGGCGCGGAGGTCGCGCTCGCCCACGGCACCGGCGGCATCCTGTCCACGCACGCGACCGTCCTGCTGGGGGTGGACCGGTGAACGTGCCCGAACCCGACGAGGTCACGCTGCCCTGGTGGGAGGCCACCCGCGAGCGGCGGCTGCTGGTGCAGCGCTGCTCCTGCGGCCACGCCCAGCACCCGCCCCGGGCGCTCTGCACCGCGTGCGGCGCCACCGAGGGCCTGGGCTGGATCGACGCCTCCGGCGAGGCCGAGGTCGACGCCTGCACCGTGGTCCACCGGGCGATGCCCGGCTTCACGCCCCCGTACGTCGTGGCCAGGGTGCGGCTCGCCGAAGGCGTGCTGCTGCTGTCCAACGTGGTCACCGGCGAGCCCGGCGCGGTCGGCGTCGGCGACCCGCTGCGGCTGGACTGGCGCCCGCTGCCCGACGGCCGCGCCCTGCCCGTGTTCGTCCCGATCGAGAGGTAGTCATGGACTTCGAGCTGAACGAGGAGCAGCGGGACTTCCGGGCGCTGCTGCGCGCGTTCGTCGACAAGGAGATCGTGCCCGTCGCGCGCGACTGGGAGCACGCGGGCCGGTACCCGACGGAGATCGTCGACGGCTTCAAGGAGATGGGCCTGTTCGGCATCACCATCCCCGAGGAGTACGGCGGCCTCGACCTGGACCCGGTGTCGTTCGCGCTGGTCTTCGAGGAGATCTCGCGCGGCTGGATGGGCGTGGCCGGCATCCTCGGCAGCCACTCCCTGGCCTGCCGCATGATCGCGATGCACGGCACCGACGACCAGAAGCGGCGCTACCTGCCCGAGCTGGCCACCGGCGAGCGCCGCACCGGCATCGGCCTGACCGAGCCGGACGCCGGCACCGACCTCCAGGGCATCCGCACCACCGCGCGGCTCGACGGCGACCACTACGTGGTCAACGGCACCAAGACGTGGATCACCAACGCCCGCTACGCCGACCCGCTGCCGGTCCTGGTCAAGACCGACCCCGCCACCACGCCCGCGCACAAGGGGATGAGCATCCTGCTCGTCGAGGCGGACACCCCCGGCTACCAGGTCACCAAGGACATCCCGAAGCTCGGCTACAAGGGCACCGAGTCGTGCGAGATCGTGCTCGACAACGTGCGCGTCCCCGCCGCGAACCTGCTCGGCGGCGTCGAGGGACGCGGCATGCAGCAGGCGCTGTCCGCCCTGGAGTGGGGCCGCGTCAACATCGCCGCCCGCTCGGTCGGCATCGCCCAGCGCGCCTACGACGAGGCGCTCGCCTACTCGCGCCAGCGCAAGGCGTTCGGGCAGCCGATCGGTGACTTCCAGGCGGTGCAGATCCAGCTCGCCTCGCTGGCCACCACGCTCCAGGCGGCCAGGCTCATGGCGTACTGGGCCGCCGACCAGGTCAGGAAGGGCCGCGCGGACGCGCAGACCGGCATGGCGAAGATCTTCTGCTCGGAGGTCGCGCTGGAGTCCGCGATCAGCTCGCTCAAGGTGCACGGCGGCTACGGTTACTCCACCGAGTACGAGGTCGAGCGGCTCTACCGCGACTCGGTGCTGATGAGCATCGGCGAGGGCACCAACGACGTGCTGCGCACGGTGGTGGCCAGGTCGCTGTCGCGCGGCGACGTGAAGGTGGGGTGAGCCGGATGGCCCGATCCCATCTGTACGTGCCCGGCGACGCGCCGGACAAGCTGGGCAAGGCGCTCGGCCGGGGCGCAGACGCGCTCATCGTCGACCTGGAGGACGCCGTCCCGCCCGCGGGCAAGGACGCGGCCAGGCAGGCGGTGGCCGGCTGGCTGCGCGAGACCGATCCGGGCCCGGTGGAGCTGTGGGTCCGGGTGAACCCGGGCGAGCTGCGCGAGCCGGACGTCCGCGCGGTGGCCGCCGCGCCGTCGCTGGCCGGGCTGGTCGTGGCCAAGGTCGAGAGCGCCGCCGAGCTGGTGGAGCTGGACGCGCTGCTCACCTCGCTCGGCGCGGACGGGCTGCCGGTGGTGCCGCTGCTGGAGTCCGCCGCGTCGATCTTCCAGGCCCTGGAGATCGCGCGCGCCCCCCGGGTGGCCAGGCTGCAGGTGGGCGAGGCCGACCTGCGCGCCGACACCGGCGTCAGCCCCGGCCCCGACGAGCGGGAGCTGCTGTGGGCCCGCTCGCAGGTCGTGTTCGCCTCGGCCGCCGCGGGGATCTCCCCGCCGGTCGGGCCCGTCTCCACCGACTTCCGCGACCTCGACGCGCTGCGGGCGTCGACCGAGGCGATCGCCCGGCTCGGGTACGCGGGCCGCGCCTGCATCCATCCGGCCCAGATCGCGGTCGTCAACGACGTGTTCACCCCGTCGGCGGAGCAGGTGGCGTGGGCCAGGGACCTGATCGAGCGGTTCGAGGCGAGCGGGTCGGGCGTGCTGCTGGACTCGGCCGGCCGGATGGTCGACGAGGCCGTGGTGCGCCAGGCGCGCCGCGTCCTCGGGATGGCCGGGTGAACGCGTGCGGCTCGATGGCGTGACCAGGCTCGATGGCGTGACCAGGCTCGACGGCGTGACCAGGCTCGACGGCGTGACCCTGTTCCGCGGCGTGACCTTGACGGAAGCGGGCCTGAGGCCCGGAGCTACGGCGGAGGTGGGGCACTGATGGCCCAGGTGTTGGATCTCGACGGACCAGATCTGGAGTGGCGTGAGGTCGTCATGCCCGCCGGCTCGGGCCCCGTCCGGCTGGTGCGGCTGCACGCCGCCGGCGCGGCGTCGGTGTCGCTGGTGCGCTTCCCCGCCGGGTGGAGCCGGCAGGCCACCGGCCACTACCCGTGCGCGGAGGAGTTCGTGGTGCTGGACGGGCTGATCTCGGTCAGCGGCACGGACTTCACCGCCGGGACCTACGCCTACCTCCCGCCGGGCACGCCCCGTACGGCGAGCGCCGCAGGCCCGGACGGCTGCCTGGCCGTGGCCTGGTTCTCCGGCCCTCCGGCCTGGCGGGACGGCCTGCCCGACGGCGACGCCCCCCGGGCGCTGCGCCTGCCCGTCACCGAGGCGCTGCGCGCGGAGGACGGCGGCACGCGGGCCGCGGGTTACGCGTCCGCCTCCGACGTCCCGGCCCCCGGGTGCGACGTCGAGGTGCTCTCGCTCCCGGCCAGGACCTGGGCGTACGGCCCGGCCGTCCCCGATCTGCCGGGCCCGCTCTTCGTCCGCTCCTGGCCCGCTTCCTGACCTGGGGTGCGGCGGTTCCCTCGCGGGGAGCCGCCGCACCCCGGGGTCACGGGGACCTCGGCGCGGGGCGGGGGAGGTGGCGCAGCAGGAGCAGGATGCCGGGCACCACCGACAGGCCGGCCACCAGCAGCCCGGCGCGCAGCCCCAGGTCCACCAGCTGGATCCGCTCGGCCAGCGCCGACAGGGAGCCCAGCACCGCGATCCCCAGCACCGCGCCCACCTGCCGCACCAGCGACAGCGAGGCCAGCCCCGAGGCCGTCTTGCCGGGGTCCACGGTCCCCAGCACGGCCAGCGTGTCCCCGCTGTAGAGGACGCCCGAGGCGAAGCCGGTGAGCAGCAGCGGCGCCGCGATCCACGCCAGCGGCCCCAGGGCCAGCGCCGCCACCAGCACGTACGCCAGCGCCAGGACGGTGATCGCGCCCGCCATGAGCCGGCGCAGCGACCCGCCCTGCGCCAGCCGTCCGGTGAGCCGGCCGCCGAACGGCATGCCGACGGTCGCCACCAGGATGATCAGCCCGGTCTCCACCGCCCCGAACCCGCGCACGTCCTGCAGCAGCAGCGACACCAGGAAGGCGCCGCCCGTCGTGGTGGCGTTGTACAGCAGGCAGCTCACCATGATCGCCACATAGGTGCGGTTGCGGAGCAGCGCGAGGTCGACGGCCGGCGTGGGCGCCCGACGCTCCACCGGCACCAGCGCCGCGAACACCAGGGCGGAGGCCACCAGGCAGCCCGTGGCCCACCAGGCGTCGCCGTCGGAACGGCCGAACTCGATCAGTGACCAGCACAGCAGCGCCAGCCCCGTGCCCGCGACGGCGCTGCCGGCCAGGTCGAGCCGCCCGGCGGGCCGCCCGTCCCTGCGTTCGCGCAGGCGCAGCGTGCCGAGGATGCCGAGCAGCGCGAACGGCACCGGCACCAGGAAGATCGACCGCCAGCCCAGCTCGCTCACCAGCCAGCCGCCGGCGAGCGGTCCGGCGATCAGCCCGATGGACGACACGCTGATCCAGGTGCCGAACGTGCGGCTCCTGGCCGCGTCGCTCACGTTCGCCTGGAGCAGCGCCGCGCCGTTGGGCAGCATGAGCGCGATGCCCGCGCCCTGGAAGACCCTGGCCGCCAGCAGCGCCGGCAGCGAAGGGCTGGCGGCGGCCGCGAGGACCGCCAGCGCGAACACGCCCAGTCCCAGCCGCACCGCCCGCCGGGCGCCGAACCGGTCGCCCAGGGCGCCGGAGAACGGCAGCACCGCGGCCGCGGCGAGCGCCGCCGTTGCCGCCACCCACTGCAGGCCGGAGACCGACGAGCCGAACGACTCTCCCAGCGCCGGCAGCGCCACGAGGACGGCGGTGTTGTCGAACATCGCCACCCCGAGCCCGACCGCGCAGGTCGCCGCGGCCACCACCGGCCGGGGGCCGCTCACCGAGCGCCCCCCGGGTTCGCGGAGGCGGTCATCCCGCCGCGATCAGCGCCGGCGCGAGCAGCCCGGTGACGTCGTCGCGGACGGCGAGCCCGCGGACCTCCTTGGCCAGCGCCGCGACCGCTTCGGGGGCCAGCACGCGCGCGGCGTTGAGCGCGTACTTCTCCTCCAGCTCGTCGATGCTGAGCGGATGCTCGGGCCCGCCGCGCGAGCTGTGCACGCGGTGCTCCAGCCGCCGCCCGTCGCGGGTGCGCACCCGCAGCACGGCCGAGAAGGCCCGGGGGAACTCCTCCGAGCACTGCTCGTCGGCCACCACCCGCACCCGCGCGGCCAGCGCCAGCCGCCGCTCGTCGCGGAAGGCGGCCTCGGTGAAGTCGTCCAGGTGCAGGCCCAGCCCGCCGCCGCCGACCAGCGCGCTGGCCACGGTGTAGGGGCCGGAGAACTTCGCGTGGTACGGGGTCCGGGGACGGACCTTCTCCTCGTACGGCTCGCCGATCGTGCGCAGCGGGGCCGCGGCCACGCCCAGCTCGATCTCGTCCACGTCCTCCGGACGCAGGCCCTCGGCGCGCAGCGCCAGGGCGGCGTCGATGCCGGGGTGGGTGAAGTGGTTGGACGGGTACGGCTTGTAGACCGTGCGCAGCAGCTCCCAGTCCTGGCCCAGCCCGGCGGTGATCGCGGCGGCGTCGTAGCGGCCGTCGAGGAACGCCTGGAAGAAGCCGAAGCGGCCTTCGAAGACGGTCGGCGGCCCGGTCACGCCCTCCGCGGCCATGCCCGCCGCCACCACGCCGGAGTGCGCCGCCCACCCGCAGTGGATCCGCTTGACGGTGCCGCCGGTGCGGTTGGCCTCGATGACCCCGGCGCCCATGCTGGCGGCGATGCCCATGGCGTCCGCGACGCCGGCCGCGTCCAGCCCCATGAGCAGGGCCGAGGCGGCGGCGGCGCCGACCGTGCCGCAGATGGAGGTGGCGTGCCAGCCCTTCTCGAAGAACACCGAGTTGCGCAGCTCGGGCAGGTAGGACGCCATGCCGAGGCGGTTGGTGATCTCGTCGCCGACCGCGATGGCCTGGCACAGCGCGGCGCCGCTGGCCCGTACCGACTCCGCGACCGCCAGGGCGGCGGGCACCACGGAGGCGGACGGGTGGAGCACCGACGGGAGGTGGGTGTCGTCGAAGTCGAGCGCGTGCGCGAGCGTGCCGTTGACCAGGGCGGCCGAGGGTGCGGGCAGCGCGTGCGCGCGGCCCAGCACCGAGCACTCGCCGGCCCCTCCCCACCGCCCGGTCAGCCGCCGCACCGCCTCGTGCGGCTCCTGCGCGCCGGTCAGCTCCTGGGCGGCCAGGCAGTTGCCGAACGTGTCGAGCACCCGGCCCGTCACGTCGGCCATGACGGGCTCGGGCAGTCCGTCACGGGAGGCCGCGGCGAACTCGGCGAGGGCGGAGACGATCGTCATGACGCCAGCACCGCGAGCGGCCGGACCGGGGCGCCGGTGGCGCCGACGACGGGCAGCGGGTTGAGCACCAGCAGGAACTCGGGCACGCCCAGCTCCCGCAGCTCGGTGAGCCGCATGGTCTCCACGATGTTCACCCCCGACTCGACGAGCAGGATGCGGTGCACGGGCAGCACGGCGTGGCCGCGGCCCGCCTGGATCTGCTCGAAGGCGACGGTCTCGCCGCCCACCACCCGCGCGCCCTGCTCGACCAGCCAGCGGGCCGCGTCGGGGCCGGGGCCGGGCACGCCGCCCTCCTCGCCGATGAAGCGTCCCGGCCGGTCCCACTCGCGCGACCAGCCGGTGCCGATGAGCACCGCGTCACCGGGCCGGATCGGCACGCCGGCCCGGTCCCGCGCGTTCTCCAGGTCGGCCGGGGTGATCTCGTAGCCGGGCGGAAGCACGTCCACACCGTGCAGGGCGGCCACGTCCAGGAGCACGCCGCGTCCCACGTACGGGGGGAAGGCGTCGATGCCCAGCCGGGCCAGGCCCTGGTGCGACTGGACCCCGGCGGCCTCGACGCCGCCGTACAGGTAGCCGTCCTGTGAGACGTGGCCGAGCGCGTCGACGTGGGTGCCCACGTGGCCGCCGGTCAGGATCACCTCGTTGGCCGCCGAACCGCCGTCCTCGCGCACCATGTCGCCGTGCCGGCGTTCGATGACCATCCGGAACCGCGGATGGCTGGGCGACTGCGGCATGCCGGTCCGCATGGGCTGGGCCAGATCGACGATCCTGGCGCCGTCCAGCCGTTCCCAGAGAGGCGTCCGCATGGTCGTCTCGGTCATTACACGATCCCCTTGTCTCGCAGGGCTGCCAGGTCCTCGGCGCTCAGGCCGAGGCCGCCCCACACGTCGTCGTTGTCGGCGCCTCTGGCGCGGCCGGTCCAGCGGATGGAGCCGGGCGTCGCCGAGAGCCGGAAGAGCACGTTCTGCATGCGCAGCGGCCCGAGGTCCTCGTCGTCGACCGTGGTGATCGTGTCGAGGGCCTGGTACTGCGGGTCCTCGAACACGTCGCGGACGTCGTAGATGGGCGCCACCGCCGCCTGGGCGGCCTCGAACTCCCGCACGACCTCGTCCAGGTCGCGTTCGGCGATCCAGCCGCCCACGTATCCGTCGAGCAGGTCGGCGTGCTCGGCGCGTTCGGCGCCGGAGGCGAACCACGGTTCGTCGATCACCTCGGGGTGGCCGACGAGGCGCATGACCCGCTCGGCGATGGAGTTGGCGGAGGTGGAGATCGCCACCCACCGCCCGTCCCTGGTCCGGTACGTGTTGCGCGGCGCGTTGTTGACCGAGCGGTTGCCGGTGCGCGGCTGGACCGTGCCGAGCTGGTCCCAGATCATCGGCTGGGGGCCGAGCAGGGTGACCAGCGGCTCGATGATGGCCAGGTCGACGACCTGGCCGCGGCCGGTGCCGCCGGGCCGGTCGCGGTGGTGCAGGGCCATGGTGACGGCGCTGACGCAGGTCAGCGCGGCCACGCCGTCGGCCAGGCCGAACGGCGGCAGCGTGGGCGGCCCGTCCGGCTCGCCGGTGACCGCGGCGAAGCCGCTCATCGACTCGGCGAGGGTGCCGAACCCGGGCCGGCCGGAGTAGGGGCCGAACTGCCCGAAGCCGGTCACCCGGGCGATCACCAGCCGGGGGTTCAGCTCCAGCAGCGTGTCGGGGGACAGACCCCAGCGCTCCAGCGTGCCGGGACGGAAGTTCTCGATCAACACGTCCGCCCGGGCGAGCAGCCGCTTGAGCAGCTCGGCGCCTTCGGGGCGGCCCAGGTTGGCGGTCACGGTCCGCTTGTTGCGGCCGAGCATCTTCCACCACAGGCCGATCCCGTCCTTGCTCGCGCCGTGCGTGCGGGAGGGGTCGCCGCGGTCGGGGTGCTCGACCTTGATGACGTCCGCGCCGTAGTCGCCCAGGATCGTCGCAGCCAGGGGGCCCGCGAACAGGGTGGCCACGTCGACCACCACCAGGCCGGCCATGGGCCCGGTGACGGGGGTCGGCGGCTGCTCGTCGACCGCTGATCGGTCCCCCGGGACGATCTGCTCTGCCTCCACGGAATCGGCCTCCTCAGATGGCTGGAAGTGCGTCAGGTCGGTCGTTTCCCCACGTCGACGCACGGTGTGGCGGGGAACCCCGGCGCCGGGATCACCGCAGGACAGCGTCCGGCGCCGGGGCTTCCCAATATATTGAAACAGCGTTACTGTGTGCGGAACAAGCCCGCTTGAGTGCCAACCTGGAGCCCGTCGCCATGATCTACCTCGTCTACCGGATGAAACTGCGTTCCCGGGCGCGGCAGGACATGAAGGGCTTCTGGCAGTGGCTGGAGGACCGGGAGAGCTGGTTCTACCGGGATCTGCCGATGGTCCGCGAGGTCCGCTGGTACTACAGCGCCGTGGGCGACGTCTACACGCTGGAGAACTGGGCCGCGTTCGACGACGAGGCGGCCTGGGGCGAATACCGCAGGGCGCTGTCCACCCTCAAGGCGGACGACGGCTGGGAGAGCCAGCGGGTCAGCCAGGACGAGTGGTGGGAGTTCCTCGACACGCGGATTGTCACCGATCTTCCTGCGCGCGTCGGGTTTCACCGCCAAGGTAGATAGCCGATTCTGACTGTTTCCTTGGAGGACCGATGCCGACCAAGAACGCCGAGGGGCGGGCACCCGCCCGGGAGAACACCGGACAGGCCATCGCCACCGTCGAACGGGCCGCGGACGTTCTCATGCACTTCGCCGAGACTCCCTCGAACACGCTCGGCGTGACCGAGATCGCCGACTCGCTCGGCATGTCGAAGGCCGCGGTGCACCGGATCCTGGCCTCGCTGCGGGTGCGCGGGCTGATCGAGCTGGACCAGTCGACCCGGCGCTACTCGCTCGGCGTCGGCGCGATGCGGCTCGGTCTGGCCTACCTCGACCGGATCGACGTGCGGCGGATCGCCGCGCCCGAACTGGTGACGCTGTCCCAGCGCACCGACGAGACGGCCACCCTGTCGATCCGCACCGGCAACTACCGCATCTACGTCGACCAGGTGACCCCCGCCCGCGAGGTCATCATGAGCGTCAACCTGGGCGTGGCCCACCCGCTGCACGCGGGCGCCTCGTCCAAGGCCTTCCTCGCCTACCTCGCCGAGGAAGAGATCGAGAACTACCTGTCGCTCGGCGCCCTGGAACCGTTGACCGGCAACACCATCGTGGACAAGGCCAAGCTCCGCCGTGAGCTGACGTCGATCCGCGAGACCGGCTTCGCCCAGTCCTTCTCCGAGCGCATGTCCGGCGCGGCCTCCGTGGCCTCGCCGATCCTCGACCATCACGGCAGGCCCGTGGCCGTCGTGAGCGTCTGCGGCCCGGTCGAGCGCTTCCGCGCCGAGGTCGAGGAGTGCGTGGCCAGGCTTCTCGAATCAACCGCACGTCTGTCCGCCCAGATGGGCTGGAACGCATCCGAAAGGGGGTGACGGCCGGAACCCCCGGGCCCGGCCATCTCCATGTCTCGATACGACCTTCTCGTCAAGGGTGGCACCGTCGTCCTGCCGTACCACGGCGAACTCCGCGCCGACCTGGCGGTCTCCAACGGCAAGGTCGCGGCCCTGGCCGAGGACATCCCCGCCGCCGAAGCCGATGAGGTGGTCGACGCCCGCGGCAAGGTGGTGCTCCCCGGCGCCGTGGACGCCCACTTCCACCTCGGCATCTACCGGGACCTGGCGCTCGACGCCTTCGAGGAGACCCGCTCCTCGCTGGTCGGCGGCGCCACCACGGTGCTGTCGTACTTCCGCACCGGTTCCCACTACCTCGACCGTACGGGACCGTACAAGGAGATCTTCCCCGAGGTGCTGAACGCGGTCGCCGGCCGCACCTGGACCGACTACGCCTTCCACCTCGCGCCGATGACGGTGGACCAGATCGCCGAGATCCCGATGCTGGTGGAGGAGCACGGGGTCACGTCGTTCAAGTACTACATGTTCTACAAGGGGTTCGACCTGGCGGCCAACAGCCGCGACGCGCGCTCCTTCACCATGGGCGACGAGTACGACCTGGGCCACCTCTACCTGCTGATGGAGCAGATCACCGCGGTCCAGCGGGCCAACCCCGGCAAGCGGCTGTCGGTGTCGCTGCACTGCGAGCAGTCCGAGCTCATGCGCGTGTTCATCGACCGCGTCCGGGCCAACGGCGACCCGCAGACGCTGCGCGCCTACCACGAGGGCCGGCCGCCGCTGACCGAGCGGGTCGCCATCGGCGAGGCCACCACGCTGGCCTCGCACACCGGCACCAACCTCAACCTGCTCCACCTGTCGAGCGCGGAGGCCGTGGACGCGGTCGCGCTGGCCCGCCGCTCGTTCGGCGGCGACCTGCGCGCCGAGACGACCCTGCACCACCTGTGCCTGGACCACGACACGCTGGACGCGGCCGGCGGCCTCGGCGGCAAGGTCAACCCGCCGATCCGCACCAAGGCCGACAACGAGGCCCTGTGGCGGCACGTGGCCGAGGGCACCATCGACTGGGTGGCCTCCGACCACGCCTGCTGCATGGAGGCCGAGAAGGGCGACCAGCTCTGGCCGGCCCGTCCCGGCTTCGGCGGCACCGCCCTGCTCTACCCGGTGCTGTTCTCCGAGGGGCACCGCAGGCGCGGCCTGTCGCTGTCCAGGATCGCCGAGCTGGCCTCGGCCAACCCCGCCCGCGCCTACAACCTGTGGGGCCGCAAGGGCAGCCTGATGGTTGGCTTCGACGCCGACCTGACCGTGGTCGACCCCGAGCTGGCGCAGACCGTCACCAACGAGGTGTGCCTGTCCGGTCAGGACCACACCCCGTTCGAAGGGGTCGAGCTGACCGGCTGGCCGGTCGTCACCGCCGTCGGCGGGCAGGTGCGCTTCCGCGACGGCGAGACCGTCGGCGAGCCCTCGGGCCGCTACGCGCGTCACTGACCTGCACCGATCAGGGGTCGCTCCAAACATCAGACTATTGACACTGGTCTGGAGCGACCCCTAGTTTTCTTTGAAACGCCGTTTCGTGTCACGGAACGAGTCTCTGTACTACCCGTACCACCCCCGAGGAGCGGTGCAGATGAGCCCTGAGGCCATCATCGATGGGCTGTTCGCCGGTTCCATCTACGCCCTGGTCGCACTCGCCCTGGCCATCGTCTTCCAGCCGACACGGATCATGAACTTCGCCCAGGGCGAAGCACTGATCCTCGGCGCCGCCGTGGCGTACCAGATCGTCGCGCTGGAGAAGCTGGGCTGGGCCGCGGCGATCGGCCTGACCATCGTGCTGGCCTGCGTCATGGGCGTGCTCATGGAACGCATGATCACTCTACCCATCAAACTCTCCGGGTCGCGCAACGCCTGGATCATCGCCACCCTCGCGGCGGCACTGATCTTCCAGTCGGTGTTCAACCTGGGCTACTTCGACGTCGACGCCCTGAGACCCGCGCCGATCATCCCCGGTGGCTTCGAGCTCGCCGGCATGACCATCCAGTGGCAGGAACTGCTGACCATCGTGGTGGCGCTGGCGGTCATGGCGCTGTACGACCTGTTCCTGCGGCGCTCCACCTACGGCAGGGCGATCAGGGCCACCGCCCACAGCTCCGACACCTCGGTGCTCATGGGCATCCCGGTGCAGCGCATCGTGGTGCTCTCCTTCGTCATCGCGGCCGTGATCAGCGCCCTGGCCGGTCTGCTCGCCGCCCCCGTCATCTTCGTCGCCCCGGCGGCCGGCCTGGTGTTCACCATCAAGGGCTTCACCGCCGCGGTCATCGGCGGCGTCGGCTCACCCCGCGGCGCGCTCGTCGGCGGCATGATCGTCGGCCTGCTCGACACGATCGTGCGCAGCCTGGTCGGCGGCTCCATGGGCAACTTCGCCGTCTTCGCCGCCCTCGCCGTCATCCTCGTCATCTTCCCGTCCGGACTCTTCGGCAAGCCCATGGAGGCGCACTGATGGCCACGGTGGAAACGACCCCCGCCGACGCGCCGGGGCGCACCCGCTCCGTCTTCGACTCCGCGGCCTACCACCGCTGGCGCGCCGTGGCCCTGAGCGGCCTCGCGATCGTGGCCATCGGCGTGCTGGTCGCCTGGCCGTACATCACCGACTACTACAGCTACAACGCCTCCTACTACAACGGGCTGGTCGCCTCGGCCGGCATCAGCGCCATCCTGACGATCTCCCTGAACCTGTGCATGGGGTACGGCGGCCTGCTGTCGATGCTGCACAGCGGCCTGCAACTGGCGGGCGGGTACGCCACCGGCTACATCGTGGTCAAGGCCAGCGGCTCGTGGCTGCTGGGACTGGTGGCCTCGACAGCCGTCGGCACCCTGATCGCCCTCATGGTCCTCGCGGTCAGCCTGCGGGCCACGTACCTGTACTTCGGCATGATCACCCTGGCGGCCAACCTCATCGTGGTCGAGGTCGGCCGCGAATGGGAGCCGGTCACCGGCGGCATCGTCGGCATCAGCGGCATCGCGCCGCAGGCCGGCGGCGAGATCATGCCCAAGGAGGTCTTCTACTACGTGGTCCTGGGCTTCGTCGTCCTCGCCTACATCGTGCAGCGCAACCTCGTGCGCAGCGGCGTCGGCCGCGCCTCGATGGCCGTGCGCGAGTCCTCCGACACCGCCTCCGCCATGGGCATCTCGCCGAACCGGGCCAAGCTCCTGCTCTTCGGCATCTGCGGCGGCATGGCGGGCCTGTCCGGCGCCCTGTACGCGCTGCAGCTCGGGTTCATCAACCCGGACGTCGGCCTGCTCGACAACGGCATCATCTTCTTCGTCGGCCTGTTCCTCGGCGGCAGCGCCACCCTGGCCGGGCCGATCATCGGCGTCGGGTTCATCGCCCTGATCGTCGAGCTGATCAAGGACCAGGCCCGCTACACCACGCTCGTCCTCGGCCTGCTGCTGCTGGCCGCCATGATGCTGATCCCCGGCGGCATCGTCGGCACCTGGAAGAACTCCCGCTTCGGCCGCGACCGCGTGTCCGAGGCCAGGAACGAGGAGCTTCCGGAGCAGGTGCCCGACGTGGTGCCCGAGCTGCGGGACGCCCCGCCGGACGTGCCCGCCCTGGAGGGTGCCGGCATCGTCAAGCACTTCGGCGGCGTGCACGCGCTCGACGGCGTGGACGTGCGCGTCATGCCCGGCACCGTGCACGGCATCATCGGGCCCAACGGGTCCGGCAAGTCCACGCTGGTGTCCTGCCTGACCCGCTACCACAAGATCGACGCCGGCACCGTGAAGGTGTTCGGCGAGGAGGCCGCCTCGACCGCGCACGGCGTGGCGCGGGCCGGGGTCACCCGGGTCTTCCAGGTCCCGCACCTGTTCGAACGGGTCAGCGTGCTCGACAACGTGCTCACCGGCATGCGGACGCGCGAGTCCTACAGCTGGGTCGGCGCCGTGCTCCGCTCGCCGTCCTACCGCCGCCAGGACAAGGTCGAGCGGGAGGAGGCGCTGGAGCTGCTCGCCTTCGCCGGGCTCGCCTCCCGCGCCGACTGGCTCGCCTCGTCCCTCTCCCACGGCCAGAAGCGGCTGCTGGAAGTCGTCCGCGCGGTGGCCAGCCGGCCCAAGGTGCTCATCCTGGACGAGCCCGCCACCGGCCTGACGACCGGCGAGCTCGACGCCCTGGCCCGGCTCTGCCGGGCGCTGCGCGAGCGCGGGCTGGCCGTCGTGCTGATCGAGCACAACGTGGACTTCGTGATGAACCTCTGCGACGAGATCACCGTGCTGGAGAGCGGCAAGGTGATCGAGCAGGGCAGCCCCGAACGGGTGCGCAACTCGGCGGCGGTCCTCGAGGCGTACCTCGGCCGCCCGGACCTCATGGGAGACGAGTCGTGAGCAGACTGCTGGAACTGTCGGGGCTGAGCGCCGCCTACGGCGGCGTGCGCGCTCTCGACGGGCTCGACCTGCACGTCGACGAGGGCGAGTTCGTCGTCCTGCTCGGGCCCAACGGCTCGGGCAAGACCACGACCATGAAGTGCGTCTCCGGGCTGCTCAAGCCCGTGGCGGGACGGATCACGTTCGACGGCCGGGACCTGGCCAAGGTGCCCGGCTGGAAGCGGCCCGCCATCGGACTCGGCCACGTGCCCGAAGGCCGGCAGATCTTCCCCGACCACACCGTCATGGAGAACCTCACCCTGGGCGCGTTCCCGGTGCGGCGCAAGCGCGCCGAGACCGAGCGGCGGCGTGAGGAGATGCTGGAGCTGTTCCCGCGGCTGGGCGAGCGGAGCACCCAGCTCGCCGGCACGCTCTCGGGCGGCGAGGCGCAGATGCTCGCGGTCGCTCGCGCCCTGATGGGCGACCCGCGCCTGCTCATGCTCGACGAGCCGTCGCTGGGCCTGGCGCCGCTGAAGGTCATCGAGCTGTTCGGCTACCTCAAGCGGCTGCACGAGGAGCGCGGGCTCACCATCCTGCTCGTCGAGCAGCAGGCGAGCACCGCGCTGCGGCTCGCCGACCGCGGCTACGTGCTCGACCACGGCCGGGTGGGCCTGGAGGGCAGCGCGGCCGAGCTGCGCGACGACCCCCGCGTCCAGGCCGCCTACCTGGGGCAGCTCCGCGAGAGCGCCTGACACCCCTGGAGAACAACGTCCGGCACGGGCCACGCGAGGCCCGTGCCGGACGTTTCGTCATCGGCGGGGGAGCACTCCGGACAGGACACCGGCCCGGCTCCGCGCCCGCTTCCCGGACACCCAGGCTTCCCGGACACCAAGGCTTCCGGACGCCAAGGCTTCCGGACGCCAAGGCTTCCGGACGCCAAGGCCCCCCTCCCCAGGCGGGAAGGGGGGCCTTGGCGTTCCCGGTCAGCCGAAAGCGGTGGTGCCGGGCTTGACGACGCCGAGGAAGGCCGCCAGGAGCACCAGGAACCAGATCGCGTACACGTACGGCAGGCACGAGCGCACCGAAGAGCGGATGCGGGACTCGACCTCCGGCGTGGAGCCCTCGGTGACCAGCTTGCCGAACGCCGGCCCGAACGGCCTGAGCCGCCAGCGGATCATCACGCCGCACAGGATGCAGAGCCCGTAGGCGGCCAGCTTGGCGCCCAGCCACTTCGGGTTCGTCTGGACCCCGAACGGCTCCGCCACCACCATCATGTACGCGCCCACGCCGACCAGCACGACCACCAGGCCGTACCGGACGGCGAGGTCGAGCCGCTGCACGACCCGGCCGAGCGCGGTGGCGCCGCGCGTGTAGTCGTAGACGACCAGCGCCAGCCAGGCCAGCGCGGCCACCCAGACCAGCGCCACGAACCACCAGGGGAAGTAGTCCTCGGCGAACGGGCCGAGCGCCATCAGGCTCACGCCGCTCGGCAGGAACAGCACCAGGCAGATGCGCGGCGCCATGTCGACCACGTGCATGATCTTGGCGGCGACCGAGCGGGCCGGGGTGGGCAGGTCGGACTGGAGGATGAAGCGGCTGGAGTAGAAGACGCCGATGTCGCTGCCCAGCCAGTAGACGAACAGGACGATGTGCAGGAAGATCGCCAGGCTGTAGGCGTTGAGCCCGTGCACCGGCTCGATCGACGCGGCGAGAATCATCGCGGGGGACTCCGTACATGTGATGTGGCCGGGCCCCTGAGGACCCGGCCACGGCGGTTCTTGAGGTGTGGGGAGCGCTTACATGCCGTCGCCGTCCCAGCGGCCGCGGGAGCGGCTGCGCACGGGCAGGCTGGAGAGGATCGGCGCGGGGATGGGGTCGCCCTGCTTCCAGACGCGGCCCGCGCCCCAGTTGTACGCGTGCTCGTCGGTGCGCTGGTCGGGGTGCTCCAGCGCGGACGGCTCCGCGCCCCAGTCGGCGGCGGGGACCTCGTGGTCGTGCCCGTGGTCGTGCCCGTGGTCGTGCCCGTGGTCATGCCCGTGGTCATGGTCGTGCTCGCCGTGGCCGCCCTGCAGGCGGGCGGTGTCGAGGGCCTTGGCGATGGCGATCATGCTGGCGTCGGTGCCCAGGCCGTGCTCCACGTAGGCGCCTTCCTCGGCGCCCTGGCTCCGCGCGTACTCCAGCGAGGCCCGCAGCATCTCCATGTCCTTCTCGCTGCGCCGGGAGACGCCGCCGAGCTCGTGGGAGGACTGCGACCAGCGCATGGCGCCGCCGCCGGGGCCGTAGTTGATGGCCTCGCCGCCCCAGCGCACCCACTCGTTCTGGGTGTACCAGTTGAACAGCTCGCCGTCGGAGCGCAGCAGCCAGGTCGCGCCGCCCTCCATCGAGGTGAAGTGGCCGTGCTTGACCCGGGCCGGGCGGAAGAAGTAGGTGCCGAGGTCCAGGGTGCCGAAGTTGTACTCCATGTGACCCTGGGTGGTGTACGCCTCCTCGTAGCAGGGGTGGTGGGCCAGGCGGTGGTCGGCCCAGCCCTCCTGGGCGTGCACCAGCCGGGTGTAGAACCCCGTCACCGGGTCGACGTGCAGGTACTTGATGAACAGGCCGGGCATCGGGCCGGGGTTCGGCACCGCGTCCCACTGCATGGCGTCGCTGTCGATGACGATGACGTCTTCGCGGGCGTCCGCCCAGCGCGGGGCGGCGAGGGAGTCGACGGCGTCGAAGCCGGCGTCGCCGTACTCGCGGTAGTGCAGGATGCGGGTGCCCTCGGCGAAGGTGATCGCGTCGGCCGGGACGCCCTTGGGGGCGTACACGTACCCGCCCTTGCCGATGCGGCGGCCGCCGTACGTCATCGAGCCTTCGAGCACGTAGTACTCGGTGTTGGCGTGGTGGATGCCCGGTCCGCGGCCCCAGTCGGTGTGGAAGTCGACCCGCAGCGACGAGGAGCCGTCCTCCTCGTCGACGGACAGGCGGCGCTCGCTCGCCCGTCCTTCGCCGCCGACCAGCTCGGCGCCGTGCCAGACGTAGTCATCTTCTTGGATCAGCTCGACATGGGGACGCACCAGGTTGTCCTTCCACTCACCGGCCTGACGGCCGGTTGTTCCGTTATATGAAACGTTGTTTCTCTACGATGGAGCGTAATTGTCTGATGTATTTCCGGTCAAGGGTCTAGGATGCGCCGGCCCGCGCCTTCAGATCGCGCTTGAGGATCTTGCCGCCGGCGTTCCTGGGCAGCTCGGGGATGACCTGCCACCGCCTGGGCACCTTGTAGCCGGCCAGCCCCGCCCGGCAGTGCGCCTCCAGCTCGGGGAAGAGGCTCTCGGCCGCGGCCTCGGCGCCGCGCCGCAGCACGACATAGGCCATGACCTCCTCGCCCCACTGCTCGGACGGGGTGCCGACGACCGCCGCCTCGGCGACCGCCCCGTGCTCGGCCAGGACGTCCTCGATCTCACGCGGGTAGATGTTCAGCCCACCTGAGATGATCATGTCCTTCTTGCGGTCCACGACGTGCACGAAGCCCTCCTCGTCCCGGACGACGATGTCCCCGCAGGTCAGGAAGCCGTCCTCGGTCGTGCACTCCGCCGTGGCCGCCGGGTCGTCGTGGTAGCCGTTCATGAGGAACGGCGAGCGGCTGAACAGCTCGCCCGGCTCGCCGGGGCCGACCGGCCGGCCCGTCGCGTCGACCACCCGCAGCTCCGTCATGTACCAGGCGTGGCCCACCGATCCCGGCTTGCGGTGCTGGTCCACGGGGCGCAGGTTGGTGACGATGCCGGCCTCGGTCGACCCGTACAGCTCGTGCACGCCGCAGGCGGGGAACGCCTCCATGACCCACTGCTTCAGCGTCCAGGGCAGCGCCGCGGCGTTGAAGTAGAGGGTGTCCAGGCTGCTCAGGTCGTGGCCGGCGAGCTTGCCGTCGTCCAGCGCCCGGAGCATCTGCGCGTGCGTCGGCACCAGGAACACCGACCGCGCCCGGTCGCGCTCCACCACGCGCAGCAGCGCCTCCGGGTCCCACTTGCGCAGCATGGTGACGGTGCCGCCGGTGTAGACCGGGGCGTACCCGAAGGCGAACCCGGCGCCGTGGTACATCGGCGCCACCGCGACCGACACCCGGCCCGCGCCCAGCCCCCACTCCAGCGCCGAGCAGTAGAACGTGAGCGACCGGCTGCGGTGGCTGATCACCACGCCCTTGGGCCGCCCGGTCGTGCCGGAGGTGTAGGTGATGCAGAACGGGTCCAGCTCGTCCACCCGCACCTCGGGATCGGCGGCGCGGGCCGCGGCCAGCTCCTCCTCGTACGGGCGGCCGGTCTGCGCGCCGTCGATGGACAGCGCCGTCAGCCGCAGCTCCTCGACGGCGTCCCCGGCCACGGCGGCGCAGGCGTCGTCCAGGACGATCGCGCGGCTGCCCGAGTGCTCCAGGATGTAGCGGGCCTCGCCCGCCGTCAGTCGCGGGTTCAGCGGCACCATCACCAGGCCCGCCTTGGCGATGCCCGCGGCGACCTCGGGATACTCCAGCCGGTTGCCGAGCAGCACCGCCACCCGGTCCCCGGTGGTCAGGCCCCGGGCCAGCAGCGCGCACGCCAGGCGGTTGGCGCGCTCGTCGAGCGCGGCGTAGGTGAGGGTGCGTCCACCGTCGATCACCGCGATCGCCGAGGGGGTGGCGCGGGCGAACTCGCGCACCCCGCCCGCGATCGACAGGGGGGCGCCTCCACGTAGGACGGGCATGCTCTGTTCCTTACGTCGGACCGGGTCGGGGGATTCGAGGGGGTCAGCCGCGGGGCTGCCAGAGGGTGACGGCGATGCCGTTGGGGGTGTCGGCGGCGGCCACCAGGGCGCGCCCGTGCAGCGGGTCGTCGGTCTCCAAGGGGGAGGCGGTCACCGTACCGCCCGTCGCGCGCACGCGCTCCAGGGCGGCCTCCAGGTCGCGGGTCCGCGCCGACCAGCCGCTGTGGCCCAGCGAGCGGGCCGGGCGCTGGGTGGCCCGCCGGTCCACGCGGTGCCGCGTGGCGGCGCTGGTGACCTCGATCCTGGCGGTCCTCTCGCCCGCCAGGAACGCCAGCCGCATCTTGGTGCCCGGCGGCAGGCCGGCCACGGCGTCGAACCCGGGGGCGGAGAAGACCACGTCGTACCAGACGGCCATGCCCAGGCCGTCCGGGCCCCAGAACGCGATCTCGGCGTCCGGGTCGGGGACGTGGCAGACGACGGAGGTCAGCTCGGTGTAGGGCCGCGCGGGGTCCGCCGTCCACGCCTCGGTCCCGCGGACCGCGGCCGGCTGCACGAACACCACGACCGTGCCGTCCGGCGCCGGGCAGACGCCCTGGGTGACCTGCACCTCGCGCTCCCCGACGCTGACGCCGTACGTGGTCGGCGGGGTGGTCCAGACGCGGCCGGAGGCGCTGAAGCGGGCGTGCGCGGCCTCGATGTCGCGCGCGTACAGGTCGATGCCGACCAGGCCGACGTCGAGGTTGTGCGGCGGCTCCGCCGGGGCCACCGGCTCCGGCACCCGGACCAGGTGGATGCGCCCGGTGCCCGCCCCGGCCGCGGCCAGCGCCTTCACCTCGACGTCCGCGGAGCCGGAGCCCCACAGGGGACCGGCGACCGCCGCCGGGACCACGCCCTCTCCGGCCACCTCGTACCCCAGCTCGTCGCGGAAGAGCTCGAGGTGCGGGCCGAAGTCGGTGACGCCCACGATCGCGGCGGTGATCCCCTCGACCAGCGGCTCTCGGTCGTTCTCGGTCACATGTCCTCCGGGGAGCGAGGCTGTTCCTGTTTGCGGAACAGTGTTCCATTTTGATTGGTTGTCACGCTAAGCTCGCCGCCATCAACCTGTCAACCACCGCTCCACCACCCTGTGACCAGGAGGAATCATGCGCGCGGGAGTTCCCGGAATTCCGATCATGGACAAGCATCTCGGCGAGTGGCGTGGCGAGTACATCCACATCGACGCCGACGGCACCATCGTCGATCGGCACTCCTCCCACCTCTACTGCCGGATCCCCGAGGACGGGGCGTACAACTTCATCCAGACCAACACCTACACCTGGGACGACGGCCGCCAGCAGGTGTTCGACTTCGGCGGGCGGATCGAGGGCGGGATCGGCTACTTCGACACCGAGCGCATCACGGGTGAGATGAGCCAGGTGGACGACCAGACGATCGTGCTGACGTGGTCGTACAAGGACGACCCCGACAACTACCTGTACGAGCTCATCCAGCTGTCGCGCGACGGCAAGCACAAGTGCCGCACCTGGCACTGGATGAACGGCGACCGCCTGGTCAAGCGGACCATCATCTCCGAGACCAAGGTCGCCTGACCCGGCCTCACCCGCGGCGGACCAGCGCCAGGACGGCCATCAGGACCACCGCGAACGCGGCCGCCAGCGCCGCGTACCAGCCATAGCGGATCACCGGCTCGACCGAGAGCAACTCGCCCAGATCGAGCGAGACCCGGTCGGCCGGTCCCCGCGGATCCGACACGAACATCACCAGCACCAGCATCGCCAGCCCTCCGGGCACCGCCGCCAGGGCGGCGAGCCTCGGCCGGGCCATCAGGCCCGCGAGGCCGCACCCGAGCGCCGCCAGGCCCGCGAGCAGGGCGTAGACGCCGAGCACGTCGTCGATGCCGCGCGTGTCGCTGGAGATCGTGCCGCCGATGACGGAGCTGCTGGCCTGCACCCCCGACCACGGCAGCACCGCGCACAGCACCAGCGCCGCCCCGGCCAGCGCGATCCCCGCCGCGTATCCCCGGCTGCCCGCCCTGGTAGGAGGCGGTGAGAGGTCTTCGGCCACACGATCACGATAAGCCGCGGCGGTCCCGCACGCCATCCACCGACACCCAGTCCTCACCGGCCGGCCCCATCACCTCCCCACGGCCTCGCGGCCCTTCCCGCGCCCGCGCCATCACCCCCCCACGGCCTGAAGTCCCTCCAGCGCCCGCGCGCCCGCTTCCCCAGGTCCCCCGCCGTCACCGGCGGGCCGCAGGACGGCCGACTCTCCCCGGCGCAGCCTGGCGCGGAGTTCGACCGCGTCCGCCGCCAGCGCGGAGACCAGCGTGCCGGGTCCCGCCAGGGGCAGCACCGCCACGCCGTCCGCCACCAGCGCCTCCCGCGGCCCGCCCGGCCCGGCGATGAGCGTCGTGCCGACGCACGCGGCGTCGCCGAACACGGCGGGGGAGGAGTCCAGCGCCTCCTCGCCCACGGTGAACTCCTGCCTCAGCAGCGGCCGGCCGCCGACCGTCGCGTCGAAGCGGGTGCGGCAGCGGCCCGGGCGCTCCCCGTACCGCCCGAAGACGATCTCCTCCCGCCACAGCACCCGCGCACCCGGCGCGAGCGCGAGCCGTACGGACACGCGATGCAGACATCCGGCGGCCAGCACGGTCGGCTCCGGCGTGAACCGGAGCGTCGCGCCCTCGCCCACCACAGCGGTGATCAGCATCGACGACTCGCCCCGCCCCGGCAGGACGAGCGTGGCCGCCACCGAGCCCACCTCCAGCGTGGTCCCGGCGGCGACGCTCAGGTCGAGCGCCAGGTCGTCGCCGCCGAGCGGACCGGCCGCCGTGGACACCAGGTGCACGGCCCCGGGACCGGTCTGGCGCAGCGTCAGCGGAGGGTCGGAGCGCAGCAGCGCGATCACGGTCCCGGCCGCGCCCTCGCCGGAGTGCGGCTCGGCGGCGGTGGCCACGGCGGCTCTGGCGCGCATGTCAGGCGTGCTCGTGCAGCCAGGACTTGACCTGGTCCGTCACCCAGGCGGCCACCTCGGCGACGGCCGGCTCCTGCCTGACCGAGGTGAACAGCACCGGCCTGCCGCCCCGCACCGCCTCCGCGTCCCTGGCCATGACGTCCAGGTCCGCGCCCACCATCGGGGCCAGGTCCGTCTTGTTGACCACCAGCAGGTCGGCCGTGGTGACCCCGGGGCCGCCCTTGCGGGGCACCTTGTCGCCGCCGGACACGTCCAGCACGAAGATCTGCCGGTCGGCCAGGCCCCGGCTGAACGTCGCCGTCAGGTTGTCGCCGCCGCTCTCCACGATGACCAGGTCGAGCGGACCGAACCGGTGCTCCAGCGTCTCCACGGCGTCCAGGTTGGCGGCGATGTCGTCGCGGATCGCGGTGTGCGGGCAGCAGCCGGTCTCGACGGCCGCGATGCGCTCCTCGTCGAGCACCCCGGCCCGGCGCAGGAAGTCGGCGTCCTCGGTCGTGTAGATGTCGTTGGTCACCACACCGAGCTGGAGCGACGGGCCGAGGGTACGGCAGAGAGCGGCCACCAGGGCCGTCTTGCCGCTGCCGACGGGTCCGCCCACCCCGAGCCGCAGCGCTCTGCCGTGGCCGTCGGGGGTGTGGTGGTGGTCGTGATGGTTGGCACCCATGTCGCGGGATTCCTCCTCAGGAGACGAAAAGCCTGACCGTCGCGCGTGCGTGCCGCTCGGCCAGCAGGTCGAGTGCGGGTGCGGACGGCGCTGCGAGCGCCCCCCAGTCGTACCTCTCCGGCGTGCCCCCGCCCTGCTCGGCGCCTCCGGAGAGTGGAACGTCAAGGTCGCCGACGGCCCCCCGGGCGAGGTCCGCCAGCTCGGGGGCCAGGTCGGCGAGGAGGCCGTGCACCCCCACCGGGTCCAGG
>NZ_JAPNNL010000100.1 GCF_027620315.1 Nonomuraea corallina | reverse complement strand
CTGGCCCGCCGCCAGCGCGCCCAGAACGCCGTCGTCGCGCTCGGTTTCCTGCTCGTGCAGGCGCTGGCCTGGCTACTGTGGGGCTCGCCGCTGCTCAGCTTCGGCGTCCTGGTCTTCTCCCTGCTCCTGCTGCCCGTTCTCGTCACCCTCGCTTTCGACCGGAGGACTTGATGTCGCTCGTTTTGCTCCCCGCCGTGGACGTCGCGTACGGCCAGGCCGTACGGCTCGTCCAGGGCGAGGCCGGGACCGAGACCGGCTACGGCGAGCCGCTGGCCGCCGCGCTGGCCTGGCAGGAGGCGGGCGCGGAGTGGATCCATCTGGTCGACCTGGACGCGGCGTTCGGCCGCGGCTCCAACCGTGAGCTGATCACCGACCTGATCGGCCGGCTGGACGTGAACGTGGAGCTGTCCGGCGGCATCCGCGATGACGAGTCGCTGGCCGCGGCGCTGGCCACCGGCTGCCGCCGGGTCAACATCGGCACGGCCGCGCTGGAGAAGCCCGACTGGTGCCGCAAGATCATCGCCGAGCACGGTGACAAGATCGCGGTCGGCCTGGACGTGCGCGGCACCACCCTCGCCGCCCGCGGCTGGACCGAGGACGCAGGCGACCTGTGGGAGGTGCTCGACCGGCTGGAGGCCGACGGCTGCCCCCGTTACGTGGTCACCGACGTGACCAAGGACGGCACACTCAAGGGCCCCAACCTCGACCTGCTGAAGCAGGTCTGCGCCCGCACCGACCGGCCCGTCGTCGCCAGCGGCGGCATCTCGTCGCTCGATGACCTGGCCGCCCTCGCCTCGCTCGTCCCGGACGGCGTGGAGGGGGCCATCGTGGGCAGAGCTCTGTACGCCCAGGCGTTCACTCTGGAGAGCGCGCTGGCCACGGTCCGCAGTTAGATCGCCATCGGGAGGGGGCGTGATGGGCGCCATGAGCATGGAGAGCACCGGCATGCGGGTGTTTTCGGGTGGTATCTGGGAGGAGAAGTACGGATACGCTCGAGCAGTCATCGCCGGAGGCCGGGTCATCGTCTCGGGCTGCACCTCGACCGTCGCCGGTGAGGTCCGCCACGTGGGCGACGCGCACCTGCAGGCGCTCACCGCCATGGAGATCGCCCTCGAAGCCGTGGCCAAGGGCGGGCTGTCGCGCGAGGACGTCGTGATGGTGCGCTACTACGTGGTGGAGCAGCGTCACTTCGACCCGGTCGGCGCCGCCATCGCGGAGGTGTTCGGCACGGTCCGGCCGGCCTGCACCGGTGTGCGGGTGGCCGGTCTGGTGGACCCGCGGATGCTGGTAGAGATCGAGATAGAGGCACACAGAGCATGACCGTAGCCGTCAGGGTGATCCCCTGCCTGGACGTCGACGCCGGGCGCGTGGTCAAGGGCGTCAACTTCGAGAACCTGCGTGACGCGGGCGACCCGGTGGAGCTGGCCAGGCGCTATGACGAGGAGGGCGCCGACGAGCTGACCTTCCTCGACATCACCGCCTCCTCCGGCGAGCGCGAGACCATGCTGGACGTGGTGCGCCGGACCGCGGAGCAGGTGTTCATCCCGCTCACCGTGGGCGGCGGCGTCCGGTCGGCCGACGACGTCGACCGGCTGCTGCGCGCCGGGGCCGACAAGGTGTCGCTCAACACCGCCGCGATCGCCCGGCCGGAGCTGCTCACCGAGACGTCGCGCCGGTTCGGCGCGCAGTGCGTGGTGCTGTCGGTCGACGCCAGGCGGGCCCCGGGCACGCCGAGCGGCTTCGAGGTCACCACCCACGGCGGCCGGCGCGGCACCGGCATCGACGCGGTGGAGTGGGCGGCCCGGGGCGAGGAGCTGGGCGCCGGTGAGATCCTGCTCAACTCGATGGACGGCGACGGCACCCTCGACGGCTACGACCTGGAGATGCTGCGGGCGGTCAGGGCCGTGGTGCGGGTGCCGGTGATCGCCAGCGGCGGCGCGGGACGCCTGGAGGACTTCCCGCCGGCGGTGGCGGCGGGCGCCGACGCGGTGCTGGCCGCCAGCGTGTTCCACTTCGGCACCCTGAAGATCTCCGAGGTGAAGGAGACCCTGCGGCAGGCCGGACACCCCGTCCGCTAGCACACCCCGCAGGGGTTGGCAGCCCTCGTGGGCGGCGTCCCGTCCGCGGACGCCGCCGGTGGGGGAGGGCGACAGAGGTGAAGGGTCGCGAACGGTGCGCACCTCGCTCACCGGACCCGGCTGCTCGACGTCCTGCGACTGGTCGAGCATGTTCATCGCCGGCACGGCCACCGTGTGCGCGATGCCGGAGGTGATCCGCTCCCCGAGGCGCGGCCGTGAGGTGGCCTCGCCGCGGATGACGCCGTCGCCGGCGTGGAGAAGCGGATCAGCTCCGCGCCTTCGAGCTCCGCTCGCTCAAGGACGCGCCTGACCCCCGGGGGCCGGGCTGATGGAGCGTGGTGGCGCCTGGACGATCTGTCATCCTGCCTGCGTCACACGACGTGACGGCGCGTGAAAGCCTTTCGCGCAGACAGGACCGACCATCAGGTCAAGACGTTGGTAAAGAAGACGGCCAGCTGATTGGCTCCGTTGATGATTCCGTCGAACACTCCGTTGACCGCGGCGGCGGCGTCGGCCGGCCGGGTGAACAGGTAGAAGACTACGAACGCGACCAACACGTACGTGAGCACCTTCTTGACCTGCATGGGGGGCCTCCTGCAGTCCGTTCCCAGCCGTATATACCCGGATCTGGGCGATCACCTTGCATCTTCTATGAAGATGTTCATGATCCTAACCGGGGGGCTTGTTCGTAGCCCATGCTACGGCCTGCCGGCCCCGCGGGAGCGGCTTATGCGCAGGGGGTTTCGCGCGGCCCAGGTGAGCGTGCACCGTGACAATGGTCACCATGGCGCGGGCGCCGGTCAGACGCCCAGCCGGGCGCTCCTGAGCCGCTCGACCGCCTCGGCGTCGCCGGTCACCTCGGCCCTGGAGTGCTCCTGCCGGCCGAAGCAGAACAGCAGCAGCTCGCTCGCCGGGCCGCTCACCTCGACCTTGGGGCCCTGCTGGGCGCCGCCCAGGACGACGGACCTGGCGCCGCCGCCCCGGCGGTGGAGCACCACGCCGACGGGGGAGCGGCGCAGCATCATCTTCGCCATCCCCGACAGCCGCTTCCAGATCAGGTCCTCAAGGTCTGCGGGCAGCTCGCGCGGCGCCCAGTCCGGCTGGGCGCGGCGCACGTCCTCGTGGTGGACGAAGTACTCGATCGTGTTGACGGCGGTGTCGAGGAACGACAGCCGGTACACCCCGCCCGGCTTGCGGACCAGGCCGACCAGCTCGGGGAACGGGTGCTTGGCCTTCAGCGCGCGCTGCACGGAGGCGGTGCGGCCGGCCAGCGCGGGCAGCGCGATGCCCGGCATCGCGTCCGGGCGGCGCTCACGCAGCACCAGGTGGGCGGCCAGGTCGTAGGTGTCCCAGCCCGCGCAGAGCGTCGGCTCTCCCGGGCCGAGTCGGTCCAGCAGGTCGCAGAGGGCGGCGCGTTCGCTACGGGCGTGAGTCACATCGTCAACTTTACCTGTGGGAATAACGGGGCGATCAGACGTGATAGTGACTTACGTAGAAAAGTCAGGCTGGAAGGAATGCTCCGAGTGGCGAACAAGGTCACCTCGGCCGTCATGCGCCAAGGACTGCGCGTCCTTGGGGTGGCCATCCGCACCGAGAAGGTGGTGTTCACCTTCGCCGTGCTGGCGAGCGCCGTCTACGGAGGGATGACCGTCGCCTCCGCCTGGGCGCTCGGGTGGGCGACCGAGAACGTCGTGCTTCCCGCGTTCGACCGGGGACAGGTCGCGTCCGGCACACTCTGGACCGGGGTGCTGCTCATCATGGGCACGGCCCTGCTCAAGGCGCTGGGCGTGGCCGGGCGGCGCATCCTGGCCGGTCTCATGCAGTACCGCATGCAGGCCCGCTCCCGCCGCGACGTCACCAAGCAGTACCTGCGGCTGCCGCTCGCCTGGCACCACCGTCACCCCACCGGCCAGCTGCTGTCGAACGCCAGCTCCGACGCCGAGGCCGCCTGGGGGCCGCTCGCCCCGCTGCCGATGGCCGTCGGCGTGGTCGTCATGCTGTTCACCGCGGCGATCGGCATCCTGCTCACCGACCTCATGCTCGCCCTGGTCGGCTTCCTGATCTTCCCGGCCATCGCGCTGCTGAACCTCGTCTACCAGCGCCGGCTCAGCCCTCTGGCGACCCGGGCCCAGCAGCTCAGGGCCGAGGTGAGCGAGATCGCCCACGAGAGCTTCGACGGCGCGCTCGTCGTCAAGACCCTCGGCAGGGAGGAACGGGAGACCGACCGCTTCCGCCGCCGCGCCCACGAGCTGCGCGACGCCAACATCGCCGTCGGCAGGGTGCGCGGCCTGTTCGACCCGATGCTGGAGGCGCTGCCGACGCTCGGCGTGCTCGCCGTCCTCGCCGTCGGCGCGCTGCGGATGTCCACCGGCTCGATCGACTCCGGGCAGCTCGTCCAGATCGCCTACCTGTTCACGCTGCTGTCGTTCCCGATCCGGGCCCTCGGCTGGGTGCTGGCCGAACTGCCGCGCAGCGTCGTCGGCTGGAGCCGGGTGCAGGCCGTGCTGGAGGCCGAGGGCTCCATGACCTACGGCGAGGCCGCGCCGCGGGCCGACGGCCCCGCCTCGCTGGAGGTCAAGGACGTCTCCTACGCCTACGGCGACGCCGAGGTGCTGCATGACGTCACCTTCGACGTGCCCGCCGGGCGCACCGTCGCGCTGGTCGGGCCGACCGGCTCCGGCAAGTCGACGCTGGTGCAGCTGCTGGCCCGCCTGGTCGACCCCGGCTCCGGCCAGATCCGGCTCGACGGCGTGGACCTGCGCGACCTGCCCTACGGCGCGGTCGCCCGGTCCGTGGCGCTGGTGCCCCAGCAGACGTTCCTGTTCGACGACACCGTACGCGGCAACATCGCGCTGGACCTGCCCGTCACGGACGAGCGGGTGTGGGAGGCGCTGCGCGTGGCGCAGGCCGACGGCTTCGTCGCCCGGCTCGGCGACGGCCTCGGCACCCGCGTCGGCGAACGCGGCGCCACCCTGTCCGGCGGCCAGCGCCAGCGCCTCGCGCTGGCCCGCGCCGTCGTCCGCGAGCCACGCCTGCTCCTGCTCGACGACGCCACCTCCAGCGTCGACCCCCAGGTCGAGGCCAGGATCCTGTACGGGCTGCGGGACCGGGCCGAGGCGTCGACCGTCGTGGTCGTCGCCTACCGGATGGCCACGATCGCACTCGCCGACGAGGTCGTCTTCCTCGACCGCGGCCGGATCACCGACCGCGGCACCCACGAGGAACTGCTGGACCGCTGCCCCGGCTACCGCGACCTGGTCACCGCCTACGAGCGCGAGGAACTGGAGCGCTCCGCCCTCGACGCGGACGCCGACCCGGACGCCGACCCGGACGCCGACCCCGGAACCGGCCTCGAAGAGGAAGAAGTCAGCGCATGACCGTCGTCGAGAGCGGGCGCATCGGCGCCGGGGCCGAGAGATCCGCCTGGGGGGTGGTCAGGCACGGCCTGTCGCTGACCCCCGAGTTCCGCACGGGTCTGGGCCTCACGCTCGTGCTGGCCACGATCGCCACCTGCGGCAAGATCATCGTGCCGCTGGCCGTGCAGCAGACCATCGACACCGGGATCGCCGCCGGCGCCCCCGATCTGCCGTACATCACCCGGATGGTCGCGGTGTGCGCCGCCGCGGTGCTGCTGACCGCGCTGGCCGCGTACCTGATGAACGTCCGCCTCTACAAGGCCACCGAGTCGTCGCTGGCCACGCTGCGGGTGCGCGGCTTCCGGCACGTACACGACCTGTCGGTGCTCACCCAGAACACCGAGCGGCGCGGCGCGCTGGTCTCCCGGGTCACCAACGACATCGACCAGATCAGCACGTTCATGCAGTGGGGCGGACTGATGATCATCATGGCGTTCGGGCAGCTGCTCATCGCCACGGTGCTCATGTTCGTCTACTCCTGGCAGCTCACCCTCCTGGTCTGGGCCTGCTTCGTGCCGCTGATGATCGCGCTGCCGCGCTTCCAGCGCTGGCTGTCGGCCGCCTACACCCGGGTACGCGAGCGCACCGGCGACATGCTCGCCGCGGTCAGCGAGTCCGTCGTCGGCGCCGCCGTCATCCGCGCCTACGCCACCGAGCGGCGCACCGCCGAGCGCATCGACAAGGCCGTGGACGCCAACAAGGCCGCCCAGGTCAGGGCGCAGACCATCGTCGGGTTCGTGTTCCCGCTGACCGAGATCGTGGCGGCCCTGGCCATCACCGGCGTCGTCGTGCTCGGCGTACGGCTCGGCCTGGGGGGAGACATCACGGCCGGGAAGCTGGTCGCGTTCCTGTTCCTCATCACCCTGTTCGTGGCGCCCATGCAGACCGCCACCGAAGTGCTCAACGAGGCACAGAACGCCATCGCCGGCTGGCGGCGCGTGCTCGGCGTCATCGACACCCCCGCCGACGTGGCCGACCCCGGCGACGGCGGCGTCGAACTGCCGCGCGGCCCGATCTCCGTCTCCTTCGAGGGCGTCGAGTTCGCCTACCCAGGCGGCCCGCCCGTGCTGCGCGGCGTCACCGTGGCCATCCCGCCGCGCTCCCGGGTCGCCGTCGTCGGCGAGACCGGCTCCGGCAAGACCACCTTCGCCAAGCTGCTCACCCGCCTCATGGACCCCGTCTCCGGCCAGGTCGTCGTCGACGGCCACGACCTGCGCGACATCCGCTTCTCCTCGCTGCGCGAGCGCATCGTCATGGTGCCGCAGGACGGCTTCCTGTTCGACGGCACGCTGGAGGAGAACATCCGGTACGGCAAGCCGTCGGCCACCCGCGACCAGATCACCCTCGCCCTCACCGAACTGGGCCTCGCCGACTGGCTCGACGGGCTGCCCGCCGGCCTCGACACCCCGGTGGGCCAGCGCGGCGAGTCGCTGTCGGCGGGCGAGCGGCAACTGGTCGCGCTGGCCCGCGCCTACCTGGCCGACCCCGACCTGCTGCTGCTCGACGAGGCCACCTCGGCCGTGGACCCGGCCACCGAGGTGCGCCTGGCCCGCGCCCTCGAAGGCGTCACCCGCGGCCGCACCGCCGTCACCATCGCACACCGCCTGTCGACCGCGGAGAACGCCGACGAGATCCTCGTGTTCGACGGCGGCCGGCTCGTCCAGCGCGGCCCGCACGCCGAACTGGTGCGGGAGCCGGGCGTGTACGCGGACCTGCACGCGTCCTGGATCTCCGCCGCCCGCGCCTGACCTCCGCGTGCGTGCTTGCGGGTGTCCTTTCCCGGGTTTCGCCGGTTGGGAGCGGCTCCGGGCAGCCCGGTCAAGGGCTGCGGGGACGGGCCGCGAAGGTCACCGTCGTGCCCGCCGGGCCTGACACGATCATGAGCTGGTCGCACAGCCGCCGCGCCAGCCACAGGCCGCGCCCGCCCGCCTCGGACCCCACGGGCGGCGGCGTCGCCGTGCTCCAGCCGGGAGGCAGGCCCGGCCCGTCGTCGGCGACCTCGCACCACAGCCGCCCGTGCCACCGCCACAGCCGCAGCCGCCCGCCGCCTCCGCCGTGCCGGACGGCGTTGGTGACGATCTCGTTGACCACCACCACGAAGTCCTCCAGACCCCGGCCCGCCCACCCCTCCTCGGCGGCACAGGCCATGACGGCCCGGCGCAGCAGCGTGAGCCCGCCGCTCGCGAACGTCGCCGAGAACACCTGCCCGCGCATCCCCCACCGCACTCGCGCCCAACTCCGGCACATCCCGCACCCATCCGCTATTTGACGCGCGGGGGTCGCCTCTGTGCCGCGGACGGTGTCCGGCCGTACGGGCCAGCCGGCCCCGAAGGGCTGGGCCGGTGCCGCGGATCACGACGGACTCCCTACCGCGGGATGCCGCCGAACCTACCGCCCCAAGTGATCTCACGCACCGCGTTCTCCGTAAAACAGTCAGTGACGAACCGGGAGAAGGTGTAGCTTCGGTCGGGGGTCGCCTTGGCACACGAGGCGTGAGGAGCATGGCGTTGGAAGTGCTGCGGATGACGCGTTGCCGGCATGGGGAGCGGACCGTGGTCAGCCTGGCCGGAGAGGTCGACGCGGACAACGTGTCGGAGGTGCGGGCCTGCCTCGCCGAGGCGGTGCGGACCTACGGGCCGCGTCTGGTCGTCGACCTCAGCGGGCTGACCTTCATCGACACGACCGGTCTGGGCGTGCTGGTGCGCCAGCTGGCCGCCCTGCGCGAGCGCGACGGCACGATGGCGCTGGTGGCGCCCGACGGGCAGGTCCTGCGTCGGCTCCGCCGCACCAACCTGGCCCCGCTCTTCCCGATCTACGACACCCTCGGGCAGGCACTCGACTGACCCGCGCGAGCAGGCCGTCCCACCGGGACCGGGGATGGCGTGGTGGCACGCCGGATGGGGGGTGCGAAGGGCATGCCGCGGGCCTGGTTGAATGGCGGCATGCCGCTTGATGCCGAGATCGCCGCGAGACTGAAGCGCGACGGCGACGGGCTGGTGCCCGCGATCGTCCAGCAGCATGACACCGGAGAGGTGCTCATGCTCGCCTGGATGGACGACGAGGCGCTGCATCGCACGCTCACCACGGGCAGGGCCACGTACTGGTCCCGCAGCCGCCAGGAATATTGGGTCAAGGGCGACACCTCAGGACACGTCCAGTACGTCCGAGAGGTGGCTCTCGACTGCGACGGCGACACGCTGCTGGTCCGGGTCGACCAGGTGGGCGCGGCCTGCCACACCGGTGACCGCACGTGCTTCGACGCAGACCGGCTGCGGGCCGTCCGGGGCGCCGCCCCGGAGCCCGCGGAGCGGTAGGTGGCCCCCGGGAAGAGCGCCCCGGCGCGCGAGCCGTGGCTGTGGGCGGCGCTGACCGCCGCGGGCTGCCTGCTCGTGCTGCTCGCCGCCGGCCGCGACTGGGTAGGCGCCGTACGGGGGAGCGGCGAGATGACGGTCCCCACCGGCGGCGACCTGAGCCCTGTGCTGACCCCGCTCGCGCTGGCCGGACTGGCCGGAGTGGTGGCCGTGCTGGTCACCAAGGGGGCCGGGCGGCGGATCGTCGGCTCGCTGCTGGCGCTGTGCGGGCTCGGCGCCCTGGCCGCCGTGTGGGGGGCCACCGCCGAGCCGGGGATCGAGACCTGGCTGCGCGAGCACAACGTGCTCGGCGCGGCGGGCCCGCTGGAATGGGATCTCGCGGTGGGGTGGCCCATGGTCGCCGGGCTCGGCGCGCTGCTGGTGTTCGCCGGCGGGGTTCTCGCCGTGGTGCGGGGCGGCAGGTGGGCGGGCATGTCCGACCGGTACGAGCGAGCCGCCGACGGGCCCAGGGCCCAGACCGACGGGGACCGGGCCCTGTGGGATGCGCTCGACCGGGGAGACGACCCCACCGAATCGCGCTAAGTTCGTCTTCGGACGGGGAATCCGCTCGGGAACGCGCTCGTGCCCGGGGGCGAGGCTGTGGCTGTGGTTCTTCCGTACGCAGTTGACTTTGCGGATTGGATCTCGTGCGGCCGGCCGGCCGCACGACCGTGACGAGGAGCCGAGCTCATGAGCTATGGAGACGAGGGCGGGTACGGTGCCCAGCCGCCCGGCGGCGGCTACGGTCAGCAGCCGCCCGGAGGCGGTGGCTACGGCCAGCAACCGCCCGCCGGCGGCTACGGCCAGCAGCCGCCCAGCGGGGGCGGTTACGGCCAGCAGCCTTCCAGCGGTGGCGGCTATGGTGAACAGCCGCCCGGCGGCTATGGTCAGCAGCCGTCGAGTGGCGGCGGCTATGGTGAGCAGCCCTCCAGCGGGGGTGGCTACGGCCAGCAGCCTCCGAGCGGTGGCGGGTACGGGCAGCAGCCCTCCAGCGGCTCCTACGCCTACGGTCAGCAGCCGCCCAGCGGCGGGTACGGGCAGCAGCCCTACAGCCAGCCCTACAACGCCTACGGTCCGCCGGTCCAGGCCAGGGCCACCAACGGGCTGGCCGTGACCTCGCTGGTGCTCGGCATCGTCGGTCTGGTCCTGTGCGGCCTCACCAGCATCCCCGGCGCCATCTGCGGCCACATCGCGATGGCCCGGATCAAGCAGACCGGTGAGGAGGGCCAGGGCATGGCCATGGCGGGGCTCGTCACCTCGTACATCACGATCGTGCTGTGGCTGCTGCTGTGGCTGCTCTTCGGTGGCGCCTGGCTGGCGCTGCTGGGCCTCGCGGGCGCGGCTTCCACGAGCTACTGAGGTTTTGCAGGCGAATGACAAGTTGCCCGCAAGGTGAAAGTTGTTACATGTCGCCCAATGTTTGTCGCTAGGCTGCGCGCGCACCTCGCTGCGAACTGACGACATGAGGAGTTAAGCGACATGAGTTACGGAAACCAGGGCGACGGCGGTTATGGCGCCCAGCCTCCCGGTGGCGGATACGGCCAGCAGCCTTCCAGCGGTGGCGGTTACGGCCAGCAGCCCCCGAGCGGCGGCGGTTACGGCGGTTACGGTGAGCAGCCTCCGAGCGGCGGTGGCTACGGTCAGCAGCCTCCGAGCGGTGGCGGCTACGGTCAGCAGCCTCCCAGCGGCGGTGGCTACGGCGGCTACGGTGAGCAGCCTCCGAGTGGCGGTGGTTACGGCGGCCAGCCCCCCGGCTACGGCCAGCAGCCCGGCGGCTACGGCACCCCGCCGGACAACCACCTGGTCCCCGCCATCCTGACGACGCTGTTCTGCTGCCTTCCGGCGGGCATCGTCTCGATCGTCAAGTCCACTCAGGTCAACCAGAAGTGGCAGATCGGGGACGTGCAGGGCGCGATGGCCGCGTCGGAGGAGGCCAAGACCTGGTGGAAGCGCTCACTGATCGCGGGCATCGCCCTGTGGATCCTCATCATCGTGGGCTATGTCATCTTCGGGTTCATCCTCGCGGCCAGCGTCACCGTCTACAGCTGACAGGCACCCATGACCGACACGAATCTCGATCGGCGCGGCGCTGACCGGTTCAAGTCAGTGCTCGCGCCGCTCGGCGTGGCCGCGGCGGCCGGCGCCGTCCTGGCGGTCGTCGGCACGATCGACCCCAACCAGCCGGGCAACTACCCGACCTGCCCCTTCCTGTGGGCGACCGGTCTCTACTGCCCGGGCTGCGGCACGCTGCGCACCATCCACGCCCTGGCCCATCTCGACCCGGTGGCGGCGCTCGGGCTGAACCCGCTCGCCCTGGCGATGGTCCCCTTCCTGCTGTTCTGGTGGGGCCGCTGGATGGTGAACGCCTGGCGGGGCAGGCCCCGGCGGACCACGCTCGCGCATCCCGCCTACCTGTGGGCCTTCCTGGCGATCGTGATGGTCTATTGGGTCGTCCGCAATCTCCCGTTCGGGGCGTTTCTCGCTCCCTAGTCGGCCCCCCTGTGGCGAGCCGACCTCGCCGGGGCCGATACCATCGCAGAGACGGGGCCGGGAGCGGACGCCTTGCGAACTGCCGGCCTCCACCCCCACTGCCGACCGGAGGGACCCCAAGCGCGTGAGTGAGCGGACCGAAGGGCCCAGCGTCCTCGACGACATCCTCGACGGGGTGCGTGCCGACCTCGCCGCACGTCAGCAGGCCGTGTCGCTTGACGAGCTCAAGCAGCGGGCCGGGCGGGCCCCCGCGCCGCGCGACGCGCTCGCCGCGCTCGGCGGCGACCGGGTCTCGGTGATCGCCGAGGTCAAGCGCTCCAGCCCGTCCAAGGGCGCGCTGGCCGCGATCGCCGACCCCGCGGCGCTCGCCGCCGACTACGAGGCGGGCGGCGCCCACGTGATCAGCGTGCTGACCGAGCGGCGCAAGTTCGGCGGCAGCCTCGACGACCTGGCCGCCGTGCGCGCCCGCGTCGACATCCCCATCCTGCGCAAGGACTTCATCCTCACCTCCTACCAGCTCTGGGAGGCCCGGGCCCACGGCGCCGACCTGGCGCTGCTCATGGTCGTCTGCCTGGAGCAGGAGGCCCTGGTGTCGCTGATCGAGCGCGCCGAGTCCATCGGGCTCACCCCCCTCGTCGAGATCCACACCGAGGAGGAGCTCGACCGGGCCGTCGCGGCCGGCGCCCGCGTGATCGGGGTCAACGCCCGCAATCTCAAAACTCTCGAAGTCGACCGCGACGTCTTCAGCAAGCTGGCGCCGAAGGTGCCCGATAATGTCATCAAGATCGCGGAGTCGGGCGTGCGCGGGCCGCACGACCTGCTCGCCTACGCCAGGGCGGGCGCCGACGCGGTGCTGGTGGGGGAGAGCCTGGTCACCGGCAAGGATCCGCGCAAGGCCGTGGAGGCGCTGGTCACCGCCGGCGCCCACCCCGCGACACGCCCCGACCACGGAGCAGAGGGATAGCAGTGGCAAACGAAGGCACGATCCTGACCGCCGCCGACCTCGCCGGCAACGGCGTCCACGGCGACGACCCCGACGCGCGGGGCAAGTTCGGCATCTTCGGGGGCCGGTTCGTGCCCGAGGCGCTCATCCCGGCGCTCGACGAGGTCGCCCGCACCTATGCCGAGGCCCGTTCCGACGCGCGCTTCCTGGCCGAGTTCGACCATCTGCTGCGCACGTACGCGGGCAGGCCGACCACGCTCACCGACGTGCCGCGCTTCAGCGAGCAGGCGGGCGGCGCGCGGGTCATCCTCAAGCGCGAGGACCTCACCCACACCGGCGCCCACAAGATCAACAACGTGCTCGGCCAGGCCCTGCTGACCAAGCGGCTCGGCAAGAAGCGCGTCATCGCCGAGACCGGCGCCGGCCAGCACGGCGTGGCCACCGCCACCGCCGCCGCGCTGCTCGGCCTGGAGTGCGTGATCTACATGGGCGCGGTCGACTGCGAGCGCCAGGCGCTCAACGTCGCCAGGATGAAGCTGCTCGGCGCCACGGTCATCCCGGTCCACAACGGCTCCAAGACGCTCAAGGACGCCATCAACGAGGCGTTCCGCGACTGGGTCACCAACGTCGACACCACCCACTACCTGTTCGGCACCGTCGCGGGCCCGCACCCGTTCCCCGAGATCGTGCGCGACTTCGCCCGCATCATCGGCGTCGAGGCCCGCCGCCAGATGATCGAGCTGACCGGCGCGCTGCCCACCGCCGTGTGCGCCGCCGTCGGCGGCGGCAGCAACGCCATCGGCATCTTCCACGCCTTCATCGGCGACGAGGGCGTCCAGCTGCACGGCTACGAGGCCGCGGGACACGGCCTGGAGAGCGGTGAGCACGCCCTCACCCTCACCGCCGGGTCGGTCGGCGTGCTCCACGGCTCGCGCACGTACGTGCTGCAGGACGACGAGGGCCAGACCATCGAGTCCCACTCGATCTCGGCCGGTCTCGACTACCCCGGCGTCGGCCCCGAGCACGCCTGGCTCAAGGACAGCGGCCGCGCCGTCTACCACGGCGTCACCGACGACGCCGCCATGGAGGCGTTCTCGCTGCTGGCCAGGACCGAGGGCATCATCCCGGCCATCGAGTCCTCCCACGCGCTGGCCGGCGCGCTGGAGCTCGGCCGCGAGCTGGGTCCCGGGGCGACCATCCTGGTCAACCTCTCCGGCCGTGGCGACAAGGACATGGGCACGGCCATGAAGTACTTCAACCTCTGACGACCAGGACCACCAATGACGACTCTCCAGACGGTGTTCGCCAAGGCCAAGGCGGACAACCGGGCCGCCCTCGTCGGCTACCTGCCCGCGGGCTTCCCGACCAAGGACGGCGCCATCGCCGCGGCCGCGGCCCTGGTCGAGGCGGGCTGCGACGTCATCGAGATCGGCCTGCCCTACTCCGACCCGTTGATGGACGGCCCGACCATCCAGGACGCGGTGCACCGCTCCCTGGTCAACGGCACCCGCATCGCCGACGTGCTGCGCACCGTCGAGGGCGTGGCGGCCACCGGCGCGGCGACGCTCGTGATGACCTACTGGAACCCGATCGACCGCTACGGCGCCGACCGCTTCGCCCGTGACCTGGCGAGCGCCGGCGGCGTCGGCACCATCACGCCCGACCTGACCCCCGAGGAGTCGGGGCCGTGGTGCGAGGCGTCCGCCGGGGCCGGCATCGACACCGTGTTCCTGGTCGCGCCCAGCTCGACCGACGAGCGCATCCAGGCGGTCGTGGCCCGCTGCACCGGGTTCGTGTACGCGGCCTCGCTCATGGGCGTCACGGGCGCCAGGGAGTCGGTCAACGTCGCGGCCGAGGGCCTGGTCAAGCGCACCCGCGCGCACACCGACCTGCCCGTGTGCGTCGGCCTCGGGGTCGGCACCGGCAAGCAGGCGGCCGAGGTCGCCCGTTACGCCGACGGCGTCATCGTCGGCTCGGCCTTCATCCGCCGCATGCTGGACGCGCCCGACGAGGCCGCGGGCCGCGACGCGATCAAGGAGCTGGCCCGGGACATGGCGCAGGGGGTGCGCGCCCGCGGCTGACCCGGCGCCGACCGCTCCCCGGCACGCCCGGGGAGCTTCGCCATGCCCCCGGTCACCTGCGGCAATCGAGGCTTAGCCGAGACTTATCGGCAGCGTGATCAGATGGTTCCCGATACTGTGCGCTTTCCCGGTACACAGCGAAGAGGAGACAGCCCGTGAACGCCTCGGATGCGTCACGCAACGCCAGATCGGCGGTACCCTGGGTGACGACCGCCGCCCGGCTGGGCCTGGGCGGGGTGCTGATCGCGGCCGGTGGGCTCAAGATAGGCAACCCGTCCGAGTCCGTCGTGGCGGTCAGAGCGTACGAGCTGCTGCCCGACTCGGTGGCCACGACGGTGGGCTACGCCCTGCCGATCGCGGAGATCGTGATCGGCGTGCTGCTGGTCATCGGTCTCATGACCAGGGTCGCGGCGGTGGCAGCCGCGCTGCTCATGCTGGCCTTCGTCTTCGGCATCGCCTGGGCGTGGGCCAACGGGCTGCGCATCGACTGCGGCTGCTTCGGCGGCGGCGGCGAGCTCGGCGCCGGACAGGAGCCGACGTACCTCGTCGACATCCTGCGTGACTTCGGTTTCGTGCTGCTGGGCGCCTGGATCGTGCGCTTCCCGCCCGGGCGCTTCGCGCTCGACCGGCCGCTGGGCCTGGCGGGGATGGACCACCTGACCACAGAAGAGGAGAACGGCGATGGGCAAGGGCGACCGGGCGAAGTCGGCGCGTGAGAAGATCGAGCAGCAGCGCGCCGCCGACCGCGTGCGGGAGCGGCGCAAGAAGCTCGTCACCTACGTGACGGCCGGCGCGGTCGCGCTCGCCGCCGTCGGCGCGGGCTGGTGGTACGCGGCGAGCAGGTCGCAGTCGGAGCAGGCCGGCGAGGCGCTGGCGCCCATCACCGTGCAGCCCGACGGCGCCGTGGTGATGGCCAAGCAGGGTGTCGAGCGGCCGGTGGTCGACGTCTACGAGGACTACCAGTGTCCCGCCTGCCGCGAGCTGGAGCGGGTCAGCGGCCCCACCTTGAAGAACCTCGCCGCCGAGGGCCTGGCCAAGGTCGTCTTCCACCCGATCACGATCTTCTCCCAGGAGCCGACCAAGTCCAACTCGGTGCGGGCCGGCGCGGCCGCGCGGTGCGTCACCGAGGGCGCCAAGTGGATGACCTACCACGACCTGCTCTTCGAGAACCAGCCCAGCGAGGCCGGCGAGGGCTTCAAGCTGGACGATCTGGTCGCCTGGGGCGAGGACGCGGGCATCACCGACCCCGCCTTCGCCGAGTGCGTCACCTCCCAGAAGTACGCGCAGGCCCAGCTCGCCTACAGCCAGAAGATCGGCGACGAGCAGAAGATCGAGGGCACGCCGACCATCAAGGTCAACGGCACCGCGATCGACAACAGCGTGGCGTTCACGCCGCAGGAGCTGCGCCAAACCATCACCGAGGCGGCCAAGTAGCGCCGTGTCCGCTACCCTCACCGACATGCCCCTAGCCTCGATTCCCAGCCCTTCCGACGGGGTCTGGTATCTCGGATTCATTCCGATCAGGGCCTACGCGCTCTGCATCGTGCTCGGCGTGGTCGTCGCCGTCTGGTTGGGCGAGCGCCGCTGGCGCGCTCGCGGCGGCGAGAAGGGCACGATCATCGACATCGCCGTGCCCGCGGTGATCTTCGGTCTGATCGGCGGCCGTCTCTACCACGTCATCACCGACTGGCAGCTCTACTTCAGCGGCCAGGAGAAGGAGCCCATCCAGGCGCTGTTCATCTGGGAAGGCGGTCTGGGCATCTGGGGCGCGATCGCCTTGGGCGGCGTGGGCGTCTGGTGGGCGTGCCGCCGGCGCGGGCTGTCGCTCGGCGCCGTCGCCGACACGGTCGCGCCCGGCATCGCCTTCGCCCAGGCGATCGGCCGCTGGGGCAACTGGTTCAACCAGGAGCTGTACGGCTCGCCCACCACGCTGCCGTGGGGCCTGGAGATCGACCTGGAGCACGGCGGCGAGCCCGGCGTGCTCTACCACCCGACGTTCCTGTACGAGTCGCTGTGGAACGTCGCGCTCGGCTTCGCCCTGATCTACGCCGGCAAGCGGTTCTCGCTGCACCACGGGCGGCTGTTCGCCCTCTACGTCGCCGGTTACACGCTGGGCCGGTTCTGGATCGAGGGCCTGCGCATCGACCCGGTGGGCGGCATCGGCTACGCGGTGGAGTTCCTGGGCCTGCGCATCAACCAGTTCACCGCCATCGCGCTCTTCGTCGGGGCCCTCGTCTACTTCTGGGTCACCAGGAACAAGACCTCCGAAGAGATCGTCAACGTCCGGGCCGACGAGGACGCCGACCCGGCGCACCGGCCCGAGCAGGCCGACCCCGAGGCCGAGGCCGCGGCGACCGCCGACGACCGGCCCGCCGAGGACGCGGCCGAAGACGCCTCCAAGGACACCGCCGAAGAAACCTCCAAGGACACCTCCAAGGACACCTCCGAGGGCGCCGCCGGGGACCCGGCCGCGGCCCCGGCCCGGGCCGCCGGGCAGGAGGCCGAGGCCGTACCCGAGGAGAAGAACAGCCGATGAGTGAGCGCGCGGAGGCACACCACCAGCACCGCGACGTCACCGGCGGCTGGCTGCGGCCGTCCGTGTTCGGGGCGATGGACGGCCTGGTGTCCAACTTCGCGCTCATCGCCGGGGTCGCCGGAGGCACCGGCGACACCGGCGTCATCGCGCTCGCGGGCGCCGCCGGGCTGGCCGCCGGCGCGTTCTCCATGGCGGGCGGCGAGTACGTCTCCGTCGCCAGCCAGCGTGAGCTGGCGCTGCGGGAGATCGAGGTGGAGGCGCGCGAGCTGGCCGACCACCCCGACGCCGAGCTGGCCGAGCTGACCCGCTCCTTCATCGACCGGGGCGTCGAGCCGGCGCTCGCCGGCGAGGTGGCCAGGCAGCTTTCCCGTGACCCGGATCAGGCGCTGGAGCTCCACACCCGCGGCGAGCTCGGCGTCACCCGTGACGACCTGCCCAGGCCGAGACTGGCGGCCGTGTCGTCGTTCCTGTCCTTCGGCGTCGGCGCCGCGCTGCCGCTGCTGCCCTACCTGTTCGGCGCGGCGGAGCTGTGGGTGTCGGCCGTGGTGTCGTGCACGGCGCTGTTCGGCGCGGGCGCGCTCGCCTCGACGGTGACCGCCCGCAGCTGGTGGTATTCGGGCCTGCGGCAGCTGATCGTCGGCGTCGTGGCCGCCGGGCTGACGTTCGCGCTCGGCAACGCGATCGAGGGCGTGGCGCTGTGACCGGCCCGACCCGCACCCGCAGGCGCCGCCGGACGCCGCGCTCGGACTGGCAGCTCCCGCTCCTCACCGACCTGGGGGTCCGTCCCGAACGGCAGAAGCTCCTCGTCGTCGTCGTCTCGGTCGTCGCCGCCCTGGCCGCCGGGGCAGGGCTCGTCGTCGTGGTGACCTCGCTCGGCTCCTACGCGCCCGACCGCCGGACGGGCGCGGCCCTGGCCCAGGCGGACGCGGCGCTGCCGCAGACCTTCCACGGCTGGTCCTCGCCCAAGCTGTTCGATCCGGTCTCCGACCGCGAGAAGGACGCCGCGCCCCTCACCGAGAAGGAGGTCTTCGCCCAGAAGACGCTCACCGGCGAGAAGAAGCTCAGGCTCAAGCTGGTCGCCGGGGCGATCGACGCCGACTGCTCCGCCGCGCTGTGGGGCGAGGAACTGGTCGAGCAGGTGGCCCAGGCCGGCTGCACCCAGGCCGCGCGCGGGCTCTACCTCAGCTCCGACGGCCGTTACGTCGGCCAGTACACCCTGCTCAACCTGCGCGACGGGCAGGCCGCCACCGAGCTGGTCGAGTCGCTCAAGACCCTCTACCGGGGCGGCTGGACCCTGCCGCTGAAGAGCGAGAAGGCGGCCTTCCCCGCGAGCGGCTACACCGAGGCGGGCGGCTACGCTCTGGGCCACTACGTGGGGCTGGTGTGGATCGGCAGGGCCGACGGCGCGGAGCCGACGGCCAGGGACGACTACGTGTCGCTGGCCCTGACCCTGCGCGGCGCCGAGAAGCCCGTCTACCAGCGGGTCGTGGCGATCACCGGGCCGGGCTCGTGACGCGCGCCCGCTCCCGGGGACCCGACGGCCCCGTCAGCGACGACCGTCCGGAGGGGGCGCGGGAGGGCCGCGTGCCGGTCCGGCTCGTCGTGGCGCTGGTGGTGACCGCGCTCGCCGTCCTGGCGGCGGGGGCGTGGCTGTGGTCGGGGCGGGAGGCGCCCCGCCCCGCGACGCTGCGCGCCCAGCCCACGTCGGCGCTGTACGCGCTCGTCGACTCCCGCCAGGCCGACCCCCGCCCGCTGACGGCGGCCGAGGTCTTCACCGACGCGACGCGGACCCTGGGGGAGCTGCGGCGCCAGGCCGTCGAGGAGTTCGCCGACTGCGCGGACGCGCTGTGGGGGGTCGAGGCCGGCGGATGCACGCAGGCGCTGCGCGCGACGTACGCGGGGGAGGGGGCGGCGGGGCAGTTCGTCATCCTCAACCTCCCCGACGGGCGCGCCGCCGACGCCTTGGTCGCGGCCCTCGCCTCGGACGGGTTCGTCCGGCAGGCGGTGGCCTTCGACCCGGCCCGCAGCCGGGCGGAGGTCCGCGCGCTGGGCCACTACGTGACGGTCAGCTGGGCCGGGGTCGCGCCGGGGGCCGCGGCCGCCGACCTCGTGCGGCCCCTCATCGATCTCGACGGACTGAGCGCCGTCGTCCAGTCCCGCGTCCTCGACGCGACCTGAGCGTCCGAAAACCCCGTCGCGCGTCCGGAAAGCCTCACCCGTCCACGGGGCGGCCCTGAGAAGGCGTCATACCCAAGTTCACAGTCCTCGAATCCTGCGTGTTCGTCTGATGTCACGAGGCTGCCAGCTGACCTGGTGAAACGTGCGAAATGTTCGTGATGTGGACGCGATGGGCACTATTCGGGCAGCGTGCGGTAACCTCTACACACGAAACGCAGCAGGGCCAACGTCGTCCCCGCCTGTAAGCAGTCCAAGACAGACGATGACGACGGGAGGGATGCAATGCCTGCTGCCCACCTCGGGTTCCCCGAGCCCCAGGGCCTCTACCACCCCGCCAACGAGCATGACGCCTGTGGTGTCGCCATGGTGGCCGACGTCGCGGGCCGCCGGGGGCACGGGATCGTGGTCAAGGCTCTGACGGCGCTGTGCAATCTTGATCACCGGGGGGCCAAGGGTAGCGAGCCGGACACCGGCGACGGAGCCGGGATCCTCACCCAGATCCCCGACGCCTTCTACCGCGCGATCACCGGCTTCCCGCTGCCCGGCGCCGGGCAGTACGCCACCGGCCTCGCGTTCCTGCCGATCGACGAGCAGGCGCGGGCCATCGCCACCGGCATGATCGAGGAGATCGCCGCCGAGGAGGGCCTGACCGTCCTCGGCTGGCGCGACGTGCCGGTCGACCACACGCTGCCGGGGCCGACCGCCCGCGCGGTCATGCCGTACTTCAAGCAGCTCTTCGTCTCCTCGCCCGGCGGCGAGAGCGGGGCGGAACTCGACCGGCTCGCGTTCTGCCTGCGCAAGCGGGCCGAGCACGAGGTGGACGTCTACTTCCCGTCCCTGTCGGCGCGCACGGTCGTCTACAAGGGCATGCTCACGCCCGACCAGGTCGAGCCGTTCTTCCCGGACCTGTCCGACGAGCGCTACGAGAGCGCGATCGCGCTGGTCCACTCGCGCTTCTCCACCAACACCTTCCCGAGCTGGCCGCTCGCCCACCCGTACCGCTACGTCGCGCACAACGGCGAGATCAACACGGTCAAGGGCAACCGCAACTGGATGCGCGCCCGCGAGGCCATGCTGGCCTCCGACCTGATCCCCGGCGACCTGGCGCGGCTCTTCCCGATCTGCGACCCCGACGCGAGCGACACCGCCTCCTTCGACGAGGTGCTGGAGCTGCTCCACCTCGGCGGACGCAGCCTGCCGCACGCCGTGCTCATGATGATCCCGGAGGCGTGGGAGAACCACACCGAGATGGATCCCGCGCGCCGCGCCTTCTACGAGTTCCACTCCTCCATGATGGAGGCCTGGGACGGCCCGGCGTCGATCACGTTCACCGACGGCACGCTCGCCGGCGCCGTGCTCGACCGCAACGGCCTGCGCCCCGGCCGCTTCTGGGTCACCGCCGACGGGCTCGTCGTGCTCGCCTCCGAGGCGGGGGTGCTCGACTTCAAGCCCGAGGACGTGGTCCGCAAGGGCCGCCTGCAGCCGGGCCGGATGTTCCTCATCGACACCGCCCGCGGCAAGATCATCGAGGATGACGAGATCAAGGCCGAGCTGGCCGCCGCGCTGCCGTACCAGGAGTGGCTGCACGCCGGGCTGGTCAGGTTCGAGGAGCTGCCCGCGCGGCAGCGGGAGATCCCCAGCCACGAGGCGCTCGTCAAGCGGCAGCAGACCTTCGGCTACACCGAGGAGGAGCTGCGCGTCATCCTCAGCCCGATGGCCCGCTCCGGCATCGAGCCGATCGGCTCCATGGGCACCGACACCCCGGTCGCGGTGCTCAGCGAGAAGCCCAGGCTGCTGTTCGACTACTTCAGCCAGCTGTTCGCCCAGGTGACCAACCCGCCGCTGGACGCGCTCCGCGAGGAGCTGGTGACCAGCCTGGCCAGCACGCTCGGCCCCGAGGGCAACCTGCTCGACCCCGGCCCGACGTCCTGCCGCCAGCTCGTGCTGCCGTACCCGGTGATCGACAACGACGAGCTCGCGAAGATCATCCACATCAACGACGAGCACGACCTGCCGGGCCTCCACCCGCACGTCGTCTCCGGCCTGTACGAGGTCGCGGGCGGCGGCGAGGCGCTGCTGCACCGCCTGGACGAGATCCGGGCCGAGGTCTCGCAGGCCATCGCCGACGGCGCCCGGGTGATCGTGCTGTCCGACCGCGGCTCCGGCGAGGCGCTCGCGCCCATCCCGTCGTTGCTGCTCACCGGCGCGGTGCACCACCACCTCATCCAGGAGAAGACCCGGACCAAGATCGGCCTGGTGGTCGAGACCGGCGAGGCCCGCGAGTGCCACCACATGGCGCTGCTGATCGGCTACGGCGCCGGCGCGGTCAACCCGTACCTCGCCATCGAGACCGTCGAGGACCTGGTGGACGGCGGCGCGCTGCGGATCGACAAGCGCAAGGCCGTGCGCAACCTGATCAAGGCGTACGGCAAGGGCGTCATCAAGATCATGTCCAAGATGGGCGTGTCGACCGTGGCCTCCTACACCGGCGCGCAGATCTTCGAGGCGCTCGGGCTCAGCCAGGAGGTCATCGACTCCTGCTTCACCGGCACCACCTCGCGGCTCGGCGGCGTCGGCTTCGACGTGCTCGCCAGGGAGGCCGCCGAGCGTCACCGGCACGCCTACCCGAGGGCCGAGAACGCCCACCGCCGGCTCCAGGTCGGCGGCGAGTACCAGTGGCGGCGCGAGGGCGAGCCCCACCTGTTCAACCCCGAGACCGTCTTCAAGCTGCAGCACGCCACCCGCACCCGCCGCTACGAGATCTTCAAGGAGTACACCGGCCTGGTCGACTCCCAGGCGGAGCGGCTGATGACCCTGCGCGGCCTGTTCAAGCTCCGTCCCGGCAAGGCGATCCCGATCGAGGAGGTCGAGCCCGCTTCGGAGATCGTCAAGCGGTTCTCCACGGGCGCGATGTCGTACGGCTCGATCTCGATGGAGGCGCACGAGACGCTCGCCATCGCGATGAACCGGCTGGGCGGCAAGTCCAACACCGGCGAGGGCGGCGAGGACCCCGAGCGGCTCTACGACCCGGCCCGCCGCTCGGCGATCAAGCAGGTGGCCTCCGGCCGGTTCGGCGTCACCTCCGAATACCTGGTGAACGCCGACGACCTGCAGATCAAGATGGCCCAGGGCGCCAAGCCCGGCGAGGGCGGCCAGCTGCCCGGCCACAAGGTCTACCCGTGGATCGCCAAGACCCGCCACTCCACGCCCGGCGTCGGCCTCATCTCGCCGCCGCCGCACCACGACATCTACTCGATCGAGGACCTGGCCCAGCTCATCCACGACCTGAAGAACGCCAACCCGGAGTCCAGGGTCCACGTGAAGCTGGTCGCCGAGGTGGGCGTCGGCACGGTCGCGGCCGGGGTGTCCAAGGCGCACGCCGACGTGGTGCTCATCTCCGGCCACGACGGCGGCACCGGCGCCTCCCCGCTGACCAGCCTCAAGCACGCGGGCGCGCCGTGGGAGCTCGGCCTGGCCGAGACCCAGCAGACGCTGCTGCTCAACAACCTGCGCGACCGCATCGTGGTGCAGGTCGACGGCCAGCTCAAGACCGGCAGGGACGTGGTCATCGCCGCCCTGCTGGGCGCCGAGGAGTACGGTTTCGCCACCGCGCCCCTCGTGGTCAGCGGCTGCGTGATGATGCGGGTCTGCCACCTCGACACCTGCCCGGTGGGCGTCGCCACGCAGAACCCTGAGCTGCGCAGGCGGTTCAGCGGCAAGCCGGAGTTCGTGGTCAACTTCTTCGAGTTCATCGCCGAGGAGATCCGCGAGTATCTCGCCGAGCTGGGCTTCCGCTCGCTCGACGAGGCCATCGGGCACGTCGAGATGCTCGACACCACGGCCGCCGAGGACCACTGGAAGGCGAGCGGGCTCGACCTGTCGCCGATCCTGCACCGTCCGGAGCTGCCCGCGAGCGCGGCGCTGCGCCGGGTCGGCGCCCAGGACCACGGCCTGGAGCACGCCCTGGACAACACCCTCATCCAGCTGGCCGAGGGCGCGCTCAACGACGGCACGCCGGTCACGCTGGACCTGCCGATCCGCAACGTGAACCGCACGGTCGGCACCATGCTGGGCTACCAGGTCACCAAGCGCCACGGCGGCAAGGGCCTGCCCGACAACACCATCGACATCTCCTTCACCGGCTCGGCGGGCAACTCGTTCGGCGCGTTCGTGCCCCGCGGCATCACGCTGCGGCTCACCGGCGACGCCAACGACTACGTCGGCAAGGGCCTGTCCGGCGGGCGCATCACGCTCCGGCCGTACGAGGAGGCGCCGCTCGACGGCCACATCATCGCCGGGAACGTCGGCCTGTACGGCGCCACGTCCGGAGAGGTGTTCATCCGCGGCGTCGCCGGGGAGCGGTTCTGCGTGCGCAACTCCGGCGCGACCGCGGTCGTCGAGGGCGTCGGCGACCACGGGTGCGAGTACATGACCGGCGGCAAGGTGGTCGTGCTCGGCCCCACCGGGCGCAACTTCGCGGCCGGCATGTCCGGCGGCGTCGCCTACCTGCTCGACCTCAAGGCCGAGCGGGTCAACCGGGAGATGGTCGCCATCGAGGCGCTCACCGGGGAGGACGCCGACTTCCTCAAGGAGGCCGTCGAGAAGCACTTCGCCGAGACCGGCTCCCCGGCCGCCAAGCAGCTGCTGGCCGACTGGGACGCCGCGCTCGGCCGGTTCGGCAAGATCATGCCGACCGACTACAAGCGGGTCCTGGAGGCCGCGGAGGCCGCCAGGATCGAAGGCAGGGACATCGACGAGGCCGTCATGGCGGCCGCGGTGCAGTCGTGACCCGCCGCAAGGAGCATGGCCATGAAGGCGGACTGTGCTCGACCAACGACGTTCAGGGTTAAGGGAGGCGTACCGATGGCTGACCCCAAGGGGTTCCTCACGCACGAGCGGGAGCTGCCGGCGCGCCGCCCGGTCGACGTCCGCATCGGCGACTGGCGTGAGGTCTACCAGGACTTCTCGCAGGACAAGCTGACCAAGCAGGCGGCCCGCTGCATGGACTGCGGCATCCCGTTCTGCCACAACGGCTGCCCGCTGGGCAACCTCATCCCCGAGTGGAACGACCTGGTTTACCGCACCGACTGGCGCGAGGCGATCGAGCGGCTGCACGCCACGAACAACTTCCCGGAGTTCACCGGCAGGCTCTGCCCGGCTCCGTGCGAGGCGGCGTGCGTGCTCGGCATCAACGCCGACCCGGTGGCGATCAAGCGGGTCGAGGTCGAGATCATCGACCGCGCGTTCGCCGAGGGCTGGGTCACCCCGCAGCCACCGCGGCGCAAGACCGGCAAGCGGGTGGCCGTGGTCGGCTCCGGCCCGGCCGGGCTGGCCGCCGCCCAGCAGCTCACCCGCGCCGGTCACGACGTGGTGGTGTACGAGCGCGCCGACCGGGTCGGCGGCCTGCTGCGCTACGGCATCCCCGAGTTCAAGATGGAGAAGCGGCACATCGACCGCCGGCTGGCGCAGATGCGGGCCGAGGGCACCGAGTTCCGCACCAGTGTGAACGTCGGCCTCGACGTCACCGCCGCCGAGCTGCGCGAGCAGTACGACGCGGTGGTGCTGTGCGGCGGCGCCACCCAGTGGCGCGACCTGCCGGTGCCGGGCCGCGACCTCAAGGGCGTCCACCAGGCGATGGAGTACCTGCCGCTGGCCAACAAGGTCCAGGAGGGCGACCTCCAGGTCTCCCCGATCTCCGCCGAGGGCAGGCACGTCGTGGTCATCGGCGGCGGCGACACCGGCGCCGACTGCATCGGCACCGCCATCCGGCAGGGCGCCGCGTCCGTCACCCAGCTGGAGATCATGCCCCAGCCGCCGGCCGCGCGGCCGGCGGGGCAGCCGTGGCCGACGTTCCCGATCCTGTTCAAGATGGAGAGCGCCCACGAGGAGCTCGCCGTCCAGGGCGGGGAGCGGGTGTACGCGGTGTCCACCACCGAGTTCGCCGGCGACTCCGACGGCAACGTCAGGGCGCTGCGCCTGATCGAGGTCGAGGGGCCGCAGGCCGGCTTCAAGCCGATCCCCGGCACCGAGCGGGAGATCCCGGCAGAGCTGGTCACGCTCTCCATGGGCTTCGTCGGCCCGGAGCGGGGCCCGCTGCTCGCGGACCTGGCGGAGCTGGGCGGCGAGGGGTTCTTCGACGCCCGGGGCAACGTCGCGCGTGACAAGACCTACATGTCCAAGGTCGACGGCGTGTTCGTGGCCGGCGACATGGGCCGCGGTCAGTCGCTCATCGTCTGGGCGATCGCCGAGGGCCGCGCCGCCGCCAGCGGCGTCGACCGTTACCTGACCGGTGACACGGCGCTGCCGTACCCGATCCTGCCGACGGCCCGTCCGCTCGTCTGACGCGTCCGCGAACGCCCGTCCCGCTCGCCGGGGCGGGCGTTCGCGCTGTCCGGGGGAGGGGCGTACCGGGGCAGGGGTTGCATCAGTTGCCGCAGGTCGGGAAGATGCACATTCTCGGAGAAGACATAAGATAGGGGAGAAATGCGGCGAATTGCTCCCATCCTTACAGCGCTGGCCACGGCGGTCACGCTCACCGCCTGCACCCCCTCCGCCCCCGCGACCCCGGCGGCCGCCGCCACGGCGGACACCGAGTACCTCGTCTTCTACGCCGACGGCCGGCGTTCCAGCGCGCTCGCCGCCGTCCGGGAGGCGGGCGGCACCGTGACCAGCACCGAGACCGGCACCGAAACCGGTACAGAGACCGGTACAGAGACCAGCACCGAGACCAGCACTGAGACCAAGCTCGGCTACGTCCTCGCCCGCGGCCACGACGACCGCTTCCCCGAGACCGTCGGCGCCGACCCCG
>NZ_JAPNNL010000010.1 GCF_027620315.1 Nonomuraea corallina | reverse complement strand
GCCGCCCAGCACGTCCACCGTGGCCTGGCAGAACGCCTTGAGGTCGTCCGGCTTACGGCTGGTGACCAGCTTGTTCGGCCCGCCCTCGCAGATCACGACCTCCTCGTCGGCCCACGTGGCGCCGGCGTTGCGCAGGTCGGTCTGCAGGCTCGGCCAGGAGGTCAGCCTCCGCCCGCGTACGGCGTCGGCCTCGATCAGCGTCCATGGTGCGTGGCAGATGGCCGCCACCGGCTTGCCGCTCTGGAAGAAGTCCTGGACGAACCGCACCGCCTTGGCGTCGGTGCGCAGGAGGTCGGGGTTGGCGACGCCGCCGGGCAGCACGAGCCCGTCGAAGTCGGCCGCCGTCACCTCGTCCACCGTCGCGTCCACGGCGAAGGAGTCGGCCTTGTCGAGGTGGTTGAAGGCCTGTACCTGCCCGGGCTTGGTGGAGATCAGCTTGGGGGTGCCGCCGGCCTGCTTGACCGCCTTCCAGGGTTCGGTGAGCTCGACCTGTTCGGCGCCTTCGGGCGCGACCAGGAACGCGATGGTCTTGTCCTGCAGCATGATGGCTCCCGATAGTCCGATGGTTTCCCACCCACTATCCGAAAGGTTCCGATCTATACGCGCCGGGCGCGTACGTGGCGAAAAGGGACATCCGGCTCGCCCTAGTAGCATCGCCGTCCATGAGTGCGACCATGGTGGTGCGGGGGCTGGCCGCCGGTCACGGGGAGCGGGTGCTGTTCTCGGGGCTCGACCTGACCGTCAGCCCGGGTGACGTGATCGGGCTGGTGGGGGCCAACGGCGCGGGCAAGTCGACCCTGCTGCGCATGCTGGCCGGCCTCGACCGGCCTGAGGAGGGCGAGATCCGGCTCAGCCCGGCCACCGCCACCGTCGGCTACCTGCCGCAGGAGCCCGACCGCAGGCCCGGCGAGACCGTCATGGAGTTCCTGGCCCGCCGCACCGGCGTCGCGCGGGCCCAGCGCGACCTGGACTCCACCGCGCAGGCGCTGGCCGAGCAGGCGCCCGGCGCCGACGACGCCTACAGCCTGGCGCTGGAGCGCTGGCTGGCGCTGGGCGGCGCCGACCTCGACGAGCGCGCCGAGGCCGTCGGGCTGCCGGTGGCGCTCGACCAGCCGATGACCTCGCTGTCGGGCGGCCAGGCGGCGCGGGCCGGGCTGGCCTCGCTGCTGCTCAGCCGCTATGACCTGTTCCTGCTCGACGAGCCCACCAACGACCTGGACCTCGACGGCCTCGACCGGCTGGAGTCCTTCGTCAAGGGGTTGCGGCCCGGCACCGTCGTGGTCAGCCACGACCGCGAGTTCCTGGCCAGGACCGTCACCGACGTGCTGGAGCTCGACCTGGCCCAGCAGCGGGTCCACCTGTTCGGCGGCGGTTACCAGGCGTACCTGGAGGAGCGCGAGGTCGCCAGACGGCACGTCAGGGAGCGTTACGAGGAGTACGCGGAGACCCGCGCCGAGCTGGAGGGACGCGCCCGCAAGCAGCGGGCGTGGATGGAGAAGGGCGTCAAGAACGCCCGCCGCAAGATGTCCGACAACGACAAGATCGGCCGCAACGCCCGGGTGGAGACGACCGAGAAGCAGGCCGCCAAGGCCCGGCAGACGGAGAGGCTGCTGGAGCGGCTGGAGGAGGTCGAGGAGCCGCGCAAGGAGTGGGAGCTGCGCATGGAGATCGCCGTCGCGCCCCGGTCCGGCGCGGTGGTGGCGACGCTGCGCGGCGCCGTCGTCAGGCGCGGTGGTTTCACGCTCGGACCGGTCGACCTGGAGATCGGCTGGGCCGAGCGGGTGGCGATCACCGGCGCCAACGGCTCGGGCAAGACCACGCTGCTGGGCGCCCTGCTCGGACGGGTCCCGCTGGACGAGGGGCATGCCTCCCTCGGCTCCGGCGTGGTGGTGGGCGAGGTCGACCAGGCGCGCGGGCTGTTCGAGGGGGAGGAGGCGCTGCTCGACGCGTTCACCGCGCACGCCGGCCTGGCGCCGGGGGAGGCGCGCACGCTGCTGGCCAAGTTCGGGCTGAGGGCGCACCACGTGCTGCGCCCCGCGACGACGCTCTCGCCCGGCGAGCGCACCCGGGCCGCGCTGGCGCTGCTGCAGGCCAGGGGCGTCAACCTGCTGGTGCTCGACGAGCCGACGAACCACCTGGACCTGCCCGCCATCGAGCAACTGGAGTCGGCGCTGGCGGGCTATCCCGGCACGCTCCTGCTCGTCACGCACGACCGCCGCATGCTGGAGGCGGTCAGCGTCGGCAGGAGACTCGTGGTCGACCAGGGGCGGGTGTCCGATTCGCGCTGAAAATTTACACCGCGAAAGGAAACGAAGATGAAACAATCCTCCGCAACTCGTTGACATGCGACGTTCCTATGGTGTGCCGTGCTCTACACAGATAACCCCCCGCCTGAAGGTGAGGCACACATGAGGAAATGGTTCGCACGCCTGGCGGTCATGGGCGTCGCGCTCTTGGTGGTAGGTCAGGGTCAGGTGGCGTTAGCGCAGGATCCTGCGGCGGGGAAGAAGATCGTCCGCGTGGGCGCGACCCAGGCCGTTGACTCGATGAACCCCTTCCTCGCCGTCCGCTTGGTGTCGACCTCGATCCACCGCTGGATGTACGGCTTCCTGACGGTCCCCGACCACAAGACGCTGAAGCCCAGCCCCGACCTCGCCGAGTCGTGGAGCAGCTCCGACGACGGCCTTACGTGGACCTTCAAGATCCGCACGGCCAAGTGGTCCGACGGGCAGCCGATCACGGCCGAGGACGCCGCCTGGACCTTCAACAAGATCATGACGGATGACGCCGCGAAGACCGCCAACGGCCCGGCCGTGGAGAACTTCGAGAGCGTCACCGCCAACGGCCAGGACCTGGTCATCAAGCTGAAGAACCCCCAGGCGTCCATCCTGGAGAACCCGATCCCGATCATGCCCAAGCATGTCTGGGAGAAGGTCACCAACATCGCGGACTTCTCCGGCGACCAGTACCCCGCCGTGACCAGCGGCCCGTACATCGCCGTCGAACACAAAAAGGACCAGTACGTCAAGCTGAAGGCCAACCCCGACTACTGGCGCGGCGCCCCCAAGATCGACGAACTGCAGGTCGTCTTCTACGAGAACCCGGCCGCCTCCATCATCGGGCTGAAGAACGGCGAGATCGACCTCATCGGCCGGCTCAACCCGCCGGAGTACGAGTCGCTCAAGGGCGACCCGAACATCGTGCAGTGGAACCAGCAGGGCCGCCGCGCCGCCTACCTGCAGATCAACCACGGCGCCACCACCACCGACGACAAGGAGGTGGGCGACGGCCACCCGGCGCTGAAGGACCAGAAGGTCCGCCAGGCGCTGCACCACGCCATCGACAAGGACAGGCTCGTCGCCGAGGTGCAGAACGGCCTGGCCAAGCCCGCCCACGGCTCGATCGTGCCGCCCATGTACACGGACTTCTTCTGGGAGGCCACCGGCGACACCAAGGTCTCCTACGACCCGGCCAAGGCCAACCAGATCCTCGACGACGCGGGCTACAAGAAGGGCCCCGACGGCGTCCGCACCATGCCCGACGGTGACCGCAAGCTGGAGTTCCGCTTCAGCATCCACACCGACACCCCGATCGAGGACAAGCTCGCCGAGTACCTGACCGGCTTCTTCAAGGAGATCGGCGTCACGCTGACCACCAAGAAGCTCGACTCCAGCAAGTTCACCGAGGAGACCGGCGTCACCGGCCTGTTCGACATCGCGATCTCCGGCTGGTCGGTCAACCCCGACCCGGAGGAGGTCCTCGCGACGCACCTGTGCAGCCGGCGGCCGACCCCGTCGGGCGAAGGCGGCGGCACCGAGTCCTTCTACTGCGACGAGACCTTCGAGAAGCTCTACCAGGAGCAGCTCAAGGAGCTCGACCGGCCCAAGCGCGCCGAGCTGATCAAGCAGATGCAGGAGCGCCTCTACACCGACGCCCCGGTCATCGCGATCTACTACACCAACGACCTCGAGGGCTACCGCAAGGACCGGATCAAGAGCATCACCTCCGTGCCCGAGCAGGACGGCATCCTGTACGGCGCCAGCAGCTTCTGGCCGTTCTACTCGCTGGAGGCCGTCGAGTCCTCCGCCGAGTCCGAGGAGGGCGGCTCCAGCGCCGCCACCCTGATCGCCATCCTGGTCGGTGGCGCGGTCGCCCTCGGCGTGGGCGGATACTTCCTCCTGCGGCGGCGCAAGTCCGTGGCGGACGACCGCGAATGACCGCACCGCTCGAAGCAGCAGAGCCCGCCGCCGCGCAGGCGGCGGGCCCCGCTGGTGACGACCGCCCCGCCCGCCACGGCGTGCTGCGTTACGCGCTCACCAAGGCGGGCGGGGCGTTGCTCAGCATCGCGATGGTGATCATCGCGACGTTCTTCCTGTTCCGCCTCCTCCCCGGAGATCCGGTACGGAACCTCGCGCAGGGCCGCAACATGACCCCCGAGCAGCTCGACCTGGAACGGCGCCGGCTCGGCCTGGACAAGCCGCTGACCGACCAGTTCTTCGACTTCGTCGGCCAGACGCTCCGCCTCGACCTCGGCACCTCCTACGAGTACAAGCGGCCGGTCCTCGACCTCATCGGCGAGCGCCTCGGGCCGACGCTGCTGCTCGCGGGGGTGGGCCTCTTCATCGCGGTCAGCCTGGGGCTCTGGCAGGGCACCCGGGCCGGATGGCGGCCGGGCAGCCGGTTCGACCGGTTCTCCACGGCCACCTCGCTCGTGCTGTGGTCGGTGCCCACGTTCTGGCTCGGCCTGCTGCTGCTCATGGTCTTCGGCGCCTGGCTCAAGATCTTCCCGTCGCGGGGCATCGAGAGCGTCGACGCGCCCGACGGCTTCGGCTACGTCCTGGACGTGGCCTGGCACATGGTGCTGCCATGCCTCACCCTGGTCGGCGTGGTGTACGCGCAGTACCTGCTGGTCATGCGCTCGTCCCTGCTCGACGAGGTGGGCCAGGACTACATCAACACCGCGCGGGCCAAGGGCATGCGCGACGACGAGGTGCGCCGCAGGCACGCCGTGCCCAACGCGCTGCTGCCCACGGTGACGCTGGTGTTCATGCGGATCGGATTCGTCGTCGGCGGCGCGGTCACGGTCGAGACCGTCTTCAGCTGGCCGGGGCTCGGCAAGCTGTTCTACGACGCGATCTCGGTGCCCGACTTCACGCTCATGCAAGGGACGTTCATGCTCATCACGGTCGCGGTGATCGTCATGAACACGCTGGCCGACGTCGTCTACCACATCCTCGACCCGAGGGTGAGGTCCGCATGAGCGCCATCACGTGGACCCGCAGGAAGCGGGCGCTGGGCCGGTTCTGGGACGGCTTCCGCCGTCAGCGCGCCGGCGTCACCGGGCTGGCCATCCTCGTCGTCGCCGTGGCGCTCGCGGTCGTCGCGCCGCTCTTCATCGACGAGGGCGTCACCAGCGTGGTCGAGAACACCGGGCCCGACTTCGCCCCGCCCAGCCTGGAGTACCCGTTCGGCACCGACGAGTCAGGGCGCTCGATCCTGCTCATGGTGTGGTGGGGCGCGCGCACGTCGCTCCTCATCGGCTTCCTGGCCGCGCTGGTCAGCATGGCCATCGGCACCATCCTCGGCATCGCCGCCGGCCACTTCCGCGGCTGGATCGGCGCCGCCATCATGCGGGTGACCGACTGGTTCCTGGTGCTGCCCTCGCTCATCACCGCGCTGGTGCTGGCGGCCATCCTCGGCGGCAGCACGTTCACCATCATCATGGCGATCGGCGTCACCTCATGGCCGTCGACCGCCCGCCTGATCAGGGCGCAGACCCTGGCCGTGGAGGCGCGGCCGTACATCGAGCGCTCCAAGGCGCTCGGCGGCGGCCACTGGCACATCACCACCCGCCACGTGCTGCCGAACGTCGCCCCGCTGCTCCTGGCCAGCACCACGCTGGAGGTCGCCAGCGCCATCGTCACCGAGTCGACGCTGGCCTTCCTCGGCGTGACCGCGAACAAGACCTCGTGGGGCACCATGCTGCGCGGCTCCTACGACTGGAACGCGGCCGGCCAGGGAGCCTGGTGGTACATCCTCATCCCCGGCCTGTGCATCCTCGCGGTCGTCATGGCGTTCACGCTCTGCGGCCGGGCGCTGGAGACCGTGCTCAACCCGCGACTCCGGGGGACGAAGGCATGAGCCTGCTAGAACTGGACGACGTCTCGGTCACCTACCGCATCGCCGAGGGCGAGGTGCCCGCCGTGCGCGGCGTGTCGCTCACCCTCGACCGCGGGACCGCGCTCGGGGTCGCCGGCGAGTCGGGATCCGGCAAGTCGACGCTGGCCATGGCGCTGCTGCGGCTGCTGCCGCGCGACGCCCGCGTCACCGGCCGGATCCTGCTCGACGGCGAGGACGTCCTCACCATGAAATGGGGCCGCCTGCGCGCGGTCCGCTGGGCCGAGGCGTCGATCGTGTTCCAGGGGGCCCAGCACGGGCTCAACGCGGTGCACCGCATCGGCGACCAGATCGCCGAACCGCTCCTCGTGCACGGCCTGGCCAAGCCCGGCCAGGCCGGCAAGCGGGTGGCCGAACTGCTGGAACAGGTGGGCCTGCCCGCCTGGCGGGCCCGCAGCTACCCGCACGAGCTGTCCGGCGGCCAGCGCCAGCGCGTGATGATCGCGATGGCGCTCGCCTGCTCGCCCCGGCTCATCATCGCCGACGAGCCGACGACGGCTCTCGACGTGATGGTGCAGGCCCAGGTCCTCACGCTGATCAAGGAACTGGTGGCCGAGCACGACATCTCCCTGATCATGATCTCGCACGACCTCTCGGTGCTCGCCGACGTGTGCGACCGGCTCGCGGTCATGTACGCGGGCCGCGTGGTCGAGCAGGGCCCGTCGCACGAGGTGTTCCACGACCCCCGGCACCCCTACAGCCAGGCCCTGGCCGCCGCCTTCCCCACGGTCGGCGACCCGGCGTCCCGGCTGGCCCCGCGCGGCCTCGGCGGCGACCCGCCGGACCCGATGAACCTGCCCACGGGGTGCTCGTTCCACCCGCGCTGTCCGGTCGCGCTGGAGGAGTGCCCGACGCTGGACGTCGAACTGTGGCCCGCCGGCGACCGCCGCGCCGCCGCCTGCGTCCACGTACGGAACCACGGGTGGGACCAAGGGCGGGACCGCGTACAGGAGGACGCATGACAGAGACTCAGGCCCCGGCCGAAGAGGTAACCACGGCCCGCCGTACCCTCCTGGAGGCCCGCGACCTGCACGTGGAGTTCACCTCGCGCGGGCGGCGCGCCCGCGCCGTCGACGGCGTGAACCTCGCGGTCGGCGAGGGCGAGATCGTGGCGCTGGTCGGCGAGTCCGGCTGCGGCAAGACCACGCTCGCGCGCACGCTGCTCGGCCTGGAGAAGCCCACCTCCGGCACGGTCCGGTACGGGGGAGAGCCGCTGAAGTACACCTCCCGGGCGCTCAAGGAGTACCGCAGGCAGGTGCAGCTCGTCCTGCAGGACCCGATGGGCTCGCTGAACCCGCGCCACACCGTCTACGAGGCGGTGGCCGAGGGCCCGCGCATCCACGGCCTGCCGGACGAGGCGGACGTGGTCAACACCGCACTGGGCCGGGCCGGGCTGCGGCCCCCCGAGCGCTTCCTGCTGCGCTACCCGCACGAACTGTCCGGCGGGCAGCGGCAGCGCGTCGTGATCGCCGGGGCGCTGGCGCTGGACCCGAAGGTGCTGATCGCCGACGAGCCGGTGGCCTCGCTCGACGCGTCGGTGCGAGGCGAGATCCTCGCGCTCCTGCTCAGGCTCCGCGACGAGCTGGGACTGTCGGCCCTGGTCGTCACGCACGACCTGGGACTGGCCTGGAACATCGCCGACCGGGTGGCGGTGATGTACCTCGGCCGGGTCGTCGAGTCCGGGCCGGTCGAGCAGGTGCTGACCGCGCCGCGTCACCCGTACACGCAGGCCCTGCTGTCGGTGCTGCCCGAGTCGCCGGAGCGGGTGGTGCTGACCGGCGAGCCGCCGGACCCGACCAGGATCCCTGGGGGCTGCCGCTTCCACGCCCGCTGCCAGGTGCTCGCCTCCGGCAAGGCCGCCGAGGCGGGTGTGGACGGCCGGTGCCGAAACGAGCCCCTGAACATCCTGCCCGCCGCCACCGGAGCCCAGGCGGCCTGCTACTACGCGGAGGCCACCGGCTGACGCGGCGGAGTCGGTCGGCGCGGCGGAGCGGTCGGCTGAGGCGGCGGAGTCAGTCGGCGGTGATCGCTAAAACGCGCTGATCGTGGCCGGGGACCGTTCGGCCCGGCTCAGCGTGCGGATCACGGCCGTCGCGCCGTGACGGCGCACGGCCAGCCGGGCCAGCAGGTCCACCACCGGGTCGACGACGTCCGCCGGCAGCTCGGGCGTCGGTACGCCGACGCTCGCCGCCAGGTCGTCGGAGTGCACGACCAGCTCCGTCACCCGGGTGAGCAGGAAGTCGTCCAGCGTCAGCGACCAGCCCGCCCACGGCAGGTGGACCACCCGGCCGGACGGCTGCGCCGGCAACGCCCGCCGCTGGCTCTCCAGCAGCTCCGCGGCACGGTCGGCGAGCGCCGTCGGCCCGTCGGCGGCGACCTGCTCGCCGCCGCGCCTGATGCTCACGTTGCTCTCGTGGTCGAGGCCCGCCTGCACCCACGGCGAACGTGAGTAGTGCTCCAGCAGGGTGACCGGCTCGCCGGCCGCCTCGTCCGCAGACTTCAGCAGGCCGTCCACCCTGACGAACTGGTTCGCCAGGTGACCGGCCAGGCCCGCGACGCTGAACTCGATCAGCGCGCTCGGCTTGGCCCAGGCCGCGGCCACCGAGGGGTCGCGCAGGAGCGCCACGGCCGACTCCGCGGCGGTTAAGTAGGACCGTCTGATTTCCATATCGATCGCCCTTCCGGTAGGCCCAGAGCCACCCTAGCCGTGGCCAGAACGCCCAGCACGAGCTCCCTCCGCCCCAAGCACGGCGATCAGGCCGAGACCGCCCTTCCGCTTCCTCGCGTCCTTTCTCAGGAAACCAAGAGTAATCGTTCCGTCTCTGTGAGTAATATTCCCGGTCATGGTCACCGCTCTCCACGAAGGGTTGGTCGGCATCGCCACCCTCGAACCCGAACGGACCGCGCACCTGCTGCGCGCCCTGTTCGGACTGCCCCTGACCCCCACCGATGCCCAGGTCATCTCCAACGAGCTGTCCGAGATCAGCCCTTCCGTCTACCGGGCGGACGCAGCCCTCCTCTACACCGAAGGCGACGGCCGGCGGCTGGGCGTCATCACCGAGGTCCAGCTCCAGCCCGATGACACCAAACACCGGACCTGGCTGGCCTACATAGCCAACCTGCGTGCTCGTGACGCCTGCCAAGCCTGCCTGGTCGTCATCTGTCCGGACCGCGCCACCGCCGAGTGGGCCTCCCGGCGTATCGAGACCGGCCATCCAGGACTCACCCTGAGCCCTCTCGTCATCGGACCCGACAACACCCCGGCCGTCACCGAGGTCGCGGAGGCCGTCGGCAACATCGGCCTCGCGGCCATCTCCGCCATCACCCACAGCCAGGACCCGAGGATCAACGCCATCCTCGCCGCTCTGGTCGAAGCCCTGGACCACATCGACCCTGAGCAGGCGAGACGTTACGCTGAGTATGTCACCGTGGCCCTCAGGGGCGACGCGCAGAAGGAGATGGAGCGGCTCATGGCCACAGAGACCTTCCTGTACCAGGGAAAGTACGCGCAGAGCCTGATCGCCCGAGGCAAGGCCGAAGGTAAGGCCGAAGGCGAGGCGAAAGGCGAGGCGAAAGGCAAGGCGAAAGGCGAGGCGCAGGCTGTGCTGCTCGTCCTGGAGACGCGGGGATTGCGGCCGAGTGAGGATGAGCGGCAGCGGGTCATGTCCTGCACCGACATCGGGACGCTGGAGAGGTGGCTGCGGCGGGCCGTTCTCGTCGACTCCGTGGGCAAGCTATTCGAATGATCCGAGGCTTCGCCGTCCTCATCCGAGCGTCTCGGATCAGCCCTTGCGGCGAGGACCCGTACAGCTCCAGCGCGCCGCCGCTTGCCCAGCGACAGCCCTGAATCACATCGGCCCCGCGAAGGCGGGGCATTACGCTGAGTACATGACCATGACCCTCAGGGGCGCCGCGCAGAAGGAGATGGAGCGGCTCATGGCCACAGAGACCTTCCTGTACCAGGGAAAGTACGCGCAGAGCCTGATCGCCCGAGGCAAGGCCGAAGGTAAGGCCGAAGGCGAGGCGAAAGGCGAGGCGAAAGGCAAGGCGCAGGCTGTGCTGCTCGTCCTGGAGACGCGGGGATTGCGGCCGAGCGAGGATGAGCGGCAGCGGGTCATGTCCTGCACCGACACCGTGACGCTGGAGAGATGGTTGCGGCGTGCGGCGCTGGTCGACTTCCTTGACCAGCTCTTCGGCTGAGGAAGCTGAGGAAAAGGCGTTGCTCCGGACAACCCGCTCGGAGACGATCTCTGGATGAGCGTCGAGCAGAGTGCGCGGCCTGTGGCGCTGATCACGGGGGTGGGCAGGACCGTGGGCATCGGGGCCGGGATCGCGACGCGGCTGGCCGCCTCGGGCTGGGACATCGGGTTCACGTACTGGACGGCCTACGACGAGCGGATGACGTGGGGAGCCGAGGAAGGGGCCGTCGAGGCGATCAGGAAGGCCCTGGCCGCTGAGGGCGCGGCCGTCGTGGCGGTGGAGGCCGACCTGGTCGAGACCGAGGCGCCGGCGCGGGTCTTCGACGAGGTGGAGAGCCGGCTGGCGAACGTCACCGCGCTGGTGATGTGCCACTGCGAGTCCGTCGACTCGGGGCTGCTCGACACCACCGTGGCGAGCTTCGACCGCCACTTCGCGGTCAACGCGCGGGCGAGCTGGTTGCTGATCCGGGAGTTCGGCCGCCGGTTCAGGGGCGCGCCCGGCTCGGGCCGGATCGTCGCGCTCACCAGTGACCACGTCGTCGGCAACCTCCCGTACGGGGCGAGCAAGGGCGCGCTGGACCGCATCACCCTGGCCGCCGCCCGTGAGCTGGGCCACCTCGGTGTCACCGCGAACGTGATCAACCCCGGCCCCGTCGACACCGGCTGGATGTCCGGCGAGGTGCGCGACGCCTGCGTCGAACACACCCCGCTGGGCCGTCTGGGCACCCCGCGCGACACGGCCGACCTGGTGGAGTTCCTGTGCTCGCCGCGCGGTCAGTGGATCAACGGTCAGCTGCTCAAGAGCGACGGCGGCATCTCCGCGTAAGGGCGGGCTCCGGCGACGCCCGGGTGGGTCACGGGGTGGCGAACAGGGCGCTGACGGACTCGCCGTAGTGGATGCGGCGCATCGCCTCGGCGAGGGCGGGGGCGATGGACAGGACCGTGAGCTTGTCGCCGGCCTTGGGCGGCGGGGGGACGGTGTTGGTGCAGACGATCTCCCGGACCTCCGGCAGCGCGGCGAGGCGCTCGATCGCGCCGTCGGAGAACAGGCCGTGGGTGCAGGCGATGCTGACGGAGCGGACGTTCCGCTCGCGGAGGCGGTCGAGGAGCTCGATGACCGTGCTGCCCTTGGCGATCTCGTCGTCCAGGATGATCACGTCCTTGCCGTCGACGTCGCCGATCACCGAGCTGATCACCACTCGGTCGTCGCTGAAGCGCTGCTTGGCGCCCATCGCCACGCCGGTCCCGATGAGGCGGGCGAAGTGGGCGGCCTCCTTGGCGTTGCCCAGGTCGGGGGAGATCACGACGGTGTTGGACAGGTCGTGGCGGGCGAAGTGGGCGGCCAGTTCGCGCAGCGCGTGCAGGTGGTCGACCGGGACGCTGAAGAAGCCGTGCACCTGCGGCGAGTGAAGGGTCATCGCCAGCACCCGCCCCGCCCCGGCGGCCACCATCAGGTCGGCCACCAGGCGGGCGCCCATGGAGATGCGCGGGGCGTCCTTCTTGTCGGAGCGGGCGTAGGCGTAGTGGGGCATCACGACGGTGGTGCGCGCCGCCGAGGCGCCGCGCGCGGCGTCGAGCATGAGCAGCAGCTCCACCAGGTGTTCCTGGGTGGGCGGCACCAGCGGCTGGATCAGGAAGACGTCGCGCTCGCGGCAGTTGGCCTGGAGCTGGACCTCGACGACGTCGTTGGCGAAGCGTGAGACGCGCACCGGATGGAGGGGGACGCCGAGGTTCGCGCAGATCTCCTCGGCGAGGTCGGGGTGGGCGCTTCCGCTGAAAACCGTGATGTCTCGCACGATTCCCAAAGGATAGCGGGTCACCCGCCGAGCAGCTCAGGGGTCAGCGCGTCCAGGTCGTCGACCACCCGCCAGGCGAGGGCGAGCGCGTCCGGGCCGGGCGGGTAGCGAGGATGGGGGACGGCGACGACCCGCATGCCCGCCGCGTCGGCCGAGCGCAGCCCGTTGGCGGAGTCCTCCACCGCCACGCATGCGCCCGGCTCGACGCCCAGCCGTCTGGCCGCCTCCAGGTAGCCGTCGGGCGCGGGCTTGCCGCGGGCCACCTCCTCGGTGGAGACGGTGGCGTCGAAGCAGTCGTGCAGGTCCCCGGACTCCAGGACCACGTCGATGAGCCGCCGGGGAGAGGAGCTGGCCAGCCCGAGCGTGAAGTGGTCGGCGAGCCGCCGCACGGCCTCAGGGGCGCCGCGCATCAGGGGCAGGTGGTCGCGGTAGCGCTCGGCCATCAGGTCGACGACCCGCCGGGCGATCTCGTCCGGCGGGAACCGGGCGCCGAGCTCGTGCAGGTACGCCGACCATTCGCCGGTGCTCATGCCCATGAGGCGGGACTGGGTGTCGGCGCGCCAGGTGCCGCCGTGCTCGGCGACGAAGGCGCGCCGCACCTCCTCCCAGACCGGCTCGGAGTCGACCAGCACACCGTCGAGATCGAACACGCAGGCTTCCACGCCCCAGAACCTACCCAAGCCACCAGATGTCCACTATTTCCCGAAAAGTCAATCCAAGGGAGGTTCATGGTGTTTCGGACGTACGTTGACTGTGATTTCCTACTTTCCGGGCACTTCACCTGCATGGCCGAGCTTCCATACGAGCCGGACGACGCGGGCGTGGGGTTCGTCGCGCCGCTCACCTCCACCGTGGTGAGGGACGCCGACGGCACGGTGGTGTGGGACGCGGACTCGTACGGCGGCGACGGGGAGTGTCCGGCCACCGCGCACCCCAGCCTGTGGCGGGAGACCGGAGCGCGCGGGCGGCACGGCCTGTACGAGGTGGCCGAGGGCGTCTACCAGGTGCGCGGGCTCGACCTGGGCCACCTGACCCTCGTCGAAGGGGACGCCGGGGTCGTGGTCGTGGACCCGCTGCGCTCCACCGAGTGCGCCGTCGCCGGGCTGCGGCTCTACCGCCGGCATCGGGGCGAGCGCCCGGTCACCGGCGTCGTCTACACGGGCGCGCGGGCCGACCGCTTCGGCGGCGCGCGCGGCGTCACCCCCGGCGGCGTGCCCGTGCTCGCGCCCGCCGGCTTCCTCGACCGCGCCGCCGAGGAGTTCCTGTACGCCGCCCCGGCCGCCGCCCGCAGGGCCGCCTACACGTACGGACCCGCCCTGCCCGCGGGACCGGGAGGACGGCTCGGCCCGGCTCGTTCGGCGGGGACGCTCTCCCTGCTCCCGCCCACGGCCGCGATCGAACGGACCGGCCAGGAGGAGACGGTCGACGGGGTGCGGTTCGCCTTCCTGCCCCTGCCCGGCGCCGCGCTGGCGTTCCTGCTGCCTGAGCGGCGGGCGCTCTGCCTGCCGGTGAGCGTCCCCGACGACCCGCCGGACGCGTGCGACCCCCGCCGGTGGACACGCTGCCTGTCCCGGGCCGTCACGCTCTTCGCCGGCCGCGCGGACGTGGCCTTCGCCGCCCACCACGGGACCGTACGGGGCGCCGGGGAGATCACCCGCCTGCTGGAGCGGCACCGGGACCTGCACGCCTACCTGCACGACCAGACCGTGCGCCTGATGAACAAGGGGCTGACCGCCGAGGAGATCGCCGAGTGTCTGCAGCCGCCGCCCGCCCTCGCGGCCCTGCCGGGCGCGCCCGGCGTCGTCAGGGCCGTCTACCAGCACTACCTGGGCTGGTTCGACGGCAACCCGGCACGGCTGTGGGAGCACCCGCCCCGCCAGAGCGCGATCCGCTACGTCGAGTGCCTGGGCGGCGGCCCCGCCGTGGTGGCGCTGGCCGAGCGGTACGCCGCCGAGGGCGACCTGCGTTTCGCCGCCCAGTTGCTCAACCACGCGGTCTTCGCGGACGAGGGCAACAAGCGGGCCCGCGACCTGCTGGCCGAGGTGTACACGCGGCTGGGCCACGGGTCTCGCGACGCCGCCTGGCGCAACGCGTACCTGATGGGGGCGCTGGAGCTGTCGGAGGGGATCGCCCCTTCGGCGGGTGGGGGCGTCGCGCCCGGCGCGCTGGCCGCGCTCAGCCCTGAGCGGCTCTTCGACGCGCTCGCCGTCCGGGTGAACGGCCCGAAGGCCTGGCACGAGCGCCTGGCCATCGACTGGCACCTGACCGACCTGGGCCGCCGCTACCGCACGGTGCTGTCCAACGGGGCGCTCATCCGGCAGGACGACCCACCGGACGGGCCGGTAGACCTCACGCTCCGGCTCACCCGGGCCCAGCTCGCCGCCCTGATCGAGGGCCGGGGCGTCGGCGAGGTGTCGAGGGACGGCGACCTGCTGGCCCTCAGGCGCCTGTTCGCCGCGCTGGACGACCCCGTCCCCGGCTTCGCGATCGTGACACCCTGACCGGGCGCGTCCACAGCAGCGTGGCCGCGACCGCCAGCAGCACCGGACCGAGGACCAGCGGGGCCGACGGCCCGCCCGCGTGCCAGCTCGCCATGGCGGCGCTCACACAGGTCAGCACCGTCACGCCGAACACCGCCGCCCACAGCGGCAGCACGTACAGGAAGCCGAAGAACAGCGGGAACACCAGCCAGACCAGCGGCGGCGCCAGCAGGGCGAGCACCGCCCAGGTCAGCGTGGCCGCCACCAGCCAGAGCTGCTCGCGCGCGTCACGGGTCATCCACTGAGCGTAACCGCTCGGTCGCGCACCGGCGGCGCGCCGCCACGCTCGTGATCGTGAAACCCGGGGTGGCGTCCGATCGGCGGCTGAGGGATGGCGGGTGTACGGATCGGGCAGAGATCTGGTCTGCGCGCTGGTGAGCCCGGAAGACGTGCCGGCCGCTGACCGAACCGGGGGGAGCACGTGGCGGACACCCGCAAGCAAGCGCTGGCCGTCTGTCTGGCTGCCGCCTTCATGTCCGGGCTCGACGTGAGCATCGTCAACGTCGCCCTGCCCTCGATCCGGGAGGGCCTGCACGCCTCGGAGGCGGGGCTGCAGTGGATCCTGTCGGGGTACGCGCTCACGTTCGGCCTGCTTCTGGTGCCGGCGGGCCGGCTGGGTGACGCGCGCAGCCGGCGGACGGTGTTCATGTGGGGGGTCGGGCTGTTCACGCTCGCCAGCGCCGCGTGCGGGTTCGCCTCCACCATGGCGGTGCTGATCGTGGCCCGGCTGCTGCAGGGCCTGGCCGCCGGGCTGATCAACCCGCAGGTGTCGGGCCTCATCCAGCAGATGTTCCGGGGCGCGGAGCGGGGGCGGGCGTTCGGCGCGCTCGGCGCCACCATCGGCGTGTCCACCGCGGCAGGGCCGCTGATCGGCGGCGCCCTGGTCTCCGCCTTCGGCGCCGATCACGGCTGGCGGCTGGTGTTCCTGGTGAACGTGCCGATCGGGCTGGTCCTGGTGCCGCTGGCGTACCGGCTGCTGCCGCGGCCCGAGCGGGTGGACGGCCACCGGGAGAGCATGGATCCCGTCGGGGTGCTGCTGCTCGGGCTGGGCGTCACGGTGCTGCTGCTGCCGTTCATCCAGCAGCACCAGTGGCCGGGCGCCGGCAAGTGGCTGCTGGTCCCGGTGTCGCTGGCGCTGCTGGCCGGGTTCGTGGCCTGGGAGCGGCGCTACCACCGGGAGCCGCTGGTCAACCTGGAGCTGTTCGGGGTGCGCTCCTACGGCCTCGGCACCGCCATCGCGCTGCTCTACTTCGCCGGCTTCACCGGGATCTTCTTCATCTTCACCCTCTACCTGCAGGCGGGCCTGCAGTACAGCCCGCTGATGGCCGGTCTGTCGATCACGCCGTTCGCGGTCGGCTCGGCCGGCGCGGCGCTGGTCGGCGGGCGGCTGGTGAACCGCGCGGGCCGGCGGGTGGTGGTGGCCGGCCTGGTGACGGTGGTCGCCGGCCTGCTGGCCACGATGGGCGTCACCCTGCTCGTGCCCGGCCCGGACGTCGCGCTGGCGACCGCGCTGCCGCTGCTCGTGGCGGGCGTCGGCAGCGGCCTGACGATCGCGCCCAACCAGGCGATCACCCTGTCGCAGGTGCCGCCGTCGGGCGGCGGGAGCGCGGCGGGCGTGCTGCAGACCGGCCAGCGGCTCGGCTCGTCCATCGGCATCGCCGCCGCGGGCTCGCTCTTCTTCGGCGCGCTCGGCCAGGGCTGGCCGGTCGCCTTCAGGCACGGTCTCACGGTCGTCGTGCTGTTCGTGTGCGCGGCGCTCGCCGCCGCGCTCTACGACCTGCTACGCCGCCCGTGACTCAGGCCAGCAGGGCGGCCTCCACCGCCGGATCGAGGCCGACGGCGGGCCGGTCGGGCCGCTGGGGCGCCCGCCCGCCGATGCTCCGCAGCCAGGCCCAGGTGTCGGCCACGGTCTCCTCGACGGGCCGGCAGCGCAGCCCCGCCGCCACCGCCCTGGACACGTCGCCGCCGTGCATGAACGCGTAGTCGTCGCCGGTCAGCCAGATGGGCAGGCCGATCCACGGCCGCACGCCCGCCGCCAGGATCGCCTCCTCGCTCGTCCAGCGCAGCTCGGCGTCGGACCCGGTGACCCGCACGCACGTCTCCAGCAGCTCCCGCATGGTGGTGAACCCCGGCGGGCTCACCACGTTGAAGGCGCCGCCGACCCCGTCGAGCGCGGCTTCGAGGCACCAGCGGGCCAGGTCGCGGGCGTCCACGTACTGCAGGCCCAGGCTCGGGGGCGCGGGCGCGAGCACCGGCCCGCCCCGCGCGATCCTGGACAGCCACCAGGGCAGCCGCCCGATGTTCTCGTGCGGCCCGAGGACCAGCCCGGCGCGGGCGAGCAGCGTCCGATCGCCGAACGCCGCGGTCGCGGCCAGCTCGCCGCCCGCCTTCATCTCGGCGTACCCGTCCTCGCCGCCGTCGGGCGACCCCTCGACGACGGGCGCGGTTTCGTCGGCCCCGTACGGCACGGGCTCGGCGTAGACGGACCGGCTCGACACGTACACGTAACGGCCGGCCCGGTCGGCGAGCAGTGATGCGGCGTCGCGCACCGCGGACGGCGCCCACGACCAGGTGTCGGCCACCACGTCCCACTCGCCGCCGGCCAGCGCGTCGAGCCCTCCTGGCCGGGTCCGGTCGCCACGCAGCGCGGTCACCCCGGCGGGCGGCTCGTGGGTGCCCCGGTTGAACACCGTCACGTCGTGGCCGAGGGCCAGCGCCTCCGACACGAACGCCCGGCCCACGAACTCGGTCCCGCCCAATACCAGTAATCTCATCCGCTCACTGTCGCGCCGCCCGCGGCAGGGCGGAACCCCGCGCAGCCGACAGCGGAATCGCTCAAAGCGAAACCCGAGGATTAAGCCCGAGATCACCGGGCAGAGGCGGGTCGGAGGTTGTCGCGAAAAGGGACCAGGGCCCGCTTCCCGTGGGTTTCAGGGGCGTCAGTTACGGGAAGCGGGCCCTTTCGCGCGTCCGGAGGTCAGCCGGTCACGGTGATCCGGTTCGTGGCCGGAGGCGCGATCGGGTTGTTCTGACCGAGATAGTCGACGAACGCGTCGATGTCGAGCGGGCCGCTCCACAGCTCCGTGCCCTCGGTGAACACCGGGAACGCGTCACCGCCGCCGACCAGGAAGTTGTTCAGCGCCACCCGGATCGTCTGGGTGTCGGTCACCGGCTGACCGTCGATCATGAGGGCGGAGACCTTGGAGCCCCACGGGGCGCTCTGGCTGTAGGTGTAGGTCAGGTTCGCCGACGGCTGCAGGATCCGGTTGAACGGCTGGTTGTTCGGGCCGCCGGTGAACTGCTGCTCCAGCGCCGTCTTCAGCTGCGCCCCGGTCAGCGTGATCACCTGCGTCAGGTTGTTGAACGGCTGGACCGTGAACGCCTCGCCGTAGGTGACGACGCTGTCGCCCTCACCGGCCGGCGAGCTGGCGTAGCTCAGCGAGGCGCGCACCCCGCCCGGGTTCATCAGCGCGATCTGCGCGTTGCCGCCGGTCCTGGTCGCCGCCAGCTGGGAGTCGGCGATCAGGTTGCCGAGCGGCGACTCGCCGGACGGGGCCGCGGTGTTCACGATGTCCGCGGTGATCGTGCCGACGGGCCGGTTGGCCACCTCCGAGACGCGGTCCTTCCACGTCTGCACGAACGCGCTGATCTCCGGGTCGGGATCGACCGTGCGGGTCACGACGTGGTTGTCGGCCACGACCGTGGACCGGTCGATGTCCCGGGTGCGGAGGTCGACCTTGAGGTCCACCTGGGTGATGACCCGGCCGAACGAGCCGCCCTGGGAGTACAGCCGGTCACGGCCCCGCGGGTCCTTGACCGTGCACAGGTACGCCTGGTGCGAGTGGCCGCTGAGCACGAGGTCGATCTCGGCGTCCACCTGGGTGGCGATCCGGTTGCCCGCGCCCGGGACGGCGCTGCACGCGTCGGGCGACTGGTTCGGCGTCACCTGGTCGCCCTCGTGCACGAGCACGACCTGCGCCTTCACGCCGACGAGCTTGAGCAGCTTCGAGGCCACGTTCGCGGCCTTGACCTCGTCGACGAACTTGATGTCCTTGATGCCCTCGGCGGTGACGATCGTCGGCGTGGTCTGCGTGACCAGGCCGATGAAGCCGATCGGCACCCCGTTCATCCACTTGACGCTGACCGGGGGCAGCGCGGGCACGCCCCAGTCGGCCATCAGCTTCTTGATCTGCGGGCTGGTGCCGAGCGCCGACAGCGCGTCGGTGCGCTCGTGCCGGTTCTTGAGGAGCACGTTGGCGCCCACGTAGTCGAAGGCGGCGCCCTTCCACTCGCCGGCGGGGGAGCAGCCGTCCACCGGGTGGCAGCCACCCTTCATGATCCGCCGCAGCTCGTCGTACCCCTCGTCGAACTCGTGGTTGCCGACCGCGGCCACCTTGAGCCCGAGCCTGCCCATCAGCTCGACCGTCGGCTCGTCGTGGTAGGCGGCCGAGATGAGCGGGGTGGCGCCGATGAGGTCGCCCTGGGCCACCGCGATCGTGTTCCTGTCGGCCAGGGCCTTCAGGTGCGTGGCCACGTACGCGGCGCCGCCCGCCTCGACGGTCGCGCCGTGCTCGTCGACCATCCGGCCGGATGACCCGGTCGGGGGTTCGAGATGGCCGTGGAAGTCGTTCAGGGAGAGCAGCCGGACGGGGACCGTCCGTGGCTTGGGCGCCTTGCTCGCGTCTGCCGGAAGCCCGGCGAGCAGAATGCCGCCTGCGGCGACCGCTCCGGCGAGTCCCAGCCGGAAGAGTGAACGGGACGTCATGGCCCCTGACGTTACGGCGACAACCTATGGAGCCAATGTCGCAAAGGTAACGATTCATCGGGTTCCCGGCTGGCGGTATTTGCCAGTTGTCCGCCTAGAGTTCGAGCTGTGAGTACGCACGTGAAGGTCAGAGAACGGCTGGACGACCAGGAAATCGCCGACGTCCTGGGTGTCGTCGAAGCGGCGACGGAGGGCGACCGCGTCCGTCCCCTCAACGAGCACGTGATGCTGCACCTGCGCTACGGCGGCGACCCGCGCGCCCGCTCGGTGCTGCTGTACGCGGACGGGCTCGTCGGATACGCGCACGTGGACCCCACGGACGAGGTGGAGGGTCCCAGCGGCGAGCTGGTCATCCACCCGGCCCACCGGGGCCGCGGCCACGGCGGGGAGCTGCTGCGCGCCGTGCTGGACCTGGCGGGCGGCAGGCTGCGGCTCTGGGCGCACGGCGGACACCCCGGCGCCGAGGCGCTGGCGGCGTCCCTGGGGCTCGCGCGCGCCCGCTCGCTGTGGCAGATGCGGCGCTCCCTCTACGCCCCGATCCCCGAGGCCACCCTGCCGGAAGGCGTCACGCTCCGCACGTTCGTGCCCGGCCAGGACGAGGAGGCGTGGCTCAAGGTGAACGCCGCCGCCTTCGCCCACCACCCCGAGCAGGGCGCCTGGACCCTGGACGACGTGTCGCGGCGCGAGCGCGAGCCGTGGTTCGACCCCGACGGGTTCTTCCTGGCCTTCCGCGGCGACCGGCTCGTCGGCTTCCACTGGACCAAGATCCACGGATCCGACGAGCACGGCCACGAGCCGCTCGGCGAGGTCTACGTCGTCGGCGTCGACCCGTCCCAGCAGGGCACCGGCCTCGGCAAGGCGCTCACCCTGACCGGTCTGGAGCACCTGCGCTCGCGTGGCCTCGCCCAGGCCATGCTCTACGTGGACGAGACCAACACGGCGGCCATCCGCCTGTACGAGTCGCTCGGGTTCGCCCGCTGGGACGTCGACGTGATGTACGCGGCTACTCCACCGCCCAGTGCAGGGCGTAGTACGACAGAGCCGCCACCAGAGCCGCAGCCGGGATCGTGAGGATCCAGGCGGTCACGATGTTGCCCGCGACCCCCCACCGCACGGCCGACAGCCGCTTGGTCGAGCCCACACCCATGATCGCCGAGGTGATCGTGTGCGTGGTCGAGATGGGCGCGCCGAACCCGATCGCCGCCCCGTACAGGACTGTCGCCGCCGCGCTCTCGGCGGCGAAGCCCTGCGGCGGGTCGAGCGCGATGATGCGGCGGCCGAGCGTGCGCATGATGCGCCACCCGCCCGCGTACGTGCCCAGCGAGATCGCGGCCGCCGCGGCCAGGATCACCCACTGCGGAATCGGATCCGACGGCGCCGTGTAGCCGCCGACCACGAGCGCCAGGAAGATCACACCCATGGTCTTCTGCGCGTCCTGCAACCCGTGACCGAGCGCCATCGCCGCCGCCGAGACCGTCTGCGCGTAGCGGAACCCCCGGTTGGTCTTGCCGGGCTGCGCGTGCCGGAAGATCCAGTAAATCGCGATCATGATCGTCGCGGCGAGGCTGAACCCCACCAGCGGCGACAGGATCATCGGGATGACCACCTTGTCCACCACGCCGTCCCAGTGGACGACGCTGGCCGACGCGAGCGCCGAGCCGATCAGGCCGCCGATGAGCGCGTGACTGGAGGAGGAAGGCAGACCGAAGTACCACGTGACCATGTTCCACGTGATCGCGCCGATCAGTCCCGACGCCACGATCACCAGGCCGTGCGAGCCCTGAGGCGCGTCGATGATGCCCTTGCCGACCGTCTGCGCGACCTGGGTGCCCAGGTGGGCGCCGATGAAGTTCATCGCCGCCGCCATGAACAGCGCGGCCCGCGGGGTCAGCGCTCGGGTCGAGACGGAGGTCGCGATGGCGTTCGCCGCGTCGTGGAAGCCGTTGGTGTAGTCGAAGATCAGCGCTACCACGACCACGCCGATGACAAGGGCGAGCGTGAGGTCCACCGGCCCTAGCTTTCCTTGACCGCGATGGACTCGACGGTGTTGGCGACATGCTCGAAGGCGTCGGCCGCCTCTTCGAGCGCGTCGATGACCTCCTTCATCTTCATGACGGTGAGCGCGTCGTACTCGCCGCTGAAGAGCTTGGCCAGCAGCCGGCGGTAGACCTGGTCACCCTGGTTCTCCAGGCGGTTGACCTCGATCCAGTACTCGTTGAGGTTCTTCATCGACCGCAGCCGGGGCATCGCCTCGGCCGTCAGCTCCGCCGCCCGCTCCAGAACCTCCACCTGCCGCACCACGTCCTTGGGGAGGTGGTCGATCTGGTAGAGCACGATGAGGTCGGACGCCGCTTCCATGGCGTCCATCACATCGTCGAGGTTGGAGGCGAGACGGTAGATGTCCTCGCGGTCGAACGGAGTGATGAAACTCTCGTTGAGCCGGTTCATGATCGCATGAGTGCGTTCGTCCCCGGCGTGCTCGCAGGCCCGCATCTTCTCGGCCAGGGACTCCCGGTCCGATCCGTCGCTGATGATCTCTACGAGCAGGCGTGATGCGGTGACCAGATTGTTCGCCGAGTCGGCGAACAGGTCATAGTAGCTGTCCTCACGTGGCGTGAGCCGCAGGCGCACGTCGTTCTCCAGATGTGCGGGGATGGTCCGTGGAAAGGGTAAGGCTTACCAGGTGAAATGCGAACTTCATGTCCCCTTCTCCTAGTCGCTACCCTCCGTATGCTGTACGACACCGGGGCCAGAGTACTTCCACCGACATGTCGCCGCGCAGGCGGGTACTACACCTTCGTCCGATGGAAATTCTGGAACGACCGCGACGGCGTCGGCCCGCGCTGCCCCTGGTAACGCGACCCGTACTTCTCCGACCCGTACGGGAACTCCGCCGGCGAGCTCAACCTGAACACGCACAACTGCCCGATCTTCATCCCCGGCCACAACTTGATCGGCAACGTGGCCACGTTGGACAGCTCCAGCGTCACATGACCGCTGAACCCCGGATCGATGAACCCCGCCGTCGAATGCGTCAGCAGACCCAGCCGCCCCAGCGAACTCTTGCCCTCCAGCCTCGACGCCAGATCATCGGGCAGCGTGATCACCTCGTAGGTGGAGGCGAGCACGAACTCCCCCGGATGCAGGATGAACGGATCATCCCCATCAGGCTCGACCAGTCGCGTCAGATCCGGCTGCTCGCTGGAAGGATCGATGTGCGGATACCTGTGGTTCTCGAACACCCGGAAGAAGCGGTCGAGCCGCACGTCGATGCTGGACGGCTGGACCATGTCACGATCGAACGGATCCAGCGCCAACCGGCCGGCGTCGAGCTCGGCAAGGATGTCGCGGTCAGATAGCAGCACGAGGAGCAACCTACCGGGATGCGGCTAGGGCTTGGTGAAGTGGCTACGGTTTCCGCTAGAGTGTTGGTCGCGGCCTCGGGTCGCACGCGGGTGTAGTTCAATGGCAGAACATCAGCTTCCCAAGCTGACAGCGCGGGTTCGATTCCCGTCACCCGCTCCACCAACTCTCAGGCAAGTATCTCTGGCAGCAGCCTGAACGCTGGCACGTGCCTGGGGCGGATGAGCGTGAAATCCCGCCGGTCGATCGTCGCGATCTGAGTGACGCCCAGACGTTCGGCGATAGCGACTACGGACACGTCAGCCGGGTCGAGGCGAGCATCCTTGTAGATTCGGACGAGTTCGGCCATCCGCCTCACATCCACAGGAAGTAGCTCAACCAGCTCGAACTCCTCGATTACGAGATCAAGAAACTAGGCGTGTACAGCAGGTCCCATGTGCCTGTTGATCGTCCAGCCGGCTTCAATCAAGATTGTCGACGGAAGGAGCAACGGCCCCTCCAGACACTCAAGAAGCCGCACACATGAGACATGGTGCATGTCGTCTCGATCGACGACAGCGATCAATGGGCCGGTGTCCAGAAGTGTGGCGGTCACACCGACCGATTGAACCGCTCCGCCAGCAGATCTTCGACCCGTTCTGACAGATCTCCCTCGCCAGATGCGCCGATTCCGGCGATCGACAGCCGACGACGCCGAACCGGCGCAGATGGCTCCTCGTCGGCCGCCTCGGCCAGTTCCGGATCTGTTTTGACCAAACGCAGCAGCCGACGTGCCTGCTCCGGAGACAGCCGGTCCACCAGATGGTGAAGCTCATCATGCGCATGCTCAGCGCTCATGCCCACGAGTCTACGCAAGCAGTTCCGCTAGCGGCAGCAGCACCACACCCAAGGGCTGTCGTACAACCGTAATCATCGCCTTCAAGCCCGCACGAGTCTCTCGACACGTAGGTTTCGTGCCAGATGCGTGCCAGAACGGACGGGGCGCTGCGGTCACTCACGGCTACTCACGAGCAGCAGATATCCTCCGGCCTGCACCGTCGTTTCCCAGCTCAGCGCAGCAAGATCAGTAGATGGTTCCCAAGCTGACAGCGCGGGTTCGATCCCCGTCACCCGCTCTCGGAGAGCCCTGCTCGCCGACCTCTGGGTCGGCTTCGGCGGGGCTTTTATGCTGGTCGGGGGACGACCCCCCCGAGCCCTCGCGTGCCACCCTCGCCGTACGGCTTCTCAATCTGCGGGCGCGGTTGCCGCTACGGGTGCCGGTTTCGGGCCTGGCCGAGCAGTAGGGCGTTCAATACCCGATCCGCTTCGCAGATGATCATGTTTAGTCTTCGTAAACCGGTCCCCTTGCGGGGCGTATGACCGGGGACCGCAAAGCTGGCGACTACGTGATCTGAGTGAAGCAGGGTGGGAGGCATGACTCAGACCTTGATGACGGTGACGCGTCCGCCGCACAGGGCAGCGAGGTCCTCGGGGTCGGAGGTGAGGACCGTGACGGGACCTGGGGCGGCGAGGGCGGTGGCGCAGAGCATGGCATCGATGGCGTACTTGTGCCCATGCAGGCCGGCGCCGGACAAGAGCGTGGCGGCGTGGCGGGCGATTGGCTCAGTGACCGGCTCGACGACAAGGCGGGATAGCGTCCACTCCAAAGCCGGCTTGTTGACGCGGGGGTGGACCACCTCAACGAGGGTGGCGGCAGAGGTGATGACGCGGAGGTCGTCGGCACGCGCGAGAGCAAGCCATACGGTGACCGTACGGTCACGCAGGACGGCCTTGGCCAGCCCCTCACTGTCGAGGACGAGGGTCCCACCGGGAGTGGCGGAAGAACGGGTCATGCGGCGTCGTGGGCTTGTTCCTGCCGGGTCTGGCGAAGTTGGTCGCGCAGTGCCTGGACCTCGTCGTCAGTGATAGGGCCATGCTCGGCTTCGGCGACCTGGATGAGTTCGTTGAGGTTGTCGCGCTCGATCTGGCGGGCGACGGCGGCGGTGACGTAGGCAGACAAGCCAGAAGGTCCGCTCCGGGACCGGGCGGCCTTTGCGATGTTGCGCGGCATGGTGATCGAATACTTGCCAGTGGGCTCGCTCATGCTCCTTATCCTACCTTTGGTCATCCCGGAGAGCTGCGGTCAAGAAGATTTTCGGAAGCCTGATCATCCCGCCCGCCATCGTCCCCAGGCAATGGCTTCCCGGCGGGCGGGTCGACGGCAAGCGGGATGATCAGGCAGGCAGGGTGCGCGCGTCGAGTGAGAAACACCAGGTGGTCGGCTGATCGTCGTGCAATTAGACAGGGTGACGAGGGGTCAACCACGGTCTCGCGACCCGGGCGGATTCGATTCCCGTCACCCGCTCCACACCGAGGCCCACGTCAAAGAGAGCAGCGGTTCGATTCCCGTCACCCGCTCAAAGACTGAAGGCCCAGGTCGCGGAAGGTTTCAGACCCGATCCTTGATCGCTTCAGGGCTGTTTGAGCTTCTTGGGCCATTAGCACGATCACCACTGGCAACGCGGCAGAAAGACGAGCCAAGGGGGACCAAAGATCGGTGTGGCCCTCCTCATGCTCACCAGCGCATGTGGTTGATCGCGATACGAGCCCGGGGGATCTATCAGGTGGCCGGTGAGGCTCTGCCGCGTCTTGATGTGTCACGATGCCGACATGCAGCTTGATCAAAACCTTGTCGACGCGGCCATTGCACAGATGGATCGGCGATGGCCCCCTGGCGAGCAGGGCGGTGCCGCGGCCGTCTATTTGAACGATGGGCAGATCCTGACCAGCGTCGGCCTGGACAACCTCAACGGCGGAGTATCCCTATGCCACGAGACCGGCGCCATCTGCCAGGCTTACACACTCGATAAGAAGATCACCGCCTCCGTATGCGTATATCGGGACTCCGAACGTGAGCGCATCCTCGTCCTTCCTCCGTGTGGCATCTGCCAGGAGCGCCTAGCCTTGTGGGGACCTGACGTCCAGGTCGGCGTGCCCGACGACTCCAGCACGACGGGATGGAGGGCTCGCACTCTTAGCGACGTGAACCCGTTCTACTGGGGATCACAGTTCACCGAGGACGGGGCCTGGCCGGCCCCTGAAGTCCGCTTCTCCTGACCGACGCAAGTACGGCCTGCAGGGGCAGAGTCCTGGCCGACACCCGTGCCGGACGGTGATCGTGGTGCCATGAGCCCCGGTAAGGAGGGGCAGCCACGGTCACTCACGAGTAGTCTGAGGCCCAGGTCAGCGCTCCTACGAGGCATGATCCATGCAATTCCCCAGCTGACAGCGCGGGTTCGATTCCCGTGTCGCCGTCAGCTCTTAAGGTTCCCCGACGATCGCTTGCTGAGCGCCTTGCGGAGCTGAGCCGCCTGCTGCGCTCGGACCTCGAAGGGAATCTCGATCTTGCCTGGGTCCGAGAGGACGAATCCGTCATCGGGGGAACGAGGGATCACATGGACGTGGAGATGAGCGAACGTCTGGCCTGGGATGTTGTCGTTCTGCAGAACCATGCTCCCGGGTGCTCCAAACGCTTCCCGAACGGCGGCGGTCACCTGGCCCACCACATCGAACAGCTCAGCCAGGAGATCGCGAGGGGCAGTATGAAGACTCTTCACGTGAGCGGTCGGAAGCACGAGACAGTGACCAAGGTTCTTTGCTCGCTGCCAAGGGACGGGCAGGACGAAGACGTTGGCAGTGCGATAGGCGACGAGCTGCCCATCTACGTCATCGACACCGATAAGACAAAAGGGCATGAGCTCATCTGCTGAATTGTCGGCCACCTTGAGGTAACGCGTCCACCCAAATATCCGGCGGTTCGGATGTACGGTCCAACCGCGATCAGAAGGTCAGGACGTGCCCGTTCGGTCGGCGACCAGCGGGAGACAGGGGGACTCACGGTGACTCCACCCGGCGTAGGTCCAGGTTGGCGTTTGCCCAGCTCAAACGGCATGATCTTGAAAGCCTACCCAGGCTGACAGCCCGTCACCCGCTCTCGCTGTGAAAGCCCAGATCGACCGAGGCATTCGGGACCTGGGCTTTGATCTTGTACGGGCCTGATTTCGCTGTCAAGCGGCGCCGTGCCGCCGTACGCCCGGCGCCGGCGTCCTCACGTCGTGCTGTGGCTCGGGGCCGGGCACGGCGCGAGGGCCGCGCTGGGCATCGCCGTAGCGCGGTCCAGCCATATCCAGCGTCGCCCATCGATTCCAGCGGCACGCCGCCGTCCAGGCCGCCCTTCAGTGGCCGCTACGCTGACCTGCTGATACCCGGATCGAAGCAAGCCGCTCCGCTTCGATTGACCACTCGGCCTCAAGAAGACGCTCTCGGCGATCAACGCCCCTATCAGCCGCTATGCCAACCTCTACGCCATGCACATCAGATCCGGTACCAAAGACGACGCCGAGCACATCGCAGAGCTCCACACGCGTAGCTTCCCCGCAGGATTCGAGCTACCCGTCGTCGAGTACACATGGGGTCCTGACATCGTCCGAAACCCTTGCTGACGATCGTTCCACCACCGATCGGCTCGCCTCCGGCGGCGTGTGCTCTTTGAGGATGATGCTCACCTGCCGGAGCGTAACTCCTCGACCGCGGCTTCCACCGTCTCGGAGAACCTGAACGGCCGATCCAATCCCATCCGCTCACAGTGCGCCAGCAGGTCAGCGGGAGCCGCCGCGACCACCATCGCACCACCAACGGACATGACCCGCTTCGCGCTCGCGATGACCGCCCCGACCCCCCAGTCATCCCAGGCGACAACGCCGGCCAGGTCGAGGACCAGACAGGGCGGATCAGGCATGGGCAGCCCCACCATCACCTGATGAAGGCGAGCGGCCAAACGGCAGTCACCGCGGAACTCGCCACTCACCTGTACGACCGCGTACCAGCCGTGCAGGTCCCCACGGACCTCCAATGCGGCACCAGGTTGCCCGCTCATGCCGCAATCTCCCGTCTCTGCCGGTCCGTCAGTCTCCAGTCTGGCCCCGACGGCGTGTCGCGCGATGAGTTCTCCCCGTCCGGCGGGTCTCTATCGGGTGTGGCCGCCGTTTGACGGAGCGGGTGGTTCGACCGCGGCGGAGGAGACCGCCGTGGGTCCGCCCGGGCGAGCGGCCGGAGCGCGGGGGTGACCGTCATGGAGGCAGCGGTGGTGCCGGACCGCCGGGAGTTCATCGACATGGCCGACCGCTTCCGGCCTGAACTGCTGGTCCACTGCTATCGCATGCTCGGCTCGATCCACGACGCCGAGGACCTGGTGCAGGAGACCTTCCTACGAGCCTGGCGGTCGTACGACGGTTTCGAGGGACGTTCCTCGCTGCGCTACTGGCTGTACCGGATCGCCACCAGCGCCTGCCTGACCGCCCTGGAGCATCGCAGCCGCCGACTGCTGCCGTCCGGCCTCGGCGCACCGGCCGACGATCCGGACGGACCGCTGTCCCTCGCGCCGGAGGGGACCGAGTGGGTGCACCCCCTGCCCGGTCCGCTGACGACCGACCCGGCTGCGCTGGTCGTGTCGCGGGGCGACGTCCGGCTCGCCTTCATCGCCGCGCTGCAGCATCTGCCCGCGAGGCAGCGTGCCGTGCTGATCCTGCGTGACGTGCTCGCCTGGCGCGCCGCCGAGGTGGCGGACCTGCTCGGCACGACGACCGCGGCGGTCAACAGCGCGCTGCAACGCGCGCGGGCCCACATCAGGCAGGTGGCGCCCGCTGAGGACGATCTCGCCGAACCCGCCGACCCGGCGCACCGGGCCCTGCTCGACCAGTACGTGTCGGCGTTCGAGAACGCGGACATGACCGCCCTGCTGCGGACATTGCGCGATGACGTCGCGCTGGAGATGCCTCCGAACCTGACCTGGTTCCACGGCCGTGCGGAAGTCGGCCGGTTCCTCGCGACCAGGGTCCTCGCGGGGCCCGGCGTGACCCGGATGGTCCGCGTCACGGCCAACCGGCAGCCCGCCGTCGCGGCGTACCGGCGCGGGCACGACGGCGTCCACCGCGCGCACGCGGTCCAGGTACTCACGGTCACCGGCACCGGGATCTCCCGGATCGTCTCGTTCAACGATCCGGGCCTCTTCGCCGCCTTCGGCCTGGCCGCCACCCTCGGCACCACCACCCTCGGCACCACCACCCTCGGCACCGCCACCCCGCAGACCGGCCCGTCGCGGAGCTGACCGACCCGGCGGGCGAGTGCTGAGTTCCGGCCGCGAACCAGGTCTCTATTGGTGGAACCGCGAGCAAGGCCGTCGCCCGCCTGGGCGCGGGCGTGGCCGACTCGCCAGAGCTCCGGAGGGATCTTGATGCCAATCCAGGAAACAGCCGGGACCACGGCGCTGGTCACCGGCGCGAACCGCGGCTTCGGCCGCGGCGTCGCCGCCGCCCTCACGGCGGCGGGCTGCTCCGTCGTCGTGGTCGCCCGGGACCGCGGGCTGTTGGAGGAGCTGCGGGTGCAGCTCGGCGACACGCTCATCCCGGTCGCCGCCGACGCGGCCGATCCGGTCGTGGCCGGTCGGCTGATCGACGAGTACCGGCCGCGCACGCTGGTGCTCAACGCCGGAGCCGAACCGCTCGCCCGGCCGCTCCAGCAGCACACCTGGGAGACCTTCAGCCGCAACTGGGAGGTGGACGTCCGGCAGGTGTTCAACTGGACCCGTGAGTCCCTGCTGCGTCCGCTGGATCCCGGCAGCGTGGTGATCGCGTTCTCCAGCGGGGCCGCCCAGGGCGGTTCACCCCTCAGCGGCGGCTACGCCGGAGCCAAGGCCACGATCAGGTTCATCTCCTCCTATGCCGCCGCCGAGTCCGAACGGGCCGCACTCGGCATCAGGTTCGTCTCGGTGCTGCCGAGCCTGACCCCGGCCACCTACCTGGGCGCGCGCGCCGTGGCCGCCTACGCCGCCCGGCACGGCGTGGGCGCCGCCACTTTCCTCGCCGGCCGAGGACCGGCGCTCACCCCCGAGCAGGTCGGCAAGACGATCGTGGACCTGGCCACCGACCCGGGCCACGACCGTCCCGCCTATCTGCTCACCCAGGCCGGACTGAGCCCGGCCGACTGAGACGACCCGATACGGAATGGCACATGCCGCCACGGCGGCCAACGGAGAACCGACGAAGGAGGACCACAGTGTCGCTCAAGAACAAGAACGCGGTCGTCTACGGCGCAACCGGATCGGTCGGTGGCGCGGTCGCCCGTGCGTTCGCGCGGGAAGGCGCACGCGTCTTCCTGACCGGACGGGACCTCTGCGCCGTCGACGCGCTGGCGAAGGAGATCTCGGCCGCCGGCGGGGCGGCCGAGACCGCCCGGGTCGACGCGCTCGACGAGGAGGCAGTGGAGAGCCACCTCGATGCCGTGGTGCGTCAGGGCGGGACGGTCGACGTCTCGTTCAACGCCATCGGGATCCCGCAGCAGGGCATCCAGGGGATCCCGCTCACCGAACTGCCGGTGGAGAGCTTCGCGCTGCCGATCGCCACCTACACGCAGGCTCATTTCCTGACTGCCAGGGCCGCCGCCCGCCGCATGGTCCGGCAGCGGTCGGGGGTGATCCTGATGCACACGCCGGAGCCGGCCCGTCTCGGCTTCCCGCTGGTCGGCGGCATGGGGCCGGCCTGGGCGGCGCTCGAAGGGCTCAACCGCGCGCTCTCGGCCGAGTACGCGCGGTACGGCGTCAGGGCCGTCTGCCTGCGCACGTCGGGACTACCGGAAACGCCGACCATCGACGTCGTCTTCGGTCTGCACGCCGAGGCTCAGGGCATCACGCCGGAGCAGTTCGCGGCCTTCGCGGCCGGTCTGTCCCACCGCAGGCAGGCGACCACGCTGCGGGAGCTTGCGAACGTGGCCGCCTTCGTGGCCTCCGACCAGGCGGCGGCGATGACCGGAACCGTGGCCAACCTGACCGGCGGACAGATCGTCGATTGACTCCCCGGAAAGGCCATGCCGGCTGTGCGGCACCCTGACACCTCCGCGGGGGGAGATCTCCCGGCTCATACCTGAGCAGGAGGCTCACGTTCGGGCGCCCGCTCGTTGACACTCTTGAGCACAGCAACCTCAAGAACTTGAAGGAGCTCCGGCCGGGCTCGAGGAAGCGATCGGAGATCCGGATGCTCTTCGTCTTCGACCCAGGCAGGGCAGCGATTTCTTGGTCGCAGGTGATAAAGCGGGACAATGGTCCCGGTGGTATGACGAAGCCATACCGCTAGCCGAAGCCCGCTACTCCGATTACCGAGCGGAGCAGGACAAGGAGACCAATCGATGAGTACCGCTCGCCGGTGGCAGGACGTCAAAGCCGAGGCGCACCGCCGCCATCCGGAGTTGGCAGATCCGGAACGTCAGGCCAAGGCCCGGGCTGAACTCGACGCCTACATCGCCGGCCACCACCTCAGAGAGCTCCGCAAGGCCATCGGAAAGACACAAGCTGAGGTCGCCCGGATCCTCGGTGTATCCCAATCCCGGATCTCCCAGATCGAGAACGGCAACATCGAGGCCATGGAACTGGAGACGCTCCGCGCCTACGCCGCCGCGTTGGGCGGGCATCTCGACATCACCATCAGCGTCGGACCTCACTCGGTCAAGGTGGCCTAGCCGCACTCGGCGATCACCGCCCGGCTTCGCGGATGACCATGGGTAGGTCTCGTGAACCGCTTCCTTCGCGCCGCGTACGACGGGGACCTCAAAGCCGGCGGCTACGTGGTCTGCGCGAAGCAGGGTGGAAGCCTGACTCAGACCTTGATTACGGTGACGCGTCCGGCGCCCAGAGCGGCGAGGTCCTCGGGGGCGGAGGTGAGGACCGTGACGGGACCCGGGGCGAGGGCGGTGGCGCGGAGCATGGCGTCGATGGCGTACTTGCGCCCGTGCAGGCCGGCGTCGGACAAGAGCGTGGCGGGCGACGGCGACGTAGGCGGACAACCCGGAAGGGCCGCTCCGGGACCGGGCCGCCTCGGCGATGTCGCGCGGCATGGTGATCGAATACTTGCCGCTAGGCTCACTCATGCCCTCTGTCCTACCTCTGACCCTCCATGGCTTCGGGAAGATCATCGTCGGCGGGTTGATCGTCGGGCCTTGATCATTCCTCGTGCCTTCTCGATACCTCCACATCACTCGGACGCCAGTGAGGGTCGCGGCCGAGGAGACCGAGGACGCGGTGCTGGAGTGGGGCGTCGTCGGGAACTTCGACCTCCGGGCTGAAGACGACGATGCCGGGGCCGAAGGCGCCAGGGATGCGCATTTTCTCTGGGATCTGCTGGAGAGCGGGCCACATCGCCTCGATCTCGGTCGGGTCGATCGTGTCGTCCTGCCCGGTGGCGCGGGCGAGATCCCAGCCGTGCGGGACCAGGTCGGCACTGACCACCTGGTCGACATGCTGCTCGACGGTGAGCCGCCCTGCCGGAGTGTTCACCTCGCTCGCGGCGATGGCCGGGTCGGCGAGCAAGGCTTCCACGTCGGCACGTGCCGAGACGAAGGCGGCAAGCGGGTCTTCCTCGACGGTGGGCGCGGCGCTGAGCGACCTGCCGAGTGGGCTGAGCATCGCGCCGTGCATGTCGACGATGTGGCGTACGACGTCTCTGGCGCTCCACTCATCGCAAGGTGACGGATTGGACCACTGATAGGGCCTCACGGCGGCGACCTTGGCCGCGAAGTCGTCGGCCCGAACCCGGTAGCGGGCGGCGATCTCGTTCATGGACGCTCCCTTTCCTCAGCCTGGCCAGGGACGGTATACGAGACGGGCGACAGAATTCCTGCGGTCAGCGGCTGCCGCCGCAGCGTGCTCTTTCACGGCTGACCTTTCAGCGTGGACCAAGATGAGCCTGTGATCGAGTTGTGGAGTGACGCCGCGCTTGTCGTCGGGGGCGGCTTGGTGGTCCTGCTGCTCCTCCTGCCCACAGTCATCTGGCTTGCCTGGGTCATGCTCTCCCGCCGCAGGGAGTGCCGTCGGCGGCGATGAACCCGCGACCTCACGGCGCGCCGCTGCTCACAACGCTCACGATCAAGTTGCCGTCAAGGTCGCGCTGTCGAAGCCGGCGGAGGTCCTCAGTACTCGACAACGCCGTGGGCGGCCACGACGTCACTTGACGCGTTCGGCCGCACCTCGGTGATGCGCTCGGCCAGCAGCAGCGCAGCCGCGAGTCCACCCTCCGACTTGTCGCCGGCCAGCCCGAGCTCGATCCGGTCGGCCAGGTAGTCGTCAGGGATGCCGTCCTCGTCGCCGCCGAACAGCGGGTCGAAGGACAGGACGTTGCGACCGTCGGCGTAATGGTCGAAGGAGGCGACCCTGTTCACGTTGACGAAGACGCTCGCCGTGACCGTTCCCGCGGACAGGGACCGCAGGACCTCGGGCAGCGTGCCGACGAAGCCATTGTCCTCGCTCAGAATGGTCCCGCCCTCGGCCGGTCGGGCAGAGATGAGGCCCTCCTCGAACTCGCCTTCCTCGTCCTCCCCGTCGAACACGTCAATGCCGAGGCGGGCCAGCGCCTCGTGCGGGGTCAGGCCGCGGACGAAGGTCGCGCAGAACGCCTCGTCATCGAGCCAGTCATAGTCGCTCATAGGGGTCCTGTTCTCCTGGAGCAGATCACGGAGATGATGGCACGCGAGTCCGACGAAAAGTCGGTACGACCCCGAGAGGCCCCCGGTGGACTGGCCGGCGTTACTCAGATCTCTTGCCGTGCCGCACACGCGGAACGCCGACCCTTCGCCGGCCCGCCTTGACCGGGGCGGCCTCAGCGCCAGCCTGCTCTTGCAACGTTCGACTTGGGAAAGGCGTCATCCTTTCGCCTTCATGATGGCGTCTATCCATTCCCGGCGACGGTGCACGACAAATTTGATTCGCTCATCACTCCGCAGCACGATTTCCATGCCATTTGGCACGATAGCGAGCGTGTTGACCGGTGTCGCCGAGATGACCTCCTCGAGCGGCCATGCCCAGACGCCGACTTGAATGTTCATGGAGTGCGAGCGGAAGATCAGCCACTTGCTGGTCAGCCAGAGTCGGCCGCCCACAGCTTCTCGGTCACGCCAGAGATTTGCGTTGCCTTTCCGAAGTAATTCCTCGCCAGGTGTGACTGCGATATTCGTGCCCTGGAACAACTCGGCTAATTCTTGTTCGTCCATGACCGACCTCTTCTCTTGGTTCGCCTGATGGATCGTCCCCGAAAGCCGTTCGGCTCCACGACTCATATACCTGAAAATAGGAACGGTCAATGTCTTGTCCCAACCTCAAGCTGACTGCTCCTATTTCTAGCGTTACGTGTCGTGAGAACGAAGGGTCTGCGAATCAAGTTCCCGCAGTCGCGTAGCAGCCGCCATAGTCTCGAACCCGGCGTCCCTGATGACGATCAAATCTGAGGAGGCGATCGTGGCGGCCGCCGCACCACAAGCCCGCTGACACAGGCTCGGTCAGCGGGCTCTGCTCATTCGGGCTCACGGCGTGGTCGCGGCCGACGACGCGGCGTGCCGGCCTCGCGCGTGGTCGGCACCCATTGCTTCTCATGTCTGATCGCCAGTCGAACCGCCCAGTAGATGAGGAAGAACGACAGCACCACGGGAACAATCCACAGCACCAAGAGAAACAGGCCTTCAAGCATCCCCATCACCACCGATCATCGACAGAAGGAAGACAAGGATGCCTGATCCGCTTTTCCAGGTCCACCTACGGCCTCACAGGCGGTAACCGTCGACCGGACCAAATGGAACGGGGGTTCTGGCTCCCGGGATGCGGATTTCGCGACTTCTCTGGGAGCAACCGGTCATAGCGGGCCCAGTGTCTCCTCCGGGGTGGTGTTCAGGTCCAGGGTTTCCAGGACCGCGAGGAGTTGTCGTTCCTCGTAGCGGAAGTGGCTTTCCATGATCGCCTCGATCCCTTCCAGGTGGCGGTCGAGTTCGGCGCGGGTGGCGGACCGTTCGACCGCGGCACGGAGGCCGGTGACCAGGTGGGCGATCATCGAGTGGTCCTGTCGGAGGGAGCGCAGCACGGGGGCGAGGTGCGGGTGCGCGGCCTCGATGGCGGGGAACAGCTTCCGGTCCTCGCCCTGGTGGTGCCCGTCGAGCGCGGTGCAGAACCCGTGGCAGTAGAGCAGCAGGTCACGGGTGGCGTTTTCGCCCGCCACCCCGTCGTCGAGCGCGGTGCGGGTGACGAGCAGGGCCTCGCGCAGGCGGGTGTGGACGCGGCGCAGTTCGTGGCTCCAGGCGATGAGCCTGGTGGTCTCGCGGTCAGTCACGGAAGACTGAAGGATGCGACGAGAACATCGTCAAACTCCTTCGATCCGGCGCCTCCATGCCTGACACGGCCTGTCACCGGCACGCGACGCTGGCGCCAGCCTATCGGAAACCGCACCGCTATGCCCCGGCCCGTCCGACGGCGGTGTGCAGGTCGGCCGTGAGGTCGCGCCAGGCGGCGGTCTCGCGCATCGCCTTGCGGCACCGCACCAGGGCTCGGGGCCAGTTGACGACCACGGCGCCGCGCAGCCGGCCGTGCTCGTCCGCGTACAGCGCCGCGAACCGCTGGTCGGCCATCGGATCGCCCAGGATGGCCGTGGCCGCAGGTCCGGTCGCGTCGCCTATCACCTGGATCTTCCAGTGGTGCTGGTCGCTCCAGACGAAGTCGACGGGCCGGTACGGGCGAGGGGAGCGCGGGTCGATGATGGCGTGGGCCACGTAGGCGGCCTGCTCGACCGCGTTGGTCCAGTGTTCGACGCGTACGTGACGTCCCCGCGCGAGGTCGAACCAGCGCGCGACGTCGCCGACCGCGTAGACGTCGGTCGTCCCCACGGCTCGGCAGTGCTCGTCGCAGACGAGGCCGTCGTCCAGCGTGAGGCCGGACGTGGCGAGCCAGCCGTCGCTGGGGGCGGCGCCGATCCCGGCGACCAGGGTGGCGGCCTTCAGTTCGGTGCCGTCGTCCAGGGTCACCGTCAGCCGCCCCCGGCTTCCGGCGACGCCGGACACGCCCGCGCCCATCAGGCACCGGACGCCCGCGTTCTCGTGCAGGGCCAGGACCGCTCTCGCGAGGTCCGGGCTCAAGGACCTGCTCAGCGGGTACGGCTGGGCGTCGATCATCGTCACGTCCAGGCCGAGCCGGCGTCCCGTGGAGGCGACCTCGGCCCCGACGAACCCGGCGCCGATCACCACGAGAGGGCCCCCGGCGGCGAGGTCGCGGCGGAGCCCGGCCGCGTCGGCGAGCGTGCGTACGAGGTGTACCCCGTCCGTCGTCGCCCAGGGCGGACGGCGGGCCGAACCGCCGGTGGCGACCACGAGCCGGTCGTAGCCGAGGGAGCTCCCGTCGTCGAACGCGACCACGCGGGCCCGCGGGTCGAGGCCGACGGCGCGCAGGCCGAGAAGCAGGTCGATCCGGGCCGCGCCGGCCTGTTCCGGCGTCAGCAGGCGGATGCCGTCCGGGACGGCCGACCCGGTCAGCAGTGCCTTGCTGAGCGGTGGCTTGTCGTACGGTGCCTCCGTCTCCAGGTCGATCAGGACGATCTCGCCGTCGTACCCGCCGCCGCGGAGGGCCTGCGCGGTGCGGACGCCGCCGACGGAGGCTCCGACGATCAGGGTGCGCGTCATGCGTCGGTCACCTTGAGCGCGGAGACGGGGCAGCTGCGCACCGCCTCCTCGACGCGCCGGCGGTCCTCGTCGGCCACCTCGATCCTGAGGAGCACCACGACCCCGTCGTCGTCGATGTCGAAGTAGCGGTCGGCGCCGACGACGCAGTTGGCGTAGCCCTGGCACGCTTCCAGATCGGCTTCTACGGCTGCCACGTGTATCACTCCTGTGAGAAAGGGTCGAGGGTTCACCTGACGCGGATGCCGCCGTCGGAGTGGGCGACGTCCCCGGTGACGCCCCGGGCGCGCCGGGAGGCCAGGTAGACGTAGCTCCACGCGTGGTCCGTTCCCGACATGGCGATCCCCAGGGGGACTCTGCCGGCGAGTTCGGCCGCTCGTCCCGGGGTGTCGTTCAGCCGCTTGTCACGCAGGCCGAGCGTGGTGGGGCCGCGCAGGTCGGTGTTCATGGTTCCGCCGGGCGCCACCGCGTTGACCCGGATGTCGGGGGCGAGCTCGTGGGCCAGCGCGGTGACGAGGCCGCGCACCGCGTGTTTCGAGCTGACGTAGAGCACGCCGCCGCGTCCCGGGTAGTAGGCGGAGGTCGACTCGGTCAGGATCACCGAGCCGCGCGTCCTGCGGAGTTCCGGCAGCGCGGCCTTCACCGCGTGCAGGTTGCTCTTGACGTTGACCGCGAAGATCTCGTCGAAGGCGTCGTCGATCTCGTCCTCGTCGAGGTCGGCCAGCCCTCGGTAGAAGTCGAAGATGCCGACGCAGTGGACCAGGACGTCGAGGCCGCCGAACTCGTCCACGGTCCGGCGGACCGCGGCGCGGTTGTCGGCGGGGAGGGTCGCGTCCCCGACGACCACGGGCACGCCGGGCAGTTCTGCGGTGAGAAGGCCTGCTTTGGCCGGGTCGCGTTCGAGAACGGCGACCCGGGCGCCTTCCGACAGGAAGGCGTCGACGACGGCGCGTCCGATCCCGGACCCTCCGCCGACGACGAGCGCGCGCTGGCCGTCCAGCCAACCGGTCATCGGGGGACACTCCTAGCCGGGTCGGGGGCTGCGGCGGCACTGAGCCGTCCGCGCGGACACCTGAACGGGTCGCGCCGGGCACGCGGGCTCACGGGGTGTCCGCCAGCAACGGCCTGAACGGATGCCCGACCATGGCGGACAAGGTCGCCGTGTTCTGCCAGGTCAGGGCTTCGAGTTCGAGCGGGTCGAGGGTGATCCACTGACCGGTCTTCGGGGAGTCGATCAGCAGCCGGTTCCCGTTCCTGGTCTGTACGCACACGACGCGGATCTCGGCGAACTCGTTGGCGATCACGATGGGGTCGCCGACCGCGTGGTCGAGGAGGCGCCGGCGGCGCTCGGCGGCCTGCTCGGCGGCGCGGCGGTCGTCTTCCTCTCCTTCCCAGGTCAGGCTCATAGGAAGATCGCCAGGTTCTGCATGCGGATCACCGACTCGTCGGCGGAGATCAGCCTGCGGGCCAGCTTCCACTCGCCGTCGCACCGTCGCAGGAGGTCTTCGCGGCCCGCCGAGACGAGCGCGGGCTCGCCGACGTCGCCGCGGCTGCGGAACAGGAGCACGGCGGACTCGACGACGAGTTCGTCGTCCCGGTCGGTGGCGAAGGTCCGTACGTTGGTGACGAAGTGACGGACCCGGGACGGCGGGTCCTCGGTCCACGCGTGCTCGGTCGCGAACCGGGCCACGCGCTGGCGCAGGGAGTATCTGTTCTCGTCGAAGTGCGCCATGCCGGGGGCGGTGTCGTACCCGGCGCCCAGAGCCGTGGTCACCTTCACCGGCATGTAGTAGTGGATGTCCTCGGTCAGCAGGTCCAGCCAGGCCGGGTAGTCCTGCTCGTCGAGGAGGTAGGCCTCGTCGACCAGCCATCGGTGGGCGGTGAGGTGCCGGGTGTCGTCGAAGGCGAGCGTGGGGCCCACGCGGCTCGTGGTCGAGGCGTGCCCGCCGAGGGGCGACCGGCGGGAGTCGACCCGGACGTGATGGGGGTTCATCGGCCGGCCTCCGCGAGGTCGTCGCCGAGGCGTGGTGCGGCGGGCGTGCCGACCTCGACGGGGGCGTGGCGGACGGCGGGCCGTTCCAGGTGGTCGGCCCAGTCCCTGAGCAGGAACCGCTGGTTGTACTCGCCGTAGCCGACCCTGGCCACCCCGGGGCCTGCGAACTCGTCGGGCGTCAGGGCGGGGACCACGGGGCTGTCGTCGGATCGCAGGCCCATCCGGTTGTTGAGCAGCAGGCGGCGCGCCATCGAGCCGGCGGCCGTGGTGGTGAGCGACACCCAGTTCTCCACGTCGTCCTGCTCGAACATCCCCGTGCTGCCGAAGCACATGAGGTAGGCCTTGTAGGACAGGGCCTTGAACTCCTCCGGCGCCTCCTTGTCGACGGCGAACCACGACAGCACCTCGGTCTCGTCCTCACTGATCGGCTGCCACTGGCGGATCGAGATGAACGGGAGCACGTCGTCGGAGTCCTCGATCTTCGGCCAGTTGTGCACGAAGCTGAGGTTGGGGAACACCGACGCCGCGGAGACCATGAAGCCGTTGTCGCCGATCACGGCCAGCTGCTCGGCCGACCAGTTCGCCTTCATCCGCTCGATCATGGCGTCCGGGTAGCCGACGTACCGGAGCCGCTCGTCGAGGGTTCCCGGGGGCAGCTTGTAGGTGGTGCCGCCGCCGCGTCCGGCCCAGTAGGTGCAGCCGTCCTTGCGCTTCTCCGCCTTGGGCTCGCGGAAGAGGCCGATCTCCACCACGCTGGCATGGGTCTGCGGCGTGTGGTACATGTCCCCGGCGAAGTTCTCGGCGCCGATCTTCCAGTTGGCCTTGACGCGCCAGCGCTGCGGGCCTCTGAGCTCGATGCCGCTCGCCGACTGCTTGGTGTAGTAGTCCAGGTAGAACGTGAATTCCCCGAGGTAGTCCCTGAGGGGCGGCGCGTCGGGGTCCAGGCTGATGAAGATCAGGCCGTTGTAGGTGTCGAGCGCGGGCGCGGGCAGCAGAGTCTGGCCCTTGCGGCGGAAGCCCGCCTCCCCGCCGTACGCCTCCTGGTGGAAGGGCAGGCCGACGATCCGCCCGTCGTTGCGGTAGGACCAGCCGTGGTACGGGCATCGGAAGTGGGTGGCGTTGCCCATCTCCGCGCGGCACACCTGCATGCCCCGGTGCAGGCACATGTTGAACATGACCCTGACTTCGCCGTCGTTCCCCCGGGCGACGATGAAGGAGTCCTCCAGCACGCGGCGCACCACGTAGTCGCCGGGCTCGGGCACCTCCGACTCGTGTCCCACGAACATCCACGCCCTGCTGAACAGCCGCTCCCTCTCCAGGTCGAAGATCTCGCGGTCGTTGTAGATGTGGGCGGGGGTCATCCCGCGTCTGACGTCGTCGAGGACGGTTCCATGATCAAGCATGCCGCATGAGCCTCAGCTTCCTAGTTCTGTCTATCAGAGGCATTCTCTACAGGTAAGAGCAGATCGGCAAGCGATGCCGCGAACTTCGGGGCGGGCCGGCCGCGCGACCCCTGTGCGGGCGGATCGCGATCAGGTGTGATCGCCGGGAAGCGCCGCGCCGGTTCCGGCTTCAGAGATATCCTCTGCACATGAGAATCGGGCGGGCCGTCGGGCTCCGGGCGGACCCCCGCGGCCGTGAGGCGACGAGGTTCTCGGCCTGACGCCGTGGCGGGGAGCGGCGGCTTTTCGCATCGGGATGCTGCACGACACGTTCATGGACAAGCCGTGTGTGGGAGGACCGCACACACGTGAGAGGAGGGCGGGGGAAACGGCTCGTCAGAGCACCGCGCCCCCGGACGACGAATGGCGGACAAGCAGCAGCCGGGGCGGCCCAAGGGAACCCCGCAATATCCCATCGAGTCCGTGGACAACGCGCTGCGGCTCCTCCTGTGGTTCCGCGACCACCGTCAGATCCGGCTGACCGACGCGAGCACGCATCTCGGGGTGGCGTCGTCGACCGCGCACCGGCTGCTCGCGATGCTGCAGTACCGCGGGTTCGTGCGGCAGAACCCCGCGACCCGCGCCTACGAGCCCGGGCCCGCGCTGAGCTCGGTGGCCTCGGCGATCGTGCGCCACGTCGACGTCCGTACGCGCGTGCGCCCGGTGCTGGAACGGCTCAACAAGGAGTTCGGTGAGACGGTGCACCTGGCCCGGCTCGAAGGGCACAGCGTCAACTTCCTCGACGCCGTGGAGAGCACGCGCGCGGTACGGGTCAGCTCGCGGGCGGGCATGGTGGTCCCCGCCCACGCCACCTCCAGCGGAAAGGCCATGCTGAGCCGCCTGCCGGTCGAGGATCTGCGCGAGCTCTACCCGGACGAGGCCCTGGAGCCGGTCACCAGGAACACCATCGTGACGAGGGACGAGCTGGAGACCGCGGTCGAGCAGGCCAGGCGGCGGGGCTACGCGACGAGCCAGGAGGAGAGCGAGGAGGGCGTCGCCTCGGTCGCGGTCGCGATCGAGAGCCCGAGCGGCACCCTTTTCTGTCTCAACGTCTCGGTGCCGACCTACCGGATGACCGCGCCGCTGAAGAAGGAGATCGCGCAGTCGCTGAAGAACGCCGCCGAGGAGCTGAGCGCCGAGCTCGTCTGACCGCGCCGGGAGATCGGGCCCGTCCGTGCTTTGCGACTCCTTGAACGGGTGTTCCCTGAGGGCATAAGCTAGCGATCGCTAAGTGCTGGAGGGCCGTCGCGGCCCCCGCCCGGCCGGAGGTGCCGATTGCCCGCTGACCCTGCCACGGAACCGCACGTCGCCGGACCGGCCGAGTTCGTCCGTGGGTCCGCGGTCCCGGAGGGGACGGGCGCCGGACTGCGCGCCTTCCAGGAAGGAACGTCCCGTGACCGGTCGCCCGACCGCCCTGGTGACCGGCGCCTCACGGGGCATCGGCTTCGCCATCGCCCACCGGCTCGCGGAAGCGGGCTACGACCTGATCGTGTGCGCCCGCCGGGCCGGGACGGTCGCCGACGCCGGGCGGAGACTGGCCTCGACCGGGGCGCGGGTGCACGCCGAGCAGGTCGATCTGGCCGCGGAGGAGGACGTGCGGCGGCTGATCGAGGTGTGCCAGGAGAGGTGCGACCGGCTCGACGTGCTCGTGCTCGGAGCCGGGATCGGGACGGCCGGGCCGATCGAGGAGGTGCCGCTGCGACGCTTCGACAAGGTGTTCGCGGTCAACGTCCGCGCCCCGTACGCGCTCGTACAGGCTCTGTTGCCCCTGCTGCGCAAGGGCGCGGCGGCGAATCCGGGGCGCGGCGCGAAGATCGTCGCGCTGGCCTCGATCACCGGGATCTACCCCAGCCCCGGCCTGGCCGCGTACGGGGCCAGCAAGGCCGCGCTGGGAGCGCTGTGCCGGTCGGTCAACGCGGAGGCCTCGGCGTCGGGAGTGTCCGCCACGGTCATCAGCCCCGGCTACGTCGACACCGACATGACCGAGGGGGTCCGCGACGAGGTCGACCCGGCCACGATGATCAGCACGTCCGACATCGCCGAGCTCGCGATGAGCGTCACCCGGCTGTCGGTCAACGCGGTCGTCCCCGAGCTGGTCGTCACCAGGCCGGGCGGGCAACTGCATCGGGCGTGACGGCGGTGAGCCGCGGTTTGCCAGCCGTGACGGTCGATGAGAAAGTCTGTCTCCCGGCCTTGACGGCCTACCGCTCCCGATACTCCCTTCGTCCGAAGGGCGACAGTTCCCTCGGCAGGCTGTGATGGTGAAGAAGAGCAACGAGGCGCCGCCGGACGTGCCGTCGCGCGGCGACTGGCGGCACTACGAGCCGGTCAAGCTGTCGCCCATCCTGACGCACGCGCTGGAGGCGTTCTACGAGCACGGCTTCCACGGCACCACCGTCCGCGACATCGCGCGACGGGTCGGGGTGACCGTGCCGGCGCTCTACTACCACCATGAGAACAAGGAAGCCGTGCTCGTGGCGCTGCTGGAGACCGCGACCAACGACGTGATCTGGCGGGCCGACGCGGCGGCCGGGGAGGGCGGCGACGACCCCGAGGCGCGGCTGGCCAACGTCGTCGAGGCGGTCGTGCTGCACATGACCCATCGCGTCCGGCTGGCCGCGCTGGACTCCGAGCTGCGCTATCTCCAGCCGGACAACCGCAGGCACTACGCGGCGACGCGCAAGAAGCTGGAGACGCTGCTCACCGAGATCATCGAGGACGGGGTGGATCGCGGGGTGTTCGCCGTGACCCTGCCCGCCGAGACGGCCAGGGCGCTGCTGGGCATGTGCCAGGCGATCGCCAAGTGGTACCACGACGGCGGCCCGCTGCGACCGGAGGAGATCGCCGGGCGCTACGTGGACATCGCGCTGACGACCGTGGGTGTCCGGGGCCCGGCGTCGCGTACCGGCCTCGGACACCCTGGCGGAGCCTCTCCGGTCGGCTAGCCGCTCAGGCGCCGGTCGACCCGCAGCAGCACCGTGTTCACCACGGCCGCCACGATGACCGTCACCAGGACGATCGCGAAGAGCCGCGCCGGTTCCAGCGCCGCGTACGCCGCGCTGAGCTCCACGCCGAGGCCGCCGGTCGAACCGAAGTACTCGGAGATGACGACCGAGACGAACGCGATGCCGAAGCCCAGGCGCATGCCGACGAGGAGGAGCGGCAACGCCCAGCGCATCCTGATCTTCACGGCCATCGCCCAGGGCCTCAGCTCCACGCTGCGCCCGAGCCGGACGAGTGCCTGCGGCGTCGTCCGCACGCCCGCGATCACGTTGACGAGGATCGGGAAGACCGCGGCCAGGAAGCCCATCGACATCTTGGCCGCTCCGCCCGCGCCGAACAGGGTCAGCAGGATCGGCAGGAAGACGATCCGCGGGATGCTCCCGTACGCCTGCACGAGCGGGTCGAACACGCGGTAGGCGAAGTCGTTGACCGCGATGGCGTAGCCGACCGGCACCCCCACCGCGAGGGCGAGTCCGAACCCGCCGGCGACGTGCAGCAGGGTGTCGGCGGTGGCCTCGGCGAGCCAGCCGTCCGCGAACCCCCGCCCCAGCGCCTCGATCGTGGCCAGAGGCGCGCCGAGATGGCTCGACAGGAGCGACAGGAGCTGCCAGGCCAGGATGATCAGTGCCAGCCCGGCGAGGTGGAGGAGGGCGGCCGGAGGCCGGCCCCGGCCGGGAGCGTCCGCCTGCCCGCCGCGGACTCGCGTTTCCTGCTTCGATGCCACGGTCATGTCGTCACGTCCCGGCGGAGAGATCGTTCGATGCGCGTGAGAACCAGGTTGACCAGGATCGCCAGGACGCACACCACGACGATGTTGGCGTACATGCGGTCCACCGCGAAGGTGTGGTAACTCTGCCCCACCCGGTACCCGAGCCCGGCGCTCGCCACGATGAACTCCATGCCGATCGTGGTCACCAGCGCCGCGAGGAACCCGACCCGCAGCCCGGGGAAGATCAGGGGGATCGCCGCGGGCAGGAACACCTTCCGGTACGCGGCGCTCCGGCTGAGCATCAGGGACGTGGCCAGGCGCTGCAGCCCGCGCGGGATCGCGCCGAGCCCGGCCGTGGTGTTGAGCGCGACGGGAACCATGGTCACGGCCGCCACGACGATGACTGTCGGACCTCGGTTGAGCCCGAAGATCGTCAGCAGTACGGGATAGAAGACGAGCAGCGGGACGGACTGGAGCGCGACGAGATAGGTGCTGACGACCGCCTGGACGCGCCGGAGCCGGGCGACCGCGATGCCGATGCCGACGCCGACGCTCGCCCCGATCAGGAAGCCCGCGGCGAGCGTCGTCAGCGTGGCCGCGAGGTCGTTGACCGTCTCAGGAGTGCCGATGAGGTCGGCGAGCTCCGTCACGATGACCGAAGGGCGCGACCAGGTCAGCGGGTCGAGCAGGCCCGACGCGGCCCCGGCCTCCCAGAGCGCGAAGAACCCGACGACGAGCGCGGCCTGCGTGGCCGGCACCTGCCAGCCGGCGCGGGGAGGCCGGCTTCGCCGCGCCCTGAGCGTGGCGCTCAATCCGCGCTCCCCACGAGTTGCCGGTTGGCCTCGTCGCGCAGCAGTTTCCAGATCACGCCGTTGAGCTCCTGGAACCGCGGATCGAGCGGAAGGTCGGCCCCTCGCGGGCGCGGGATGTCGATCACCACGCGCTCCTTGATGCGCGCCGGGCGCTGCGACATCACCCAGACCTCGTCGGACAGCGCGATCGCCTCGGGGATGTCGTGCGTCACGAACAGGACGCTGCAGCGGATCCGTTCCCAGATCTTGGTGAGCTCGGTGCCCATCATCATGCGCGTCTGCTGGTCGAGGGCGCCGAACGGTTCGTCCATGAGCAGGATCTCCGGGTCCACCGCCAGGGCGCGGGCGATCGCGACCCGTTGCCGCATCCCGCCGGACAGATCTCCCGGGTGCTTGTCCCCGAACCCGTCGAGCCCGACCAGGTTGATCAGCGAGTCCGCGCGGTCGCGTCGCCGCTTCTTCGGGACGCCCGCGGCCTCCAGCCCGAAGGCGATGTTGTCCCGTACCGTACGCCAGGGCAGGAGGGCGGCTTCCTGGAAGACCATCGCCGTCGTCCGGCGCGGCCCGCGGATCTCCTCCCCGTTCAGCCGGGCCGAGCCCGACGTGGGGGCCAGCAACCCGCCGGCGATGTCGAGCAGCGTGCTCTTCCCGCACCCGCTCGGCCCGATCACCGAGACGAAGCGGCCTTTCGGCACGGCGGCGGTGACGCCGACGAGCGCCTCGATGGTCCCGCTGGCGGTCCGGTACGTGAGAGCCGTGTCCTCGAACTCGAGCACCGCCTCGGTGGAGGTGGTCACAGGCTCTCCAGCAGGCTCGTGTCGAGCAGCCCGGACACGTCCGACTGCTTCGTCAGGCCGAGGCTCACCGCCGCCTCGGCCGCCGAACGGACGCCCGCCTCGTCGATGTCGACCTTCCATGCCTCCTTGGGGACGGAGCCGAGGGCCTCCTGTGCGACGGCCGCGTCGAGTTTCAGCGCGGGTCCCCAGATCGACGCGGCGCGCTCGACGTCGTCGATGATCAGCGTGAGGGCCGCGCGTACGGACTCCATCCAGCGGCGCAGGCCGTCGCGGTCGGCGTTGAGCGTCTTCTCGGTCACGCAGACGCAGACGTCGGCCCACCCCGGGTGGAGCTCGGCCGCGGTGATCGCGACCTTGCCGGCGCCGGTCGTGATGAGCTTGCTGGACGTCGGGGGGACGAGCGCGCCGAGGTCGACGATGCCCTTTTCGACGGACGGCCAGACCGAGGCGTAGTCGCCCACGCTCACGACCTCGGCGTCGGCGCCGGGCTTGAGCCCGCCCTTCGTGATGGCGAGGTTGGCGAAGAACTCCACCGGGCTGCCGGTCCCGGCGATCCCGATCTTCTTGCCCTTGAGGTCCTCCGGCGAGGTGATCGTGGTGTCGGGGAGTCCGACGAAGACGACGGAGGCGGCGTTGAACCCGCCGCCGACGATGCGCAGGTCCTTGGCGCCGCCCTGGTAGGCGAGAACGGTGGAGATCGTCGCGGCCGACCCGAAACCCGACCCTCCGCGGATGGCCCGGATCGTCTCCGTGCCGCCGGAGAGGTGGACGTTGGAGATGGACAACTGGTGCTGGGTGTAGAACTCCTGGGCGGCGATCACGTAAGGCGCCGCGGAGACGATCGTGTCCAGTCCGGAGATCGCGGCCTGGCCGCCGAAGTTCCCGCTCCCGGCGCTCGTGGTCGACGTCTCGTTGGATGAGCCGCATGCGGACAGCAGGGCGACACCGCCGATCGCTGCTCCGACGCGGAGGACTTCGCGCCTGCTCAGGCGGGAAATGCGCAGAGCGTCGCCTCGAGGATTCGCCATGTGAGTCCTTCTCCTGTCTCAGGAAAGCCGAAGGTGCTCGGATGCCTGATTGTTTCGGTTGCGGGAGGCTAGCAGAATACAATTCTGCTGTCCAGAGTAGTTTTCTTGCGTCGAGGGCTGGGGCGGGGCGTCGTCGTGGTCGTGCAGGGGTGAGGGTCCGGGGTCACCGTCCAGTGCATCGCATGGGCGCCGACCGGGACTCGCCGGGGTGTCCGGGCGGCTCGGTGACGTGGAGACCGCCGGGTGGAGCGGGACTTACTTATCGCTCGCTCAGAAGGTAGGGCGAGTCGATCGGCGGGTCAATCCCCGCATTGACCGGGCGACCTCAGCACGGCAGAATCATTTTCTGCTGAACAGAAGTATTGTCCGGCGGCGGGCCCCTCCTCGTCAACCGTCGCGACGGGAAGGTCCGGCCGCGGGGCACCCGCGATCCCAAGGAGAACACGAGGTGTTCGAACCGGCCCCCGAACCGGACCCGGCCGGACTCGGCCCGCTGCGCCGGGAGATCGCCGAAGGCTGCCGGGTCCTCGCCGCCCGGCGGTTGGCTCCCGGCATACTCGGCCACATCAGCGTGCGCGTCGGCGCCTCACGCCTGCTGATCCGGTGCCGCGGCCCGCACGAGCGCGGGCTGGCGTACACGACCGCCGAAGACGTCAGGCTCGTCGACCTGGCCGGCCGGCCCGGCGCCGACGGCGAGCTCGACGGCGGCTACACCCCGCCGTTCGAGCTGCCTCTGCACGCCCGGGTCCTGGAACGCCGGCCGGACGTCGCGTGCGTCGTGCACGCGCACCCGCGTGACGTCGTCGTCGCCGACCTCGCGGGACTGCCGATCCTTCCCGTCGTCGGCGCCTACGACATCCCCGGCGCCGCCCTGGCGGCCGACGGCGTCCCGGTGTATCCACGGGCCGTACTGGTCCACACGCCCGGCCTCGGCGACGAGGTCGCCGACGCGCTCGGCCCGCGCCACGCGGTGGTCATGCGCGGCCACGGCCTGACCACCGTCGGCGCCTCCGTGGCCGAGGCCGTGCTGCGCGCCGCGTCGGTCCAGGCCATCGCGTCGATCTCGCTCTCCGTCGCCGCCGCGGGCGGCACCCCGCGGCCCATCCCCGAGGAGGACCGGGCCGAGCTGCCGAACCTCGGCTCCGGCCTCAACCTGGGGGCGGCCTGGCGCCACGAACTCGCCCGACTCCACGAGGGAGAACTGCCGTGAACCGCCCACAGATCAGCCCGCTGAGCAACATCGGCGACGGCGACCTGACCGTCACCCACATCCTGCGCCACGGCTCGACGTGGCATTCCGGGCGTTCGGTCCGGACGGTCGGCGACGACGCGTCCGAACTGCGCTACGGCGATCTCGACGGGCGGGTCGCGGCTCTCGCGCACGGCCTGCACGCGCTGGGCGTCCGGGCCGGTTCCGTCGTCGGCTCGCTGATGTGGAACACCCGCGAGCACCTGGAGGCGTACTTCGCGGTCCCGGCCATGGGCGCGCTGCTGCACACCATCAATCCGCGGCTGTCGGCGGAACAGCTGGTGTTCACCATCAACCACGCCGCCGACGAGGTGATCGTCGCCGACGCCTCGTTCCTGGGCCTGCTGGCCGGGATCGCCGACCGCCTCCCGACGGTGCGCACGGTCATCGTGGTCGGCGCGGACGCGCAGGGCGAGCCGGACGCCTGGCCGGGAGAGGCACTGCGCTACGACGAGGTCGTCGCCGGGCAGCCCACCGCCTACGCCTGGCCGGAGGTCCACGAGAAGGCGCCCGCGACTCTGTGCTTCACGACCGGGACCACCGGCGATCCCAAGGGCGTCGCCTACAGCCACCGGTCGATCTGGATCCACGCGATGTCGCTGTGCACGGCCAACGCCGTCGCGCTGAGCTCCCGGGACCACGGCTACATCATCACGCCGATGTTCCACGCCAACGCGTGGGGCTACCCGTACGCGACCTTCTGGGCCGGAGGCGACCTGCTCCTGTGCAACCGCTGGGTGGACCCCGCGACGGTGGTCGAGGCGATCGGGCGGCACCGGCCGACGTTCTCCAACGGCGTGCCCACCGTGTGGAACGAGATCCTCAACCACCTCGACGCCGACCCCTCGCGTGACCTGGGGACGCTCGACCGCGTCGTCCTCGGCGGCGCGCCCATCCCGAGGACGCTGCGCACCGGGCTCAAAGAGCGTTACGGCGTGGAGGCGCTGCAGGGCTGGGGCATGACCGAGACCTCGCCGCTGGTCACGCTCAACCGCCCGCCGCGGGCCGAGGAGGACGCCGACCCCGATCGCCGCGCCGACAACCAGGGCCGGGTCCTGGCCGGCGTCGAGATCCGCCTCGTCCAGCCCGACACCGGCGAACCGCTGCCCGCCGACGGCCGCGCCGTCGGCGAGTTCGAGCTGCGCGGCCCCTGGATCGCCGACTCCTACCACCGCGCCGACGCCGGCGACAAGTTCCGCGACGGCTGGCTGCGCACCGGGGACGTCGGCACGCTCGACCCGCTCGGGTACGTGACCCTCACCGACCGGGCCAAGGACGTCATCAAGTCCGGCGGCGAATGGATCTCCTCCAACGAGCTGGAGCTCGCGGTCGCCCGGCATCCCGACGTCCTCCAGGCGGCGGTGATCGGCGTGCCCGACGACCGCTGGGACGAACGCCCCTGCGTCCTGGTCGTGATGCGGGACGGCGCCCGGACGACCCTCGCGGACCTGCGCGAGGCGCTGATCGGCACGGTGCCCAAGTGGTGGGTCCCCGAGCGCTGGGTGCTGCTCGACGAGCTGCCGCTGACCAGCGTCGGCAAGTACGACAAGAAGCGCATGCGGGCGATCTACGCGGAGGGGAAGCTGGACGTCCGGCGGCCGTGACCGGGCCGCGCCGGGGAGCCCCTCCGATCCTGGACGGGCTCCCCGGCCGCCGTCACGGGAAGGCGGCCCGACCGGTCACGGCCAGGAGACGGGGAACCGTTCGGCGATCCACCGGGTGATGACGTCGGCGACCCGTGCGCGGGCTCCCGGCGGGTTCTCGAAGTAGTGGTCGCCGGGCAGGTCGAGCCGCTGCTTGTCGTCGCTCGCGATGGCGGCGTACAGCCCGTCGGCGTCGCTCGGGTACACCCCCGCGTCCGCGTCCGGGTTGATGACGATCGCGGGCACCTTCACCTTGGCCAGATGCTCCTCGGCCCGGCACTGCGACTCGCTCAGGCTCCACATGCCCAGCCAGTTGCGCAGCGACGTCTCGTGGCCCAGGCCCCGGCCCGAGCGGTTCGCGACGGCCGGATCGCCCCGGTAGCAGGCGTTGTCCGGGCGGTTGGACGGGTCCAGGGACGAGTCGACCATGCGCGGGTCGGCCCACACCCGCTGCACGCTGAACGGCCGGTCCTGGAAGCCCAGCGCCTGGATCCTGGCCAGTTCGGCCTTGGCCCAGGCGGTGATCCGGTGGTTGCGCGCGACCTGCGCGGCGCGGTAGCGGGCCAGGAACTCCGGCGAGAACGGGGGGCCGTTGTCCGGGTTGAACAGGTCGAGCTCCGGGTCGGTCAGCGTCGGGTCGTGCTCGTCGACGACGGCCGGGTCCATCCACGCGGTGATCACCTCCGGCCGGCCGAGGTGCGCGGCGAGGGACACGTACGCGTCGCCGGGGATCAGCTCGTCCACGCCGGGCGCCGGCGGCAGGCCGATCCCCGGGCGCACGGACGGCTCGACCGCCTGCGCGTGGTAGGCCGCCATGAGCGACCCGCCCCCGGAGTTGCCGAGCAGGACCACGTGCTCGACCCCGGCCTCCTCCTTGAGCCAGCGCACGCCGACGCCCAGGTCCACCAGGGCCCGGTCGAGGACGAACTCCGACTCGTAGCCGCGGTAGCGCGTGTTCCAGCCCAGGAATCCGATGCCCCGCTCGGCCATGTGCTCGGCCAGGTAGTGCTCGGAGAAGTCGATCTGGAAGTGCGTGGCGATCATCGCGATGCGCGGTCGTACGGCTTCGGGCGCGTAGTAGACGCCCTGGCACGGCATGCCGCCCGCCCCGGCCCGTCGCGCGCCGGGGGATTCACTGCTGACGAAGGTCTTGCTGATCATCGGGGAGAGACCGCCTTGTGGTTCTGTCGTACAGGTCTGGTGGGGTTGCGGGGCAGCAGCCCGGCCCGGCGATGGCGTCCGGATGCGGCCGCGTTCGGCCGGTCATGAGCGGCCGGCCTTCCGCGGCGATGAGGTGCTGAGACGCTAATCTGGACCGGTCCGCCCGTCAAGAGTGAGCGCTCGCTAAGTGGAATGTCCAACGCCTTGACGGGTGCTACGGCGTCTCTCTACGCTCGACTTGGCGAGCGGTAAGTACGCACGATCAGGCGTCTTCGCCCGGCTCCACCGGAGGGGCGTCGCCCTTCGTCCGAAGTCGCTGCCAGACGGCCTGTGCCATCCATGGTCGGTCATCGATCCCGGATGAGTGCCGCTCAACCGATCAACGATGACGCCGTGGGCGCGGTTCCTTTTTCTCGGGGTAAATCGGCGATGGAGCCTTTTCGTAAGGTAAGCGCAAGCCCTGGCCGGAGAGAAAGGTGGACGTCGGCTAGCGTTGCCCCCGTTGACGTCGAGTCATGGTGGTGACGGTGATGGCGGCGGAGGAATCGAGCTCCAGGGGCACGGCGGCGTCGCCGCGGCGGCGCCGGGACGCCGAGGCGACGCGGCAGGCGCTGCTGGAGGTGGCCCGCCGGCGGTTCGCCCGTGAGCGGTTCGAGGATGTCAGCGTCCGGGACCTCGCCGGGGAGGCCGGTGTCAACGTCGCCCTGGTGTACCGGTACTTCGGGTCGAAGGCGGGGCTGTACGCGGCGGCGGCCGCGGACTCGGGGATGTTCGGGCGGCTGGACGTGCCGGCCGAGGAGCTGCCCGCCCGGATGGCCGAGCTGCTGGTGTCCGGCGCGCGGGACTCGCCCGGCCTGGACGACCTGCTCACGGTCTGGCGGCTCATCGGGAAGGACTCCGAGGAGGAGGGGCTGCCTCAGAAGGTGCGGGACTACGCAGAGAACACCGTCGTCGGGCCGTTCGCCACGGTCGCGGCCGGTGACGACCCGCGGCTGCGCGCGGAGCTGGCCGCCGCGTTTCTCGCCGGGATCAGGGTGTTGCGGTGGGCATCACCGCAGGGACGGCTGGCCACCGCGCCGCCCGAGCAGGTGATCGAGTACGTCCGTCAGGGTGTGCGGGCCCTGCTGTACGGCAGCGCCGGGGAAGACGCCAAGTAAACGTATTTACTTACTCGCCGGTGAGACGCTACCGTGCCGATGTAAACCTGTTTACCCCCTCTGGGGTCTGCCATGAAGAAACCGGGCACGCACTACGTCACCAGCCCCGACGGCGTCACCATCGGCGCCACCGTGCACGGCCGGGGGCGGCCCCTGGTGTTCCTGCACGGCGGCATCGGTGACGGCGACCTCGACTGGAACCGGCTGCTGGAGCACCTCACGGGCCGGTTCACCTGCCATCTGCCGAGCATGCGCGGCCGCGGCCTCAGCGGAGACCACCCCGACCTCGGCCCGGGCCGGCAGGTCGACGACGTCCTCGCCTACCTCGGCGGCATCGAAGGGCCGGCCGGACTGGTGGGCTGGTCCGCCGGCGCCAACCTGGCGCTCGTCGCGGCGGCGCGATCCGGCGCGGTGGACGCGGTGGTCGCCGTGGAGCCGCCGATGCGGGGCCTGATGGACGAGAGGGAGCAGGCGGTCATCGGCGAGGCCGTCGCCAGGATGGGAGAGCTGGCCGCCGCGGGCGACCTGGGGGCGGCGGTCCGCGCGTTCGCCGGTGGGCCCTTCACCGCCGGGGAGATGGCCGTGGCCGAGGACGCCGGCTACTTCGAGGCGGCGAGCCGCTATGTCCCCCACCTGCTCACCATGCTCCGGCAGGTGGGGGCGTACCGAGGCCCCACCGCGGAGGGCCCGGCCGTGCTCGGCGCGATCTCCGCACCCGTGCTGGTGGTGCACGGATCCGCGACCATGCCCTTCTACCGCGCCGGCGCGCGGCACGTGGCCGGCCACGTCCCCCGCGCGCGGGTACGCGAGCTGCCCGGCGCCGGGCACGCATCCCCGCTCACCCATCCCGAGGCGCTCGCCAGGACGATCGCCGAGTTCTTCGCGGCCGAGTCGCCGATCCACCTCCGAGACTGAGGGCCAGGCGCGGCCTCCTGTTCGACCCCGAACCCGAGCGTGCGGTGGTCGGCCGCCCACGCGGTCCGCCCGGTCAGGAGCCGCGGCTGGTCACGCGCCCGGTCCCATGGGCCTGGGCAGCTCGCGGTCGCCGCCCCATAGGGAGCGCACCAGCAGGTCGGTGGTCTCCTGGCCGAACAGCTTGACGCCCATGACGTTCGCCGGGTCGCGTTCGGCGATGTTCCTGCGGATGGCCAGGTCGCGCTCGGCCAGCGCGGCCCGCTCCTCGACCGGTACGGGCTCGGCCTCGTCCACCCACCGCAGCCACTGGTCGACCCGCCGGTGCAGCACGTCGCGCACGACCTCGATGTTGGCCTGGGTGGCGGGGAAGGAGTAGCAGTACGCCGTCGGGGAGAGGCTGGCCCGGATGAACGCGGTGGGGCTGGTGAACCAGACGAAGTCCTCGTGCTCGCGCCGGTGCTCCAGCCAGTCCGCCTCGTTGGGGGTGTAGTAGCGGTCGTAGTAGTCCGTGTCGCCGACGAGGTCGCCGCGCGGGATGGCGTCGACGTAGAACCAGCCTTCGGGCCAGAGCAGCAGCGCGATGCCGAGGTGCGGGACCCGGACGTGCGGGCCGAGCCAGACCGTCAGGTGCAGGTTGACGAAGCTCGCCTTCGGGTTGCCGATCCAGGAGTGGACCATCCAGTCGATCTCCGGGCCGCTGAAGCCGGCGAGCCTGCCGCCCGCGCCCTCGGGATAGGTGCCGTACGACTCGAGGGATTCGGTGGACGGGTCGCGGGTCAGCTCGAACCGGGCCTCGATCTTGGCTGTCAGCTCACCGAGCAGATCCTGCCACTGCTCGAAGCCCTCGGTGACGTCGACGACCGGCGACTGGCCGACCATCTCTTCCACGTTCTGGAGCGTTTCGTTCACGACGTGACTCCTGTTCGACAGCGGTTCCCAGGCGTGGAACTCCGACTCGGCACCGACTGGGCGTTACGCCTAGAGAAACAACGTTTCCACTTTAGGATCTCGCGGGAGCATGCCAAATGTCCAGCGGATCGGGCCGCGTTCCGTCATCGACCTCATGATCCTCTAGCTGCTAGTCTCCATAGGCAAAACCGTGTTTCCTCATAGGAAACACTCTGTGGTTGGAGGATGAGATGAGAAAGCTCCATCTGAACGCCTTCCTCATGGGCGTCGGCCACCACGAGGCCGCCTGGCGCACCTCGGGCACGGACCCCTCCCGGGTCACCGACATCCGGCACTACCAGGAGCTGGCCCAGATCGCCGAGCGGGGCAAGCTCGACTCGGTGTTCCTGGCCGACTCCCTGTCCTTCTGGGGGGACATCAAGTACCACACCCTGGGCGGGCTGGAGCCGGTGACGATGCTGTCGGCGATGGCGGCGGTGACCGAGCACGTGGGCCTGATCGGGACCGTGTCCACCACCTACAACGAACCGTTCAACGTGGCGCGCAAGTTCGCGTCGCTGGACCACATCAGCCGTGGCCGCGCCGGTTGGAACATGGTCACCTCGGCCTTCGAGTCGGAGGCGCGCAACTTCGGCGGGGGCCTGCCCGCCCACGCCGACCGGTATGTCCGGGCGAACGAGTTCGTCGACGTGGTGACCAAGCTCTGGGACAGCTGGGCGGACGACGCCATCGTCGCCGACCAGGACCAGGGCGTCTACGTCGACAAGGACAAGGTCCACGCGGTCGACCACGAGGGCGACCTGTTCAGGGTCCACGGCCCGCTGAACATCCCCCGCCCCCCGCAGGGCCGGCCGGTGCTGGTCCAGGCGGGCTCCTCCGAGGACGGCAAGGAGTTCGCCGCCCGCTACGCCGAAGCGGTCTTCACCGCCCAGCCGGTCATCTACTCGGCCCTCGCGTTCTACGCCGACTTCAAGGGCCGGCTGGCGAAGTACGGCCGGGACCACGACGACGTGGTCATCCTGCCGGGCCTGTCGCCCATCATCGGCTCCACCGAGGCCGAGGCGACGCGGCTGCGGGAGGAGCTCGGCGCGCTCGTCGTCCCCGAGTCGGCTGTCGGCGCGCTGTCCGAGGTCCTCGGCGTCGACCTCACGGACCACCCCCTCGACGAGCAGCTGCCCGAGATCCCGGGAGTGAACGAGGGCCAGCGCAGCCGGGCCGGCGTCGTCATGGCCATGGCCAGGCGGGAGAACCTGACCATGCGGCAGCTGATCGGCCGCCTGGCCGGCAACCGGGGACACCGCGTGGTGGCGGGCACCCCGGAGCAGATCGCCGACGAGATCGAGGAGTGGTTCACCAAGGGCGCCGCCGACGGCTTCAACGTCATGCCCCCGACCCTGCCCGGCGGCCTGACGGATTTCGTCGATCACGTCGTGCCGGAGCTGCGGCGCCGCGGCCTGTTCCGCACCGAGTACGAGGGCAGCACGCTCCGCGAGCACTTCGGGTTCAAGCGCCCCGCCGTGGCGCACGCCTGACCCCGCGGCGTCCGGCGGTGTCTGACAGATCCCCTGTCGTCTGTCAGACACGGCGCGGCGGCGGTCAACCGCCGGGGACCGCCGCGACCAGGGCCCTGGTGTAGTCGTGCTCCGGCCGGCCGAGTATCCGCTCGGCCGGCCCGGTCTCCACCAGCCGCCCGGAGTGCATCACCGCGATCCGGTGGGCGACGGCGCTCACCACGGCGAGGTCGTGCGAGATGAACAGGTAGCCCAGCCCCCGTTCCTCCTGCAGCCGGAGCAGCAGGTTGATGATCTGGGCCTGTACGGAGACGTCCAGCGCGGTGACCGGCTCGTCGAGGATCAGCAGGTCGGGCGAGAGCGCCAGCGCCCTGGCGATGCCCACGCGCTGCCGCTGACCGCCGGAGAGCTGGTGCGGACGCCGGCCCGCGAGCCCGGGGTCCAGGCCGACCTCCGCGAGCAGCCTCGGCACGTCCCCCGGCACCCCTTGAAGGCGCAGCGGCTCGCGCACGATCTGCTCGATCGTCCAGCGCGGGTTCAGCGAGGTGGACGGGTCCTGGAAGACGAGCTGGAAACGGGGCCGCAGCGGGCGCAGCCGCCGGCGTGACAGGGTCGCCAGTTCCACGCCGTCCAGGCGCACGCTGCCGCTGGTGGGCTGCGCCAGCCGCGCCACACACCGGGCCAGCGTCGACTTCCCGGAGCCGGACTCGCCCACGATGGCCAGCGTCTCGCCCCGGTCGACCGTCAGCGTCACCCCGTCGACCGCCCACGTCCGGCCGTAGATCTTGCGCAGGTCGGTGACCCGGAGCAGCGGCTCAGCCATCCTGCACCGCCCAGCAGGCCACGCCCCCGGCGAGCGGGGGGACCTCCTGCGCGCACCGGGCGAGCGCGACAGGACAGCGGGGATGGAAGGCGCAGCCGGGCGGGCGCGACTTCGGCGCGGGCGGATGCCCGGGGATCACCGGCAGCGGCCCCCGCCCGGCGCCGATCCGCGGCCGGGACCGCATGAGGGCGGCGGAGTAGGGGTGCCGGGGCGAGCCGAGGACCTGGTCCGCGGTCCCCGTCTCGACCAGGCGGCCGGAGTACATCACCGCGATCCGGTGCGCGGCCTCGGAGACGAGGCCGAGGTCGTGGCTGACGAGCACGGTCGCCGCTCCTGTCTCCCGCTGCGCGGCGCGCAGCACCCGCATGACCTGTTCCTGGACCGTGACGTCCAGCGCCGTGGTCGGCTCGTCCGCGATCAGCAGGGCGGGCCGCAGCGCGATGGCCATCGCGATCACGATGCGCTGCCGCATCCCGCCCGACAGCTCGTGCGGGTACACCTTGGCCCGCTCCGGGCCGATGCCGACCTGCTCCAGCAGCTCCACGGCCCGCTGCATCGCCGCGGCACGGCCCACGCCGTGGATCCGCAGGACCTCCGCGATCTGCGTGCCGACCCGCATGAGCGGGTTGAGCGACGTCGCCGGGTCCTGGAAGACGAAGCCGATCTGGCGCCCCCTGATCCGTTCGAGCCGGGAGGCGGTGAGCTCGGCGCCGGACAGGGTGGCCGTGCCCGCGGTGATCCTGGCGGTGGCCGGCAGCAGTCCGGCCACGGCGAGCATGGTCATCGTCTTGCCCGACCCGGACTCGCCGACCATGCCGAGCACCTCGCCCGGCCGTACCTCGAAGGAGACGCCGTCGACGATCCGCACGCCTCCGGCGGTCACCGCCAGATCCTTCACCTCAAGCATGGTTGTCCGTCCGAACGTCGAAGGTGTCGCGCAGGCCGTCGCCGAGCAGGTTGACGAGCAGCACGGTCAGCGTGAGCATCAGCCCCGGCCACAGCGGGATCCACCAGGCCGTCTCCAGCAGCTCGCGGCCGTCGCTGAGGATCGTCCCCCAGGAGGGGGCGGGCGGGCGCACGCCCAGGCCGAGGAACGACAGGCCGCCCTCGACGAGCACCATCGTGCCGACGCTGAAGGTCCAGATCACCAGGTTGGCGCTCGCGACGGCGGGCAGCAGGTGCCGGGTCAGCACGTTCCTGTGACCGGCGCCGGCGCCGACGGCGGCCATCACGTAGTCCTCGCCCCTGACCTGTTTGACGATCGTGCGGGTGACCCGGGCCGAGGTGACCCAGCCGGCGAGGACCAGCAGCGTGATCAGCACCGGGGTCGAGGAGCCCACGACGCCGATCGTCGCGATGGCCAGCACCAGGAACGGGAAGGCGATCCAGAGATCGCCCAGCCCCATGATGAGCCGGTCGACCCAGCTGCCGAGGTAGCCCGCGAGCAGCCCCACCAGGATGCCGATCGCGCACGTCAGCGTGCTGGCCACGAAGCCGACCAGCAGCGAGGTGCGCCCGCCCGCCAGGACCCGCGCCAGCAGGTCGCGGCCCAGCTGATCGGTGCCCAGGGGATGGCCGGCCACCGCGCCCTCCATCCAGAACGGCGGCGCCAGCCTGGCCGGCAGATCCTGATCCAGCGGGTCGACGCCGAGCACCAGCGGGCCGGCCGTCACCGCGAGCGCGATCAGCCCCAGCCCGGCCAGCGAGACCCGGACCGACGTCCTCATCCGGCCGCCTCCCTTCTGACCCGCGGATCGGCGACCGCGCCGAGCACGTCGCCGATCGCGCTGACCGTGACGACCAGCACCGCCACCACGAACACCGTCGCCTGCACGATCGGATAGTCCCGCTGGAAGATCGCGTCGACGAGTTGCTTGCCGATGCCGTCGTAGGCGTAGAGCTGTTCGACGATCACCGTGCTGGACAGCAGGTACGCGCTGTCGACCACCAGGAAGGCCAGCACGGGCGGGAACGCGTTGGGCAGCGCGTGCCGCGCCAGCGCGCGCAGTCGGCCACCTCCCTTGGCCCGCACCGTGCGGATGAAGTCCTGCTCGACCGCCTCCAGCAGGCCGGCCCGGACCAGCCGCACCACGCGGGCGACGGTGAAGGCGGCCAGGGTCAGCGTCGGGAGCACCGCGTGCCAGGGGCTCTCCGCGCCGTAGCTGGGCAGCCAGCCGAGCCACAGCGCGAAGACCAGCAGGAGCAGCAGGCCGAGCACGAAGTTCGGCATCGCCTGGGCGATCGCCGCGGCGGCGTTGACCACCCGCCCCGAGGGGCGGCGGTGCCGGGCCGCGGCGAGCATGCCGAGCGGCACGCCGACCAGGATCGCGAGGCCGAGCGTGGCGCCGACGATCTGCAGCGTGAGCGGCAGCCTGGCCAGCACCGCCGAGATGGCGGGCTCCCCGGTGTGCGGGGAGACGCCGAAGTCGAGCCGGGCGACATCACCGAGGAAGGCGCCGTACTGCGTCCACAGCGGGAGGTCCAGGCCCAGCTCGTGGCGGACCCGGTCCAGGTCCTCGGGGGACCCGCCCGGTCCCACGAGGACCGCGGCGGGATCACCGGACAACCGCAGAAGGAAGAAGAGCAGGGTCAGCACGCCCATGACGGTCACGAACAGCCGTACCAACCAGACCGCGCCCACGCGCAGAACGCGCAAGGCTGTACGGTCTGACCTCATATCGCCTTCCTGGACTCGGACAACAGCACGTTGCCGTCGACGTTGAGCTTGAGATCCGACTTGGCGGAGTGCACGTAGACCGTCTCGGGCCAGGCCAGGAAGACGACCCCGGCCTCGTCGTGGAGCCGCCCGGCCATCGCCTTGATGGTCTCCTCGCGCTTGGCCGGGTCCAGCTCGGCCGCGGCCTGCGCGAAGAGCTTGACGTACTCCTCGTCGTCCACGTGCTTCTGCACGCCCTCGGGCTGCGGCCCGAAGCGGCTGACCCCGGCGATGTCGCGCAGGTCGAAGTAGTCGGTCTGCCAGTAGATCAGGGGGGTCTCGCTCTTCTTCAGCAGCGTGGAGATGAAGGCCGAGAGGTCCTGGAGGACCACCTCCGAGGTGATGCCGACCTTGGCGAGGTAGCCGGCGGTGATCTCGGCCTGCTGCTTGAACAGGGCGGTGGTGGCGATGTTCAGGGTCAGGCCCTCGGCGCCGGCCTCCTTGAGCAGGGCCTTGGCCCGGTCGGGGTCGTAGGGGAAGGCTTCGAGCGAGGGGTCGTAGCCGGCGAAGCCCGGCTGGAGCAGCTGCCCGTTGGGCACCTTGCCGTAGCCCGACAGCCCGGACTTGACGAACTCCTCCTTGTCCACGGCCAGGTTGAGCGCGAGCCGTACCCGCTTGTCGCGCAGCTTGGGCTCCACGTCGCCGATCATGCTCAGCACCGCGCAGGACCCGGCGGTGACGGGCTTCACCGTGAACGACGAGGCGAGCTGGGCCGCCACGGAGGGCGGCAGGCCGTAGGCGCCGTCCACCTCGCCGGTGCGCAGGGCGGTGGTCAGCGTGCCGGGGTCGGGGATGGCGACGACACGGGCCTTCTTGACGGTCTCGGACTTGCGCCAGGATTCCGGGAACGCCTCCAGGTCGATGCTCTTGGCCGGGCTGTACGCGGTCACCCGGAAGGGGCCGGTGCCGGAGGCGACGGAGCCCGGCTTCTCCTTGAAGATCGCCGGGTCGGTGATGCTCAGCCGGACCAGGCGGTTCAGCAGGACGGGGTCCGGCTCCTTCGTGGTGATCCGTACGGTGCCCGCGTCGACGACCTCGGCGCCGGACAGCGTGCCCATCTGCCCGGCGCGGAACGCGAAGGCCGGGTCGCCGGAGAGCAGCCGGTCGATGTTGGCCTTGACCGCGGCGGCGTCGAAGGCGCCGCCCCGGTGGAACGTCACCCCCTCGCGGAGCGTGAACTCGATCGTGCGGTCGTCGATCGAGCGCCAGGCGGTGGCCAGGGCGGGTGCGAGTTTCCCATCGTCGCCGAAGGTGACCAGGGGGTCGTAGACCTGCGCGGTGAAGGTGGCGCCCACGTTGGAGAGCGCGGCGGCCGGGTCGAGGGAGTTGGTGATCGCGGAGGAGGCGACGACGAGCGGGGCGTCGGCCGCGCCGGTCGCTCCGGTGCCGGTTGTCCCGGTGGAGGTCTGCTTCGGTGAGGTCGCGCACCCGGTTGCGGCCGCGGCGAGAGCCAGCCCGCCAATGCGTAGGACCTTTCGGCGAGTGAGTTCCACGACGCCACCCTTTCCTGTATCTCTTAGAGATACGCTGTTCCGTTGAAGGAAACTTAGGTGGGAGGGTCGGGAGCGTCAAGAGGCATGGGCCACTCGGAAAGGCGCGTGAGGAGGGATCACGTCCGGCGGCCGGGCACGGTGAGGAAACCGGCCGCGCTCGCCCCGCCGGGCGCGCACCGGAGGCCGTCGCGCGCCGGTCAGGGGACGGTCCCCCGGGCCGCGTCGCGCAGCTCCCGGAACGCGCGGGCGTGGTAGATGAGCGGCGCGGTCCGGCGCGGCACGCCCGCGGCCAGCACCTCGCCCAGGACGATCGTGTGGTCGCCCGCCTCGTGCCTGGCCGCCACGCGGCAGTCCAGCCAGCCGGCCGCGTCCGCGAGGACGGGGGCGCCGGTCTTGGCGGCGTCCCACCGCTCCGGGCCGAAGTGGTCCACGGCTGCCGGCTTGCCGCCCGCGAACCGCCGTCCGATGGGCTCGTGCTCGTGGCTCAGGATGCTGACGGTGAAGATCTCGCTCCGCTCGATCAGCCGGTGCGTGGTGCTGGTCGTGGTGAGGCAGACGGAGATCAGGGGCGGGTCGAGCGCGACGGCGCTGAACGAACTGGCCGTCATGCCGTGCCGTCTGCCCGCATCGGTCACGGTGGCGACCACCACCACGCCGCTCGCCCACTGGGCCAGTACCTCGCGCAGGAGGATGGGGTCCACCGAGGCTACCGCCGTTCCGCTATAGGAAACGTTGTACCGCTGACGGTAACGAGCGGCATTCTAGGTGTCAATGCGTCGCCGTCCCGGAGGGCTGTTTCCCGCCCTCCGGGAGCCCGCCGGGAGCCCTCCGGGCCGGGCGCCTTCGCGGGCCGCGCCGTAAGGTGGGAAGGGCCTGGCCGCTGCGGCGTTCCACCCGGTGGAAGGGGATGGTCGGATGGGTCTGGAGGTCGAGAGCCGATCGTCCGATTCCCCGTACATCGAGCGGGTGTGGCGCAGCACCAGCAGCGGCGGCCTGGACCGGATGACGTCGGTCGCCATCACCTGCGGAGAGCTGGTCGTCTGGGAACACCGCGGCCAGGTCAGCGTCGCGGTGCGCGGGCCGGAGACGAAGGCGAGCGCGGCTCCGGTGCCGGAGGACGCGACGTTCTTCGGGATCACCTTCTCTCCCGGAAGCTGGATGCCGCACCTCCCCTTCCACCGGCTCGTCGACCGGTACGCGGACCTTCCCGACGCGACACGCAGGTCCTTCAGCCTCAAGGGCTCCACGTGGCGGCTGCCCGACTACGACAACGCCGAGGCGTTCGTCCGGCGGCTGGCCCGCGAGGACGTGCTCGACCGCGACCCGGTCGTCGCCGCGGTGCTGCGCGGCGAGTCGCCCGGCCTGTCGGAGCGGACCGTCCAGCGGCGTTTCGTGGCCGCCACCGGTCTCACCCGGGTCGCCATCCGGCAGATCGAACGCGCCCGGCGGGCGGCGGTCCTGATCCAGGAGGGGACGCCGATCCCCGACGTGATCGACCGGCTCGGATACTTCGACCAGCCGCATCTCGCCCGGTCGCTGACGCGCTACATCGGCCGCACCGCCACGCGGCTCGGCGACGGCGACCCGGTGGAGCCGCTGTCGCTTCTGTACAAGACCTGAGCGCCCCCTCCTGCCTAGGGTCGGCAGTCCGTACGGCGCAGGCCGTGCGGACCTGACGGAGGAGCCGGAGCGATGGCGAGAATCATTTCCAACTTTTTCATCTCATTGGACGGCGTGGTGGAGGCGCCGGACCAGTGGCATTTCGCGTACTGGAACGATGAGATGGGCGCCGTGGTCGAGGCGGGGATGCGTGACCAGGCGGCGATGCTGATGGGCCGCAGGCTGTACGAGGAGTGGTCCGCGTACTGGACGACGACCGGCGAGGACCAGGACGTCGCCGCGATCATCAACGGCACGCCGAAGTACGTCCTCTCCACCACCCTGGAGAAGGCCGACTGGACCAACACCACCCTCGTCACCGGCGACGTCGCGGCCACGCTGCGCGAGCTGAAGGAGCGGCTCGACGGGAACATCCAGATGTCGGGCTCGGCCACGACCGTGCGCTGGCTGCTGGCGAACGGGCTGCTCGACGAGCTGCGCCTGCTCGTCCACCCGATCGCCGTCGGCCGCGGTCAGCGGCTGTTCGAGGACACGCCGACCCACCCGCTGAAGCTGGTCAGGTCCGAGACCTTCCAGACCGGCGTGCTCCACCTGACCTACACCCCGGACACCGACTGACGGAACACGCCGCTGTAGGCGTTGAGCGCGGGCTGGCCGCCGAGGTGGGCGTACAGGACGTTGGCGTCGCGGGGGATGTCGCCGTCGCGTACGAGGTCGATGAGGCCGGCCATGGACTTGCCCTCGTAGACCGGGTCCAGGACGACCCCTTCGAGGGCGCCGGTGAGGCGGATGGCGTCGACGGTGGACTGGACCGGGACCCCGTAGAGGTCGCCCGCCCAGCCCTGGAGCAGGGTGATCTCGTCGTCGCGCAGGTCCCGGCCCAGGCCGATGAGCTCGGCGGTGGCGCGGGCGATCTTCTCCACCTGGGCCCGCGTCTCGGCGGGTCTGGCGGAGGCGTCGATGCCCAGGACGCGGCGGGGACGGTCCTGGGCGGCGAACCCGGCGATCATGCCGGCCTGGGTGCTGCCGGTGACGCTGCACACCACGACGGTGTCGAAGAAGACGCCCAGCTCGCGCTCCTGCCGCAGCACCTCGTCGGCCCAGTGGGCGAAGCCCAGCCCGCCGAGCGGGTGGTCGGAGGCGCCGGCCGGGATGGCGTACGGGGTGCCGCCGGCGGCCCGGACGCCTTCGATCGCCTCGGTCCAGCTGTCCTTGTAGCCGATGCCGAACTCCGCCTCGACGAGCCGGACCTGCGCGCCCATGATCCGCGACAGCAGGATGTTGCCCACCTTGTCGTTGACCGCGTCGGGCCAGTCGACCCAGCTCTCCTGGACCAGAACGGCCTTGAGCCCGAGCCGGGCCGCGACCGCCGCGACCTGGCGGGTGTGGTTGGACTGGACGCCGCCGATGGTCACGAGCGTGTCGGCACCCTGACGGAGGGCGTCGGGGACCAGGTACTCCAGCTTGCGGGTCTTGTTGCCGCCGAAGGCCAGGCCGCTGTTGCAGTCTTCCCGCTTGGCCCAGATCCGGGCCCCGCCGAGGTGGTCGCTGAGGCGCTCCAGCGGGTGGACGGGGCTCGGGCCGAAGGTCAGGGGGTAGCGCTCGAAGTCGTCGATGGACACGCCGTGGCTCCTCGAATAGGCGATGTGCAATATATTGCATGCGCCACGCCGCCGACTGTCAAGAGCCGTCTCACTCCCGCAGGATGCCCGGAGCAGGTAGACGACACACGCCAGCTCGAGGAGCCCGAGCCGGAGGAGGACCCGCCTCAGCGGTCCGTGAGGTGAAGGGCCAGCTGGGTGCGGTCACGCAGGCCCAGTTTGCGCAGGACGCTGGAGACGTGGTTCTTCACCGTGCCCTCGGTGATGAACAGCCGGGCGGCGATCTCCCGGTTGGCGGCGCCGGCCGCCACCATCCGCGCCACCTCCAGCTCCCTGGCCGACAGCAGGTCCTGGCCGGGGAACGTGCCGCGAGCGGGGGCGCGGCGCAGGTTGGCGACCAGGCGGGCGGCCACCACGCTGCTCAGCACGGTCTCGCCGCGGCTCGCCCGCACCACGGCCGACACCAGCTCGTCGGGCGTACAGTCCTTGAGCAGGTAGCCGGCCGCGCCGCCGCGCAGCGCCCCGAAGACGTACTCGTCCTCGTCGAAGGTGCTGAGCACGATCGCCGCCACCGAGGGATGCTCGACCGTCAGCCGGTTGATCAGCTCCACGCCGTCCATCCGCGGCATCCTGGCGTCCACGAGGGCCACGTCGGGGCGGATCCGGCCGATCACCTCCAGCGCGGCCTCCCCGTCGGCGGCCTCGCCCACGACCTCGATGTCCTCCTCGATCGCCAGCAGCTTGCGCAGACCCTGCCGCATCAGCTCCTGGTCGTCGACCAGCAGCACCCGCACCGGGCTCACGACGGCAGCTCCGCCCGCAGCTCGAAGCCCTTGGACGCGCTGCCGCAGGTGAGCGTGCCGCCGAGCGCCCTGACCCGCTCGGTCAGCGAGCTCAGCCCGAAACCGTGACCCTCTTCATGACCCTTGCCGTCGTCGGCGACCACGAGCACGACCTTCCCCTTCTCGAACGAGAGTGTGCCCTGTACGGATTCGGCCTCGGCGTGCCGGAGGGCGTTGGTGAGCCCTTCCTGCAGCACCCGGTAGAGCACCAGCTCGGCGTCGGGCTCCAGCGCCCGTTCGGCGCCCGCCACCTCGAACGAGACCGAGACGCCGGTGCCGGCGAAGGAGGCGGCCAGCAGGCGCAGCGCGTCGCTGCCCAGATGGCCGTTGAGCGGGAGCGGGCGCAGCGCCCGCACCCACCGCCTGGCGTCGGCCAGCGCCGCGACCGTGAGCTCCTTGGCCTGGCGCACCTCTTCCCAGGCGGCTTCGGGACGGCGGTGGCGGAAGCGCTCGGCGTTCTCCAGCCCCACCTTGATCACGGTCAGGTGATGGCCGACCGAGTCGTGCATCTCCGCCGCCATCCTGGCCCGCTCCTCGGCGACGGTCAGCTCGCGCACCCGGTCGGCGAGCTGCCGGGCCCGCACCACGGCCGACGCCATGCCCATCGAGAAGGTGGCCAGCACGGCGATCAGCGCCAGCTCGGTGAGCGCCCGGACGAGCGTGGCGCCGTAGAAGATCGGCCCCACGGCGAACATGATCAGACCGAACGAGACGAGGATGGCGGTGGCGACCCGCATCCCGTACACGAAGGCGAGGTTGGCCACGCCGATGAGCAGCAGGGGCGCGTGCGTGCCGACCGCTCCCGTGAGCCCGAGCGTGAGCGTCCCCAGCAGGAAGGCGGGGGCCACCAGCCGCCGGCCCCGGCCCGGCCGCCACGGCATTACCAGCCACAGCCCGCCGAGCAGCGCCACGGTGGCGAAGAACAGGACCCGGTCGAGCACGCTGCTGACCATCGCCAGGTTGATCGCGACGGTGAAGGCGAGCACCACCCAGAACACCACGCTGAGGAGAACCGGGCGATCGGGGTCGCGCAACCACGCCATGGATCGAATGTACGATCCTGCGGGGGCGCTTGTGATCCCACGGGAGTCACCATGACTTTCGTCATGGCGATCTCTATCTCCGGCTCGATGCGGCGCCCGCCCGCGCGTTCGTAGCCTCACCGGATGAAGACTCATTGGTCCGTGCTGCTCGCCATGGTCGTCATGCTCGTTCAGGCGTTCGTCGGAGCCATACCCGCGCTGCTGCTCCTGGACCGCGCGAACCCGCTGCGACCGTTGTTCGGCGCGCTCGGCGTCACGCTCGTCGGACTGCTGCTGGTCTACCTCGTCCGCCGCTTCCTCGACCGGCGGCCGTGGCGGGCGCTGGGCTGGCGCAACCCCTCGCACCTCCTGCTCGGCGTGCTCGCGGGCGCGGTGCCCGTGCTGGCCGCCAACGGGCTCTCCCTCGCGCTGGGCGCGTCCGCGTTGATCCCGGTCGACCCCGCGATCTACGCCCAGCTGCCGTTGGCCGCCCTCGTGGTCCTGCTCGGCCAGGCCTTCCCTGAGGAGCTGCTCTGGCGCGGCCACCTCTACGACACGCTGTCGGACCGGCTGTCGCCCCGGGCGCTGCTGATCGTCCTGTCGGCCGGGTTCGGCGTCCTGCACATCGTCTCCCAGAGCGCCGCCGACAGCCTCGCCGAACGGCTGCTCTACGTGGTCATGGCGGTGTCGCTGGGCTTCGCGTGCACGGCGGCGCGGGTGTGGAGCGGCGGGCTGTGGATGGCGGTCGGCGCGCACCTCGGCGTCCACCTGGGCATGCGGGCGCTGCCCCTGCGGCCTGAGGAGTTCGGGGTGATGCTGGTGCTGCAGACGGTCATGCTCACGCTGGCGGGACTCGTGCTGCTCAGGGGCCGGGGGCTGCTGTCCTCAAGGGCCCGGACGGGTGACCGGGTGACCGCCTGAATCAGAGGCCGAGGAGGCGGGCGGCGTTCTCCTTGAGGATGCGGGGACGGACCTCCGGCTTGATGTCGAGCTTGTCGAAGTCGGCCAGCCAGCGGTCCGGGGTGATGACCGGGTAGTCGGAGCCGAAGAGCACCTTGTCCTTCAGCAGCGTGTTGGCGTACCGGACCAACTGGGGAGGGAAGTACTTCGGCGACCACCCCGACAGGTCGATGTGGACGTACGGCTTGTGGGTGGCGACCGCGAGCGCCTCGTCCTGCCAGGGGAACGACGGGTGCGCCAGGATGATCCGCAGTTCGGGGAAGTCCACGGCCACGTCGTCGACCAGCATCGGGTCGGAGTACTTCAGGCGGATGCCGCCGCCTCCGGGAAGGCCGGCGCCGATGCCGGTCTGGCCGGTGTGGAACAGCGCCGGGACGCCCAGCTCCTCGATGACCTCGTACAGGGGATAGGCGATCGGGTCGTTGGGCGCGATGCCCTGGATGCTCGGGTGGAACTTGAAGCCGCGCACCCCGTACTCCTCGACGAGCCGGCGGGCCTGCCGGGCGCCGGCGCGCCCCCGCCACGGGTCGACGCCGGCGAACGGGATGAGCACGTCGGGGTGCTCGGCGCAGCTCTCGGCGACCTCCTCGTTCGGGATGGGCGGGTGTCCGGTGGCGTGTTCGGCGTCGACGGTGAACACGACCGCGGCCATCCGGCGTTCGCGGTAGTAGGCGGCCATCTCGGGGATGGTGGGCCGGGGGTGGTCCTTGAAGTACGCGGCGGAGGCACGCAGCAGCTCGGGGCTGAGTGACTCGTGCCCGTCTTTTGAGACCTCGGCGTGGGTGTGGACGTCGATCGCGACGAGATCGGCGACGTTCATGACGGCTCCGGGGCGGGGGGTGACGGTCGCGCGGGCTGTTCACCTTACTGCGTACCCGATCACGGGCGGCGTGATCGCGACCGGACCGTCACGGCGTGAGGCGGCCGTGCGCAGGGCGTCGGTGCGCGACGGCGGGCGGCTCCTCGTGGTCGCCGGCACGCTGGGCACCCTGCTCCACCTGGCCCCGGTGCTGCACGTCCTGCCCCTTCCGCTGACGGCGGCGGGACCGAGGGGTGATCTATAATCAATCCCCACGAATACCGACGTTCTCGCATGACCAGAGGGCCGAGCAGCCGGTTTCAGGACCCCGCGGGCTGACGGTCGGCCGGCTCGACCTCCTCACCGTCCTCCACCGGGCCGATCGGCCGCTCAACGTGGGCGAGCCGGCCCGGCCACTCGCCGCATCCTCACCAGGTGGTGTCCATGCCTCTCGTCGAAGTCACCCTCGTCCAGGGCCGCCCGGCCGAGACCATCCGCGCGCTCATCTCCAACGTCACCGAGGCCGTCGTCGCCTCCGTCGGCTCGCCCAAGGAGAGCGTCCGTGTGATCGTACGGGAGATCCCGCCGACCCACTGGGCCGCCGGGGACGTCACCATCGAGGAGAGGGGACCGCGCTCATGAGCGACTTCTACGGGCACGTCATCGACGGCGAGGAGACCGGGTCGCTCGACGGGCGGCGCATGCCCAGCGTGGACCCGTGGACGCGGGAGCCGTGGGCCGAGGTCGCGCTCGGCGGGGCCGAGGACGCCGCGCGGGCGGTGACGGCGGCGCGGCGGGCGTTCGACGAGGGCCCGTGGCCGCGCATGGGCTTCGCCGAGCGCGGCCGGATCCTGCACCGGCTCGCCGACCTGGTCGAGGAGCACCGCGCCGAGCTGGGCCTGGCCGACACCCGCGACATGGGCAAACCCGTCACCCAGAGCGGCAACGACGTGCTGCGCGCCGCCGCCAACCTGCGCTTCTTCGCCGACCACGCCCGCCTGTCGACCGGACAGGCGCTGCCGATGGACTCCGGCCACCACGCCTACACCCGCTACGAGCCCGCAGGCGTCGCCGCCGCCATCGCGCCGTGGAACTTCCCGCTCATGCTGGAGTCCTGGAAGATCGCCCCCGCGCTGGCCTGGGGCAACACGGTGGTGCTCAAGCCCGCCGAGGACACCCCCGTCTCCGCCACCCTCCTGGCCAGGCTCGCACTCGAAGCCGGGCTGCCGCCGGGCGTGCTCAACGTCGTACACGGCTACGGCCCCGACTCCGCGGGCCAGGCGCTCACCGAGGACCCGCGGGTGGACCGCGTCACGTTCACCGGAGAGTCGGCGACCGGCCGCGCCATCACCCGCGCCGCCGCCGCCAACCTCACGCCCGTCAGCCTGGAGCTCGGCGGCAAGGGCGCCAACCTGGTGTTCGCCGACGCCGACCTGGACAACGCCGTCCACTGGTCCGCCGAGGCCATCTTCCGCAACGCCGGGCAGGTCTGCCTGGCCGGCAGCAGGCTCTACGTCGAGCGGGCCGTCTACGGCGAGTTCCTGGACCGGTTCGTCAAGAAGGCCGAGTCGCTGCGCACCGGCGACCCCAAGGACTCGGCCACCGAGCTGGGCCCGCTGGCCAGCGAGACCCACTACGCCAAGGTCCGCTCCTACGTCGAGGACGCGCCCGGCACCATGCTGACCGGCGGGCTCGGCGACGGCTGGTCGATCCGGCCGACCGTGCTCGCGGACGTGGACCCGTCCGCCCGCCACTGGCGCGAGGAGATCTTCGGCCCGGTCGTCGTGGTCCAGCCCTTCGACACCGAGGCCGAGGCCGTCGCCGCGGCCAACGCGACCCGGTACGGGCTCAACGCCATGCTGTTCACCGAGAACGTCAACCGCGCCCACCGCGTCGCCGCGGCGCTGCGCGCGGGCACGGTCTGGCTCAACTGCTTCTTCGTCAGGGACCTGCGCGCCCCGTTCGGCGGCGTCGGCGACTCGGGCATCGGCCGCGAAGGAGGCGACTTCAGCCGCGAGTTCTTCACCGAGCCGAAGGCGGTGGTCATGCAGATCTCCGGGACCTGACCCTCGGCGCACCGCGGAAGCTGTCGGAGGGCGGCGCTAGCCTCGCCTGCGTGCCCGCTCGGCGCGGGCTTCCCTGCCACGCGAGGAAAGGGCGGGCATGCCTGAGACGGACGGATCGGACCCGCTGGAGCGGCATCGGGTCGCCCTGACCGGCTACTGCTACCGGATGCTCGGCTCGCCCTTCGAGGCGGAGGACGCTGTGCAGGAGACCCTGGTGCGCGCCTGGCGGAGTCTCGACCGGTTCGACGAGGACCGGGCGCCGATGCGGTCGTGGCTCTACGCCATCGCCACCAACGTCTGCCTCGACCTGCTGCGGGGCGCGCGGCGCCGGGCCCGCGCGATCGACCTCGGGCCGTCCGCCCAGGCCGGTCCCGACCTGGGCCCGCCGCTCCCGCCCGACGCCTTCGTCCGCCCCGTCCCCGACGGCCGCGTGCTGCCCGCCGGCGGCGATCCGGCGGACCTGGCCGCGCAGCGCGACACGATCCGGCTGGCGTTCATCGCCGCGCTGCAGCATCTGCCGCCCCGCCAGCGGGCGGTGCTGATCCTGCGCGACGTGCTGTGCTGCCCGGCGGACGAGGTCGCCCGGCTGCTCGACGTCTCCGTCGCGTCCGTCACCAGCGCGCTGCAACGAGCCCGGACGAAGCTGAAGGCCGCCTCCTTGAGCGCGGAGGACCCCTACCAGCCGATGGACGAGGCGCAGCGGCTCCTCCTCGCCCGCTACTGCGACGCCTTCGAGCGGTACGACGTCGAGGCCATGATGGCCCTGCTGCACGAGGACGCCGTCATGTCGATGCCGCCGTTCCCGTGGTGGCTGCGCGGGCGGGCGGAGATCCGCCGGGCGCTGCTCTCCGCCGGGCGCCCCTGCGCGGGCGCGCGCCTGGTGCCGTGCGCGGCCAACGGCTCGCCCGCGTTCGCCCAGTACCGACCGGGACCGGACGGCAGGCAGGCGCCGTTCGCGCTCGTGGTGCTCACCCTGTCGGGCGGGCTGATCGCGGAGGTGACGAACCACCTCGACGCCGACCGGCTGTTCCCGCTGTTCGGCCTGCCCGGCGTGCTGGAGTCCCCGGCCCGGGTGCGATGAGTTCCGGGCCGCCGCTTCGTATGACCTGTGTACCCCGGTGACGGTCACCGGGACAGAAGACGAAGGGACGGCATCATGGCCGACTACGCGGAGGTCAACGGCGTGCGCATGTGGTACGACGAGCGCGGCGAAGGGGAGCCGGTGGTGCTGCTGCACGGCGGCTTCTCCGACAGCAGGGACTTCGACGGGAACCTCGGCGGCCTGGCCGGCCGGTTCCGGGTGCTGCTGCCCGAACGGCGCGGTCACGGTCACACGGCCGACGTGCCGGGGCCGATCACGGCCGAGGTGATGGCGCGGGACACGATCGCGTTCCTGGACCAGGTCGTCGGGGGGCCGGTGCGGCTGGTCGGCTACAGCGCCGGGGCGACGGTGGCGCTGTGGGTCGCCGTGCACCGCCCCGACCTGGTCGAACGGCTGGTCCTGATCAGCGGGGCCTTCGACATGGCCGGCATGATCGTGCGGCCCTCCGCCGAAGGGCCGCTGCCGCCGCCCCTGGTGGAGAGGTACGCCGAGGTGTCGCCCGACGGCGCCGACCACCTCCCGGTCGTGGTGGCCAAGATCGCGCGGGCGGTGGAGGAGGAACGCGGGCTGAAGCCGGACGAACTCCGCGCTGTGACCTGCCCGGCGCTGGTCATGGCCGCCGACGACGACATCATCACGCTGGAGCACACCCTGGAGCTGTACCGGAGCCTGCCCGACGGCTATCTCGCCGTCGTCCCCGGCGCCTCCCACGTCCTGCTGCACGAGCAGCCGGCGCACTGCGCGAGGCTGGTGGAGGACTTCCTGACCACCGGTCCCCAGCCCACCTGGATGCCTGTGCGCCGGGCTGCCGGTGGATGACGGTGAAATGTCGTACGGGTGTGACAGCCTTCGGGCGTGATCAAGAGGAATGATCAAGAACCGCCGCCGGACGACGCGGAGACGGCACGGACGATGCGCGAGCTCGCGGAGATCTTCGTCGCCCACACCCGCGAGGACGGGTACGCCTTCGACTGGGATCCGGCGTGCGTCCACGCGCTCGACCACTACTGCGCCGCCATCGCCGCCTTCGCCGCCGACCGGTCGCCCGCCGACGTCACCCACAGCGTGATCACGGGCGCGGGCGCGTACCTCGGCGAGCTGCTGGTGCGCACCCGCGGGTGGCGGTGGCGGTACGACTCCGGCCGGCGGGCCGCCACCGTGGAGAGCCCCGACGGCAGGCAGGCCTGCGGTCAGGCGAACAGGTCGTCGAGGGTCCCGGCGGTGACCGCGCGGGTGGCCCATGTTTCCAACTGCCGCAGGTCGGTGCAGGCGGCGACGCGGGCCCGGGCCTCGTCGGGAATCTCCATCCCCCGAGTCTCCAGCACGAGCAGCACCAGCCGGGCAGCCTCTTCCGCCTTGCCTTCCGCCCTGCCTTCTGCTTTGCCTTCCGCCTTGCCCTCTGCCTTTCCCAGAGTCTGGCCCTCTTCGAGGCCTCGGCCGTAGTGCTCGCGTGCGAAGGGGCTGTAGACGGGCCAGGCGGTGGACGTCATGATTTCCTCCATGAGACGCCGGATTTCGGGCGCGGCCATGCTGTAAGCGTATTCATAGTACTTCGGAGCGTGTTCGTCGCGCAGTTCGACCATCGCCATGGCGAAGGCTTCGACGACCTTGCGATCACGGCCGTGGACCATGACGGCCATGGCCGACAACCCGGGCTGGGCCGCGGCTTGGTGGGGATCGGTGATGGCCGGGATCTCGTCCGGGCCCACTACTCGCGCCTGCAGGCGATAGCCGGTCAGGCCGGAGTCGATCGGCCGGGCGTAGTGGTCGACGTCCTTGCGTTCAGGGCAGATCACCAGGACGGTGACGTCGCATCTGAGCAACAGCCACAGCGCGGCGGCGTAGCGGGTGAGCTGGCGGGGCTTCTTGGACCGGTCGCGCTGGATCTCCACGATGATCCCGTGCGCCGGCTCCTGCGGCGGCCCCATGACCAGGACCAGGTCGGCTTCGAAGTCGCTGGAGGGCCGGGTGTTAACGTGCTGTCCTCCACGCGGATGAGCGGAGTGGCGGGCGCCGGCGAAGCGGTCCTCGGGTCAGGTCGCGGTGGCGGCCCGGCGGATGCGGGCGGCGTAGTCGCGCCAGTAGGGGTCGTCCGGTGAGGGGATCCAGGACATCCGCTCCGGCGCGGGCCGGCCGAAGGTGTCGCCCAGATAGCCGTACTCCAGCCCGGCCAGGTGTTTGACCAGGCCGAGCAGGTTGGTCCCCGACGGCACCATGGGCATCCGCACGTCGGCGTCGCTCAGCCCGTTGAGCTTGAACAGCATCGCGTCGCGCACCTCTTGGAGGCACCCGCGCAGGATCTCCTTCTCGGTCACCGGCTCACCGTACGAGACGGCGCCGACAGCCGGGGTTTCTAACGGCTCGGTTTCGGTGCGATTACCCCGGTCAGGTGGGTGTTTCGGTTATCGACAACCCGGGTAAAGCCGTCGTTAGCTTCCTGAGCACCAATCATTTCAGGAGCCCCAGATGTCTCGCATCACGCTCACGACCGCCGCACAGGCGTTCCTCCGCGACGACGAAGTGATCTTCTTCGACTGGCACGTCACGGGCCTCTGCTGTGCGGACGCGGGGGAGTTCTCGGTCAGGCCGCTGCGGCGGTCCCGGTTGCCTCGCAGGGCGCGCAGGCTCGGGACCGATCTGGTGTACGCCCACCCCTCCGCCTGGGTGCATCTGGTCGAGCTGCCCGTGACGATCGACTGCCGCCCGCTCTGGCGCTGGCGGCGCTTCACCTCCGATCTGCCACCGGACGCCGGACTCCGCTGCTGCCTGGGCCGTCCCATATATGGGAGGTAATTGGTGAAGGTGCGCTCCATCATTATCTGGACGGCGGTGGCCCTCGTGGGCGCCGCCGGGTGGGCGGTGCTCGCCCTGTCCAGAGGTGAGAACGTCAACGCGGTCTGGCTGCTGGCCGCGGCCCTCGGCTCGTACGCCATCGCGTACCGCTTCTACGCCCGGTTCATCCAGCGCAAGGTGCTGCGTGCCGACGACCGGCGGGCGACGCCCGCCGAGCGGCTCGACAACGGCATCGACTTCCAGCCCACGGACCGGCGGATCCTGTTCGGTCACCATTTCGCCGCCATCGCCGGCGCCGGGCCGCTGGTCGGGCCGGTGCTGGCGGCTCAGATGGGCTACCTGCCGGGCACGATCTGGATCGTCGCCGGTGTGATCTTCGCGGGCGCGGTGCAGGACATGGTGATCCTGTTCTTCTCCATGCGGCGCAACGGGCGCAGCCTCGGCCAGATGGCGCGTGACGAGATCGGCCCGGTGGGCGGGGCGGCGGCGCTGGTCGCGGTCTTCGCCATCATGATCATTCTGTTGGCGGTGCTGGCCCTGGTCGTGGTGAACGCCCTGGCGCAGTCGCCTTGGGGTGTGTTCTCGATCGCGATGACGATCCCGATCGCCCTGTTCATGGGCTTCTACCTGCGGGTGCTGCGGCCGGGGAAGGTCGTGGAGGTCACGGTCGTCGGCGTCGCGCTGCTGCTGCTGGCCATCGTGGCCGGCGGCTGGGTGCAGGACTCGAGCTGGGCCGGGTTCTTCACGCTGAGCCCGTCGGCGCTGTCGCTGTGGCTGATCGCGTACGGGTTCGTCGCGGCGGTGCTGCCGGTGTGGATGCTGCTCGCGCCGCGCGACTATTTGTCGACCTTCATGAAGATCGGCACGATCGTGCTGATGGCCATCGGCATCCTCGTCACCATGCCGGCGATGCAGAACACCGCGTTCACCGAGTTCGCGTTCAACGGCAAGGGGCCGGTCTTCGCCGGGTCGCTGTTCCCGTTCGTGTTCATCATCATCGCCTGCGGCGCGCTGTCCGGGTTCCACGCGCTGATCTCCTCCGGCACGACCCCGAAGCTGATCCAGAAGGAGTCGCAGGTACGGATGATCGGTTACGGCTCCATGCTGATGGAGTCGTTCGTGGCGGTCATGGCCATCACCGCGGCGTCCATCCTGAGCCCCGGACTCTACTTCGCCATGAACTCGCCCGCGGGGTTGCTCGGCCCCACGCTCCAAACGGCGTCCGAGGCGGTCACCAACCTGGGCTTCGTCATCACGCCCCAGGAGTTGCAGGCCGCGGCGGCGGCGGTGCAGGAGTCGACCCTGGTCGCCCGTACCGGCGGGGCGCCCACGCTGGCCGTGGGCATCTCGGAGATCTTCTCCGGGTTCCTCGGCGGGGACGCGCTCAGGGCCTTCTGGTACCACTTCGCGATCATGTTCGAGGCGCTGTTCATCCTCACCACGGTCGACGCCGGCACCCGCGTGGGCCGGTTCATGCTGCAGGACACGCTGGGCAACCTGTGGAAGCCGGTCAGCAGGGTCAGTTGGTGGCCGGGGCTGGTGGCGACCAGCGCCATCGTGGTGGCGGCCTGGGGCTACTTCCTCTACCAGGGCGTCAACGACCCGCTGGGCGGGATCAACCAGCTCTTCCCGCTGTTCGGCATCGCCAACCAGTTGCTCGCGGCGGTGGCGCTCACCGTCGCCACCACGTTGCTGATCAAGAGCGGGCGGCTGAAATGGGCCTGGGTGACCGGCGTCCCGCTGGCGTGGGACGTCGCGGTCACGCTGACGGCGAGCTACCAGAAGGTGTTCTCGCCCGACCCGGGCCTCGGGTTCTTCGCCCAGCGTGACCGCTACCAGGCCGCTCTGGACCAGGGGCAGGTGCTGGCCCCGGCCAAGTCGATCGGCGACATGGAGCGGATCGCCTTCAACTCGACCGTCAACGGCGTCCTGGCCGCGTTCTTCGCGATCCTCGTCATCGTCATTCTCGTGGACGCGATCCGGGTCTGGATCAGGGCCGTCCGGTCCACCGAACCGCTGCCCGACACGGAGGCCCCGTACGAGGAGTCGAAGATCGTGGCGCCGTCCGGGCTCATCGCGACGCGCGAGGAGCGCGAGCTGATGGCGGGGGCGGGCGGCCCGGCGAAGGCGGACTGATCGGGTCGGGCAGGGCGGGCGTCCTACCCGGTGACCGCCCGCCCTGCCGGTCCGGTCAGGCAAGCAGCTCGGCTATCTCCGCGATGGTGGCCCGCTGGTTGACGATCATCTCCTTGGCCAGCCGCAGGGTCGGCCGGTGGCTGCCCCGCGCGAGCACCGTCTCGGCCATCTCGACGCCGGAGGCCAGGTGCCTGGACAGCACCGGCAGCCACGACTCGTCGAACGCCGCGCCCGACAGCCCTTCCAGCACGCCGAGCTGCTCGGCGGACACCATGCCGGGCATGGCATGGGCCGCCTTCGCGTCGTCGGGCGGCACCTGCCGCCTCCATCCGCGCAGCCAGGTCGCCAGCGTGTCGATGTCGGCCTGTTCGACGGGGATCAGCTTCCTGCCGAGCTCCTGCACGTACAGGTTGTGCGCCCTGCCCTCGGCCAGCTCGGCGAGCCGGATGGTCTGCCGGTGGTGCGGGATCATCTCCTGGGCGAACCGGATGTCGGCCTCCCCGTACGCGGCGTCCCGCGCCGCGGCGGCGGGCACGGGCTCCCCGGTGGCGGGCGCGCACGCGGCCGACGCGGGCACGCACAGAGCCAGGGCGGCGATCAGCAGGCGGGTCCGCACCCGCACCATCTCCCCTCGGTGAAGCTCGATCATCCAGAGGTACGCGCCGCCTTTGGGGAAAGTTCAGGGTGCGCGCGCAGCGCGCGGTGGATCCAGTCGTACGCGACGGCCATCGGCGACGGCCCCGGCTCCAGCCCTCGGACGATCGCCACCAGCTCCCAGTAGCGGGCGCCGCGCGGATCGTGCTCGTCGAAGGCGCGCAGGATCGCGTCGCGGTCGCCGCCCATGAGGACGAGGACGCGTTCGAGCGGCGGGACCGCCTCGGGCGCGCCGGGCGGCGTCCCCGCCTCCACCGCGCGCAGCGCCTCCTGCGCCAGGGCGGCGTTCTGCCGCTCCCAGGTCTCCTGGGCGTACGGTCGGGCCCAGAAGTCCGCCGATGCCTCCCGCAGGTTGCGCCGGAAGCCGTCGTCGGACAGCAGGTCCAGCAGCTCCAGCCACGCGTCGAGCTGGGCGGCCGTGGGGTCCTCGGGCAGCTCGGGGGCCATGCACGCGCGCATGCCGAGCAGCCACTCGCGCTGGGCCGGGGCGCCGCTCACGTCGTCGATGAACGTGTCCAGCAGCATGCCCATCTCGCTCGCGCCCAGCCGGCCCAGCGTGTGCAGCCGGCGCAGGTCGTCGTCGCCCGGGTCGTCCTTGGCGAGCGTGGCGCGCAGCACGGCGCGGGTCCGCTGCAGCGCGGTGAGCTGGGTCTCCACCGCCCGCAGATGGAGGGCGAGCACGTCCTTGAGCCCGCGCCTGTCCAGCGAGCGGATCGTGGCCAGGTCGACGCCCATCTCCCGCAGGGTGCGGATCAGCTCCAGGTGGACGCGGTGCTCGTCGGTGTAGCGGCGGTAGCCCGCCGGGGTGCGGTCGGGGGCGGGCAGCACGCCCTCGTCGGAGTAGAACCGGATCGTCTTGACGGTCAGGCCGGTCAGCTCGGCCAGCTTGCCGATCGAATAATTCATTTGAGTCTCCAGTTACAGGAGACTTTAGCTTAGCCCGCATGGCGAAGAAGAAGGTGACCAGGGTCGTCACCATGCACCTCAACGCGGGCGAGGCCGGCCCGGCGACCGTCGGCAAGGACCTCGGGCCGCTCGGCATCAACCTCATGCAGTTCTGCAAGCAGTACAACGAGCTGACCTCCGGCAGGCGCGGCCACGTGGTGCCCGCCGTGGTCACGGTCTACGAGGACCGGGCCTTCGACATCACGGTCAAGCAGCCCACCACGGCCTCGCTCATCCGTCAGGTGACCGGGCTGAGCGGCGGCAGCCCCCGGCCCGGCCACCACAGCGGCGGCGTCGTCACCACGGCCCAGCTCCCGCAGGTGGCCGAGGCCAAGCTGCCCGACCTCAACACCGACGACCTGGACCAGGCGGTCAAGATCGTGGCAGGTACGGCCAGGTCCATGGGACTGCGGATCAAGGACTGATCAGGGCGGTCGGCCGGCGGCCCGATTCTGTCCGTGCCGCCGGTTATCGTGGGCGAGGTGACCAGCGATGAGACGCGCGACGGGGTGGCGCTGACCAACCTCGATCAGCCGCTGTTCGACGGGGCCGACGCCACCAAGCGCGACCTGGTCGACTACCTCGACGCGGTGCGCGAGCGCATCCTCCCGGCGCTGCGCGGGCGGGCGCTGTCGGTCATGCGGGTGCGGCCGGGCCAGCCTCCGTTCATGCAGAAGAACCTCCCGAAGTACGCCCCCTCGTGGATCCGCACGGTGACCATCTGGGCGGAGGCGTCGCACCGCCAGGTGACCTACGCGCTCTGCGACGACCGGCGCACGCTCCTGTGGTTCGCCAACCAGCGGGCGGTCGAATACCATCCGGCCCTGCTCGTCGGCGACCACTTCACGCACCTGGTGCTCGACCTCGACCCGCCGGAGGGCGGTGACTTCTCCCTGGTGGTCCGGGCCGCCGGGCTGATCAGGGAGGCGCTCGGCCAGGCCGGGCTGGCCGGGGCGGTCAAGACCTCCGGGGCCAAGGGCGTCCACGTGTTCGTGCCGGTGGCGGCCGGGCCGGGCCTGGACGACCTGGCCGCGGCCACCCGCGCCATCGCGGCGCGGGCCGAGCGGCTCGACCCCGCCCTGGCCACCACCGCGTTCATCAAGGAGGACCGCCAGGGCAAGGTGTTCCTGGACTCGACCAGGGCCGGCGGGGCGACCGTGGTGTCCGCCTACAGCCCGCGGATCCGGCCGGGCGCGCCGGTCTCGTTCCCGGTCTCCTGGGACGAGCTGGATCGGGTGACGCCGCGCGACTTCACCATCAGGACCGCCCCGGGGCTGCTGGGCGACGGCGACCCGTGGGCCGCCTGCCTGCCTCCGCCGCGGTCGCTGCCCGCCGACCTGGTCGAGGAGGGCCACACCATCCCGGTCGCCCGCGTCCAGGCCATGCACGAAGGCAAGCGCCGGGCCCGCGCCCGGCGCGGCGACTGATCAGCCGTCCAGGACCCGGGCCAGGTCGTCGCGCGACGTCACCCGGACGAACCGCAGGTGCGCGTAGGCCGGATCGACGGCGGCCTTCGCGTAGCGGTCGCGATACTTGCGGTGATTGTCCCAGGCCCACCGCAGGATCGACTCGTCCTTCGTGAACAGGGACCCGAACCGCTCCCGGTTGCCGTTCCACAGCTCGGCCCCGGTCGCCATGCGGCACAGCGTCCGGAGGGAGAGCCGGCGCATCACCGTGGCCTTGGGCGGGTCGACCCAGACCACGGTGTCGCTCCTGGCCCAGACGAGGTCGCGCACCGCCGAGTAGTTGCCGTCGACCACCCAGCCGTCCCCGGAGGTGAACGCGTCGACCTCGGCCCGGAACTCCTCCACCGGACGCGGGGTCCAGCCCGGCATGTGGTAGATCGAGTCGAGCTCCAGCCACGGCACCCCCAGCCGCCGGGCCAGTTCCGCGGCGATCGTGGACTTGCCCGACCCGGAGTTGCCCACGACAGAGATACGGCGCACCGGACGAAGGTACACGGCGGGAGGGGCGTCAGTCGTCCAGACCCCGGGCGCTGAGCGCCTCGCCCAGGGCGTCGGCGTGCCGGAGCGCCCCCACCACCAGCGGCACCGCGAACGCGCGCACGCTCCACTCGACGCCCCTGGCCCGCTGTGCCTCCCGCACGCGGGTGGCCAGCAGGGTGATGACCGGGACGCTGCGGATGGTGAGCGAGAGCAGCAGCGACATCCGGAACGGGTCCAGTCCCACCCGGCGGCCGGGAGCCATGGCCCGCTCCAGCACGGCCATCATGGCCGAGGTCCTGGTCGTCAGCGTGACCAGCCCGGCCAGCGCGACCGCCAGCACGATCCTGGACGAGACGAGGACCGCGGCCTGCGGACCGGCGATGACGAACTGGATGACGAACAGCGCCGCCGCGAACCAACGGACCGGCCTGACCTGCGCCCACGCCGCCGCCGCGCCCACCCGCGCGACCGCGTACAGCGACGCGACCACGGCGGCCGCGACCGCCATCGCCCACAGCCACGGCAGCAGGAGCAGCGCGGAGCACGACACGGCCAGGGCCACCAGCTTGGCCCCGGCAGGCAGCCGGTGCAGGACCGAGTCGCCCGGCACGTACGCGCCGGTGAGACCGTTCACGCCATCAGCCCGCGGTAGTGGCCGATCGCCTCGTCCGGCGGCGCGTCCGCCACGACCCGGCCCTCGTCCAGCACCAGCACCCGGTCGAAGTCCGCGAGCAGCGGCAGGTCGTGGGTGACGACCACCACCTGCTGGGGCAGCGCGCGCAGGTGCTCGGCCACCAGCCGGGAGTGGCGCAGGTCGAGCAGCGTCGTCGGCTCGTCCATGATCAGGATCTCGGGCTCCAGCACCAGCACCGAGCAGAGCGCCAGGAGCTGCTTCTGGCCGCCCGACAGCTGGTGCGCCGGATGGTCGGCGTGCCCGGCCAGCCCGTGCCGTTCCAGCACGGCCGCGACCCTGGCCCGCACCTCCTCGGCCGGGAGCTTGTGGCGGCGCAGGGAGAACGCCACGTCCTCGGCCACGGTCGGCATCACGATCTGCGCGTCGGGGTCGGTGAACAGGAACCCCACCCGCCGCCGGATCCTGGCCGCGTGCCGCCGGGTGTCGTGGCCGAGCACGGTCACGGCCCCCGACGTGGGCAGCGCCAGCCCGTTGAACAGCCGGGCGAGCGTGCTCTTGCCGGACCCGTTGGCCCCGATGACGCCGATCCGCCGCTCGGTCAGCGTGGCGGTCACGCCCCGCAGCACCTCGCGTTCCCCGAGCCTGACGTGCACGTCAGCGAGCTCGATCACTCACACCACCTCGAACAGGGCGGCGACGCCGAGCCCGCCGCCGACCGCCGCCGTCGCCAGCCCGAGCGTCCCCGCCGGCGCCCCGCCCCGCACCAGCCGGGTGAACAGCCGCGTCACCACGACGGCGCCGCTCGCCCCCCACGGGTGCCCGAGCGCGATCGCCCCGCCGTCCGCGCACACCCGCGCGGCGTCCGCGCCCAGCGGGTCGAGCCCCAGCGCGTCGGTGACGGCCAGCGTCTGCGCGGCGAACGCCTCCACGATCTCCACCGCCGCCACCCGCTCCAGCTCCACGCCGGTACGGGCGAGCAGCCGGCGCACCGCGGGCACCGGACCCCACCCGGGCAGCGCCGGGTCGCACCCCACCACCGCCCCGGTCACCAGCCGCAGCCCCGGTCTGCCGTCCCGCAGCCGCTCCGGCACCACGGCGACCGCGGCGGCGCCGTCGCTGTTGGGCGAGCAGTTGCCGGCGGTCACCGCGCCGCCGGGCACGAACGCGG
>NZ_JAPNNL010000001.1 GCF_027620315.1 Nonomuraea corallina | reverse complement strand
CTGGGGCGGCGGGGCAGCCGGTTATGGCTGTTCGAGCCGAGCGAACGGCTCGACACCCAGCTCGCGCTGCTCCGCCGGCGGGTGGGTACCGTCACCCTGATCGGCGCGGTGGCGGGCGCGGCGGCAGGACTGGCGCTCGGGCGGTACGCGGTACGGCCGCTGGTCCGGCTCAGCCGGCAGGCCGCGGCCCTCGACACCCGGCCGGAGCCGTCCGCCAGGATCCGGCTGGACGCCGGGTCCCGGGTCCGTGAGATCGACCACCTGGCCGGGGTGCTCAACGACCTGCTGGACCGGCGCGACGCGGCGGTGGCCCGCACCGGCGAGGCGCTCGACACCGCCCGCGCCTTCGCCGCCTCCGCCGCGCACGAGCTGCGCACCCCGCTCACCAGCATGGGCGCCAACCTCGCCCTGCTCGACCACCCCGGCCTCACCCCCGCCGACCGCGACGAGCTCGTCGCCGACCTGACCGGCGAGCACGCCCGGGTGCAGCGGCTCATCACCGTGCTTCGCCAGCTCGCCGCCGGAGAGCTGCTCGACCCCGCGACCTCCGCCCCGGCCGACCTCAGCGGCATCGTGCGCGAGGCCGCCGCCGCGGCCCGCCGCCGCCACCCGGGCACGACGATCGAGGAGTCCGTGGCGGACGGCGTGACCGTGCGCGGCTGGGCCGAAGGGCTCCGGCTGATCGCCGACAACCTGCTGGACAACGCCGTCAGGCACGGCGCGCCCCCGATCACCGTGCGGCTCTCCCGAGAGGGGGCCGCCGCCGTCCTCACCGTCGCCGACGAGGGGGCCGGAGTCCCCGACGGGGATCGTGAGGCGGTGTTCGACCGGTTCCGCCGCCGCCCGGACAGTCCGGGCTCCGGCCTCGGCCTGACGCTGGTCCGTCAGCAGGCCGAGCTGCACGGCGGCGCCGCCCACGTGACCGGCTCCCGCTTCGAGATCCGGCTGCCCACGGCCGGCGGGACCGGCCGGGCCCGCTCGTGGCTGGAGTGACTGCCAGAGATTTGCCAAGAACACCCGCCACCATCGCGTCCTGTCCCGTCCACCCACTTCAGGAGGCGACGTGCGCGGCATCCTCATCGCGCTCACCCTGGCCGCTCCCGCGGCCCCGTCCGCCGACGTCATCCGGCCGTCCGCGGACCCGGTCAAGCTGGTCGACGCCCAACGGCCGCTCTCGGTCACGTACACCTACAAGGGCGAGCGGCGCACCCTCGACGACTTCCTCACCCGTACGAAGACCAACGGCTTCCTCGTGCTGCGCGGCCAGAAGATCGTCCACGAGCGCTACACCGACGCGAACCGGAACACCCCTTTCCAGTCGTGGTCGATGGCCAAGTCCTTCACCTCTGCGGCGCTCGGCGTCGCGCTGCGGGAAGGGCACATCCGGTCGCTCGACGAGCCCGTCACCAAGTACCTGCCCGAACTGCGCAGGTCCGGCTACAACGGCGTGTCCATCCGCAACCTGCTGCAGATGTCGTCCGGCACCGACTGGGACGAGCGCGAGGACGTCCCCCGGATGCAGATCGCCGCGAACCAGGGCCAGTCGCTCACCCGGATGGCCGCCCGCCAGCAGCCCGACTGGACCCCCGGGACCCAGTTCGAGTACAACAGCATGAACTCCTACGTCCTGGCCCGGGTGATCACCGAGGCGACCGGCACCCCGTACCACCGCTACGTCGAGAAGAAGATCTGGCAGCCCGCGGGCATGGCGGGCACGGCCCGGATCGCCCGCGACGGCAAGGGCGAGAGCCTCGGCTACTGCTGCTTCCAGGCCACCGACCGCGACTACGCCCGCTTCGGCCTGCTCTACCTGCGTCAGGGCAAGGCCCACGGCAAGCAGGTGGTCCCGGCCTCCTGGGTGAAGTCGTCCACCACCCCGTCCAAGGTCAACCCGCGGTACGGGGCGCACTGGTGGCTGGGCGAAGGCCGGGCCTTCATGGCGGCGGGCTTCGGCGGGCAGTACATCTACGTCTCGCCCGAGCACGACGTGGTGATCGTCAAGTCGACCACCTCGACCGGCGCGCACGACCAGGAGGAGGTGCTGGCCGCCTTCGGCGCGGTCGCCGCCGAGGTCTCCTGACGCCCGGCGGCTCGCCCACCCTGGGGGCGGGCCGTCCGGCTATTTTGGGTCCGCTTGGGTGCGCCCGCGTCGGAGGCGACCTTACGCTGAACGAAACGGCCCTGCCTGGGGGAGGCAGTGATGGCGAAGTTCATGGACGTCCATCGCGACATGATGGGCATCACCGACGAACAGCTCGAGGACGCGCACATCGCCGACATCGCGATCCAGGACGAGGAGGGAGTGACCTTCGAGCACGCGTGGGCGGACCCGGACGACGGGATCGTCTACTGCCTGTCGGAGGCGCCCTCGGCGGACGCCGTCCGGCGCATCCACGAACGCGCCGGCCACCCGCCCGACGAGGTCCACCCCGTACCGCTGGCCATCTGAGTCCGCCGGCCGTCAGCCCGCGTACCGCCACCCCGACCAGCGGGTGACCCGGACGACGATCACCGGTCCCGCCGGGCGGCGCTCGCGGTACTGCTCGTACTTGCGCGCGAGCGCGTCCAGCGCGGCGGCCCTGTCCGGGCCGTCCGCCACCACCGCAGCGCGCCCGTCCGCCCGCACCCACCACAGCCGGGTCCAGTCGTCCTCGTAATGGTCGGCGAGCAGCGCGACCTCCGGGTTGTCGCGGATGTCGCGCAGCCGCCGCAGATCACCGGTCCGTTTCGGCTTGTGGTCCACGGCGGTCACTATCCGGTCGCCCTCTGCCGCGCCTTCGACCGCGAACGTGACGGGCACGAGCCCCGGCTTCCCCCGCGCGCCCACCGTGGCCAGCCGGGCGACCCGCGCGCCCGCGAACATCAGCCGCGCCGTCTCCGCGTCCATGCCTCCAGCATGCTGGGGGACCGACCAGGGGACCGTCACCGTCACGTAAGCGTTCGGGATCGCCACGCCGGGTACGAACGCGCCATCTCTTAGGCGAGGAGGCGGCACCATGATCCCCGGCTGCGGAAGCTGTGACTGCAACGACGTGATGTACGAGGGCACTCCGCCTCACTGGACGACGTTGCGCACCGAATGACCGTCGCGGAGGCCCCGCCGGCCACCAACGACGGGGCCCCCGCCGCTCGTCTGAAACGTTTCGCCACATGATCCAGAAGTTCACGCCAGCTCGTTCATGTGGACCTCCGTCCAGCGCGAACTCGCCCTGCTCGGCCACCGCAGCCTCGCCGTCGACCTGCCCGGACACGGCCTCGACGCCCAGTACCCCGTCGCCTACCAGGCCCCGCAGGACCTGGATGCGTGGGCGGCCGAACCGTCGACGCTGGCCGGAGTCACCCTGCGGGGCAACGTCGACCCCGCCGTCGTCGGCGCAGGCCGGGCCGACTACCGCACCGCCGACCCGGAACTGCTCGCCGCTCTCCAGGCCGCGACCATGGCCGACGTCACCGACGAGCGGTTCATGGCCTTCCTCAACATCCTCCAGCCGGACGAGTCGCTCGCGGTGTTGATGGCCGACGCGCGGGGGCAGGCTGATCACCCGATGACCCGCCTCCTCCACCGCGCCGCGCACAGCCGGTCGGTGGGGGCGGCGGGTCGCTCAACCGATGTTCGTCCTGGGATCGCACCGTTACTATCTCGGCATCGAGGCGAATTCTGATCTTCATGGCTGACAGGCCGGCGAACGGAAGGGTGGCCCCCACCACGCGCACAGCAGGACGCCCGCCGTCCCCGGCCCTCTCCATCCGACGAGCGGAAGACATCATGAACATCACTGAGTGCACCGAGTGCCGCATCTGCGCGAACCGCACCCTGCTGCCCGTGCTCGACCTCGGCACGCAGGCGCTGACCGGGATCTTCCCCAGGTCACGCGAGGAGGTCGTGCCATCGGCCCCGCTGGAACTGGTCAAGTGCTCCCCGGACGGCTGCGGGCTGGTCCAGATCCGGCACACGGTCGACCCGTCGCTCATGTACGGCGACCGGTACGGGTACCGCTCCGGCATCCGGCCCTTCATGATCAACTATTTACAGGGCAAGGCCGCCAGGCTCACCGGCATGGTCGACCTCGGCCCCGGCGACCTGGTCGTCGACATCGGCAGCAACGACTCGACCCTGCTGCAGGGCTTCCCCGCTGACGGCCCCACCCTCGTCGGCATCGACCCCACAGGCGAGAAGTGGCGCCGCTACTACCCCGACCACATCGACCTGATCCCCGACTTCTTCTCCAGGCAAGGACTGGCGGAACGGTACGGCGAGCGCAAGGCGAAGATCATCACCTCGATCGCGATGTTCTACGACCTGTCCGACCCGATGGGGTTCATGGCCGACATGCGCGACCTCCTCAGCGACGACGGCGTCTGGATGGTCGAGATGAGCGACCTCGGCTCCATGGTCAAGTCACTCGCCTACGACGCCATCTGCCAGGAACACCTGGAGTACTACTCGCTGGCCCAGATCGAGTGGATGGCCGAGCGCGTCGGCCTCACCGTGACCAGCGCCGAGATCACCGAAGTCAACGGCGGCAGCCTCTGCCTCACCCTCGTCAGGAACCCGGCCAGGCACCGGATCGACGACGCCGCCATCGCCCAGGTCCGCCGCCGGGAAGCCGACCTCAAACTGGACACCTGGGCCACGTACGAGACCTTCGCCCGCCGCGTCCAGCACCACCGGGACGAGCTGCGCGCCTTCCTCGACGACTCCCGGGCCGCCGGCAGGCTCACGCTCGGGTACGGCGCGTCCACCAAGGGCAACGTGGTCCTGCAGTACTGCGGCATCGACACCCGCGACCTGCCCTGCATCGGCGAGGTCAGCCCGGAGAAACACGGCTGCTTCACCCCCGGCACCGGCATCCCGATCGTGTCCGAGGAGGACGCCAAGGCCCGACGCCCCGACCAACTGCTGGTGCTGCCCTGGGTGCACCGGAAGGGGTTCGTCGAGCGGGAGCAGCAGTTCCTGGCGGAAGGCGGCAAGCTCGTCTTCCCGCTCCCCGTCATCTCGTCGGTCTGACCTCAACCCCGCTCGTGCATGAGCAGCAGGAAATAGGCGGCAACGGTGGAGTCGTCCCGGATGCTCCCGTCCCGGATCATCTCCTCGAACTCCGCCCGCGAGACCCACCGCTGGCGCATGTCCTGCTCCTCGTGCTCCCGCCGCGGCACGCCACGGCTCAGGCCGGTGGCCAGGAACGCGGTGAACGCCTGCCCGCTCGCGCCGTGCCAGCCGAACAGGCTGCCGAGCGGGGTCCACGAGGCCGCGGTCACACCGGTCTCCTCGGCCAGTTCGGCGCGGGCGAGCTCCTCGGGCGTGCCGGCGCGGCCCTGCGGGAAGCTGCCCTGCGGGAACTCCCAGTAGCGCCCCTGGATCGGATACCGGTACTGCTCGACGAGGTGGAACCCGCCGTCCTCGGCGGCGATCACCACGGCGTAGTCGGGCCGGTCCACCACGGAGTAGATGCCGCGGCTGCCGTCCGGGCGCTCCACCACGTCCTCGCGCAGCGACAGCCACGGGTTGCGGTACACCTCCTGGGAGGAGACCGTCCGGATCACGCCGGGCACCCGCTCCATGGGCTGGACCATCAGGACATCACCGTTCCTCGCTCGCCGGCCGTCTGTCTCTCCCCGCCTCGCGGCGCCCCCGGTCACGGTCGCGGATGGCCCCGGCTCCACGTGCCGAACGGCGGGGCGGGCCGGTCCATGAACTCCTTGAGCTGCTCGACCCTGCCGACGCAGCCGGGGCACACGTGCACCTCCACCGCCCTGGCGGTGGCCTCCGGCGTCGGCTCACGGAAGGTCCCGGAGATCGTCATGCCCAGCGGCAGATTGGTCTCCGGGTCCATCATGACCGTCATGACCTGCGCGGGGGTGAAGCCGAAGGTCTGCTTGCACAGGTGACACCGGCCGATCGTGGGGATCTCCTCCATGAACCGCCTCCTTCACCGCACCGTACCGCCCCGGTCCCTCCGGCGTCAGTCCTGGAGCTTGCCGGTGACCTGGCTCCTGGGCGGCGGCTTGATCGAGACCTGGGTGCCCCAGCCGGTGTAGCGGGTCTCCGTCACGATCGTCTTCTCCTCCCACGAGGGAAGGTTCCCGAGGTTCTTCGCCAGCCACGTGGTCTTCAGCTTGCTGGGCAGACCCCTGCGGTCGACCGTGAGGGTGTAGGTGATGGTGGCATCGGTCGCACGGATCAGTCCCAGCGTCTGGCGGAACCACGGAGAGATCTTGTACACCCGCTCCAAGGCGATCGTGCCCTGGTAGGTGGAGCCGCTACGCTTGCCGCGCTTCACCAGCTCCGCCAGCGTGACCGGCTCCAGCGGGCTCACCAGCTGGCCGAACCAGCTGCTGACGGTCCCCGTGTTGAACAGGCTGGTGGTCTTGTACCAGGTCTTGCCCTTGGGGAGGCTCTCGGCCAGGACCCCGCCCGAGCGCCAGGCGTCCTTGCCTATGATGATCGTCCGCTCGGGCTTGGTGGTGTGCCCGTCGAACAGCGGCGAGGCGAACGCGCCTCGGATGTCGGAGGCGACGATGCCCTTCTTGCCGAACTTGACGACCCCGGTACGGCGTACCAGCGGGTCGTTGTTGATGCTGCCGACGAACGCGCTCGCGTCGGTGAACCGGACCCCCTTCCCGGCCTTCAGCTGGGCCTTGAGCGCGGATACGGGGTTCTTGGCGGCGTTTTCGGCGGCCTGTGCGGGTAACGGCGCGAGCAGCAGACCCGCGCCGGCCACAAGTGTGATCACGAGTTTCATGAGGGGCAATCCTGCCCGAAGATGATCACAGCCGCATGTCGTTCGATCCCCGCTCCGGACCAGCCGGGGGTGCCGTACCGGCCTTGTCATGATCGCCTGCCTGTGCTTCCGTGTCCAGGGTGAGCCGTGATCCCGTTGTAGGCGCGCGTCTCGAACCTGTCCCGGCAAAGGGGAGGGCGAACCCCATCACACCGCTCCTCGCCCTGGGCGCGGTCCCCCTTCTGCTTGCCCATTGGTTCATCGTCGCCGAGATTCTCGGACGTGACTGCACCCTTCTGTACGAGGGCGGCAACATAACGGAATGTGTTGGCGGACTCTCAGAGGAAGAGGTGATCGCCGTATCGGGACTGGTCGCGCCGGCACTGCTTGTCATCCAGATGGGGCTGATCGTCCTGGTGCGTCGGCGTATCCGCGGTGCGTACGTCGAGTGGGCAGGGGACTGAGACGTCGAAGCCCTGGACCGTCGATCTCCCCGAGCCGGTTAACATAGAAAGGCAAGCGTCATCAGCCCTGCTGAGGGCTGCTGTGGCATAGGCGTCGCTACCCCCGGTCCAATGGCACCGAGCTGTGTGGGTCCGGAAAGCGCAAGCATCACGGCCGCAACATTCAGGTCATTGCCATTTCAACCTCCGACTGCGGAGGGTGGACGCGCCGCATCAGAGGATCACTCTAAGCTGGGCACATGGTGCCGGGTAGATTGCAGTCGATCGCGATCAGGGGATACACCTCGATCCGCTCCACTGAGGTGGAGTTGCGAGATCTCAATGTTTTGATCGGTGCCAACGGCGCGGGCAAGAGCAATCTCATCTCTGTCCTCGCCCTGCTCGGCCGGATCGTCGACCATCAGCTGAACCTGTTCGTTGGCCAGGCGGGTGGGGCCTCTGCCCTGCTCTATCGCGGGGGCAAGAGTATCCCGGAAGTCGACCTGCGCCTGAGATTCGGGTCCAACGTGTACTGGGCCAAACTCATCCCGGCTGCTCGCGATGAGCTGATCTTCGGTCTTGAAAGCATCGAGGTGCGTGGCGAAGAACATGTCCTGGGACGGGGGCATCGGGAGAGCCGCCTCACGGATGAGATCGATGAGCAGGATTTGTCATCGATTGCCGGCCATGTGGCTGACACGCTGCGCGGTTGCCGCGTCTTCCACTTCCACGACACCAGCGCGAACGCTCCCGTCAAGCAGACAGGGTTCGCTTCCGACAACGTCGCGCTGCACCCGGATGCCCGAAATCTGGCCGCCATCCTGCTTCGCCTCCAGCAGGAGGACCACGCCGCATACAGGAGGATCGTTCAGACGATCCAGCAGGTCGCGCCGTTCTTCAGGGACTTCGTACTCATCGAGGAGAACGACCGACTGCGGCTGCGGTGGCAGCAAGAGGGCTCGGACGTCGTCTTCCCTGCAGACGCGCTGTCGGACGGAACGCTCCGTTTCATCTGCCTGACAACCTTGCTCAGCCTTCCCGATCTTCCTGACCTCGTCGTGCTCGACGAGCCGGAGCTCGGTCTGCACCCCTATGCCATCGTGCAGTTGGCCGACATGCTGCGCGCCGCCAGCACCACCAGTCAGATCCTGATCGCGACCCAGTCGGTGACGCTCATCAACCAGTTCGAGGTAGACGATCTCATTGTGGTTGAGCGAGACAGGGGAACGTCGGTCTTCAAACGACTCGCCCCCGCAGGGTTGGCCGACTGGCTGGCGGAGTACTCCTTGGGCGAGTTGTGGGAGAAGAACTTGCTCGGCGGCAGGCCGCAGACCGAGTCGCGGTGACGGAAATGCGCCGAGTGCACATCCTGTGCGAGGGCCAGTCTGAGGAGACCGTAGTCCGCGAAGTCATTGAGCCCTACCTATGCAGCTCCGATGTCTACCTTACTTGGTCTATCTTCACCACCAAACGTCCCGCAGGTGGCCCTTCCTTCAGAGGAGGCGTGTCCACGTGGGCCAAGCTCGCTACAGAGATCCGCCTGCTGCTCGCTGATTCCTCCATCACTGTTTTGACGACCATGTTGGACTACTACGGACTCCCAAGCGACGTGCCCGGCATGGCGACACGTCCCTCAGGTTCGCCGTACAACCGTGTGACTCACGTCGAGCGTGCCATCGCTGACACCATTGACCGCCCTCGTTTCCTACCACACCTGGTACTTCACAAACTGGAGGCATGGGTTCTGCTGGGTCATGAGGCACTCGGCGAACTCACCGGCGACGACGCGCTCGCCCAGGCCGTCCAAGCCATTGTGGCGCAGGCGCAAGGTGCAGAACTGGTCAACGACGGGGCCAGCACAGCGCCCTCCAAGCGTCTACTTCGTCTATATCCGCGGTATCGCAAGACCTCCGACGGCCCGCTCGTCATAGCCGAGATCGGGATCAACACCATCAGGAGTGCCTGTCCTCACGCGGACGCCTGGCTCTCCGCGGTGAACGCTGCGCTCACGAATGAACGCTGACGCACCGCATCAAGCCGGCTCTCGGCAGGTTGCCCCTACCGAGACTTCACGCGAGATCGGCAACAGGTTGCTCGATCGTCAGCCGGCGCCTGGAGGCTGAGGGGTGTCCGTGGCCATGCAACACGCACTCGGCCGTTGACGCCTTCTGTTGACAAGATCCCAAACGATCTCCAGGACCGTTCAGAACCTTTCGCCGTGCTGCTCGTCAAGACTCCGGCTGTCCATGTCCGTCCGGCTCAGTTCAAGATCGTCCATTCGGGTGGCTCTCAAGGTGGCTCCCGGAACCGGATCGTATCTGCATAGAAAATTCCCGAAGTAAGCGAATCGCTCGACAGCCATGACAGGGCGAATTGGCACAGAACATAACTAAACGCCCCTCTTAGAATTCATCCCGCATTTAATCCGGTACGTTGGTGATGTGCAAGACGGCGAACGTCGTTTATCCGCCGAGGAGCAGGCCGTCATTCTGGCGCTGCTCGCACAGGACTTCCCCGGTGTGGAGGAACTGCGGGCTCAGGTGTCCTCCGCAGTCGTCGCCAGTCGTTGCGGGTGCGGATGCGCAACTCTGGATCTTCGTTCAGGAATGGGGCCTCCGGCTCTGGCGTGCCCCGTGCAGGACGGCGTGCTCATCTCCGCCTTCACACGAGCACGTGGCGACGGCGTACTGCTCTTCGTCGAAGACGGCTACCTCTCATGCCTGGAGGTCTACGCCGCCGAAGACGAACCCGCCCCGCTGCCTCATCCCGAACACCTCATCGTGGACCCGCCAGGCTCCTGGGCCTGACCTCTGCGAGGAGATCGGCGCCCAAGACACCACACGAACCACGGATCGCAGAAGCCGATTCAATCGGCGACCAAGGCCTTGACCTGCGGTGGTGGCGTCCGCGGACGTCCGCCGAGGTTCGTTTGCGCAGGGCGCTGTTTGTGGCGGACGTTCCCGCTCGATGGCCCAGGGGCGATCGGGCTCGGGTGCTGAGTGTTGTGGCCCAGCCAATAGGATCGCCCGATATGCCCGCATTTTCTCGCCGCCGGCGACGGACAGCGATCACCATCGCCGTAGCTCTGACCGCCGTCCTCGGTTTGGGCATTGCCGTCTACCTGACGGTACGCACCAAAGGCTCGCCCAAGGGGACGGCGACCGCGTTCCTGACGGCCTGGCAGCGCGGCGACCTGCACGCCATGAAAGCCCAGGTGCTGGAGCCGCCCCGAGACTTCGACGGCATCTACAACGCCTTCACCAAGGGCTCCCAGGCCAAGCGGATAACCATCCAGGACATCCGCGTCCGCCCCAAGGCCCACTTGAATTTCGGGGAGACCGCCACCTACTACGCCTCGTTCGCCGTCACCCTCGACGGACCGGTCCCCTACACCTATAACGGAGAACTGGAGATCATCGATTTCGACCGCGCCTGGAAGGTGCGCTGGTCACCGACGGCGGTCCACCCCGAACTGGAGGAGAGCGGCTTCAGCGAGGTGCGGCAGATCCGCGTCGTACCCCAACGCGACGGCTCCTCCCGGCTCGTCCTTTTGGAAACACGTGGCAAGGGAGAGCAGGCAGGACGACTTTTCGCCGACGAAGGCCTCAAGCTGGCGGCCATCCTGGCCGACTCAGCCCAACCTGGGGTCACTGGGTAGTCGTCACCACGAAGACCGGTTCACCGCGCGTCACCACACGCCGCCCTACCTCGCAGAGCAGGTGAACAGGCTCTCGGCGACCTGTGCGGGTAACGGCGCGAGCGGCAGGCCCGCGTCGGCCACGAGAGTGCTCACGAGCATGAGGGGCGATCCTGCCCGAAGATGATCACAGCCGCATGTCGTTTGATCTCCGCCCCTTGAAGGGCCTCGACCCCATTACTTGATCACGCACCCAGCCAGTGGACCCGGCGCCGATGATTTCCGGGCGGCGGTGTCGTCTAAGGCATCAGGTACAGCCCACAGACGCTGCGGCCCGGGACACACGTTCCCCGACGACTCGAGACCACGGAGTCCTGATCATGCGGAAGCTGATAGCGACGGTATTCAACTACTCCCTCGACGGCCTGCTCGCCGACGAGGGCACCGAGTTTTCGAGGTTCTGCTTCGCCCTGCCGGAGAACCGCGACCCCGACGACCCGGCGCACCTCGACTTCCTCCGGAGCGCGTACGCGCACCTCATGGGCCGTACCGCCTACGAGAGCATCGCCGGGGCCATGACAACGTCCACCGACCACCCGTTCGCCGACATCCTGAACGCCGGACGTAAGATCGTCTTTTCCCGGACCCTGAAGACGGCCGACTGGGCCAACACCACTATCGCCACCGGTGACACGACAGAAGAGATCGACAAGCTCAGACTGGGCGGCGACGGCCACATCGTGGTCTGGGGCGGCGTCGGCCTCTGGCGATCGCTCATGCGGCTCGATCTGATCGACGAGCTCCAGGTGAGCATGTTTCCCTACGTCGCGGGCGAGGGCACCCGGCTGTTCGACGGCGTCCCCAAGTCCTACCAGCTCGAACTGGTCTCCAGCACCGCCTCCAGCAACGGGATCGTCTATCTGCGCTACCGGCGACCCCGCTGACCCAGCGACCGGCCACGCACCGGCAGTGAGGAGAACGGCAACCTTGATCAAAAAGGCCCTCTCCCCGTACTCGGGAAGAGGGCCTTTGCAAATCAGGATCGGACACGTCGATATACGGAAACTGGCCTGCTGAACCTCGGCGACCAGTAAAGGCGGCCTTCAGGCGGTGGCCTTCCCGATCATGCATCCTGGAACGTGTGACCATGCCGCAACTCCCCGACCCGTTGCCACACTTCTACGACTGCGGCTGCCCGGACATCTACTTCTGCCCAGCGTCCGTCGAGGTCGAGTGCCCTCGCCACAGCGGTTTCTCTGTCTGCTGCGACAACATACCCGGTCACATTCTCGTGCGGACGCACACGCCTCCCATCTGAGCCACTTACGGTCCTGAAGCGAGGCGCGGCGATCATCCCGGAAGCCAGAGCGCCCCGCCGGAGGCATGAAGGGGGTTCGCTGTGCGCTTGATGAGGCAACTGACGGGCTGGTTCTGGCGAGCCGATGTGGCATTGGGTGGCGGTGCCAAGCCCCATCGCGGTCAACGGTTCTCTGCGGCCCATCCTGTCCGCCTCGGGTTGGTCACCGGCGCTGCTGTCGGCGGCTTCCTCGTCCTCTTCCTGCTGATCGGTGCCGCAACGGGATGGGAATACGCCTTCGCGCAGTCCACCCTGCTCTTTGGTCTCTGCGTTGCCGCCTTCGCTGGGGTGAGCATGATGGGCATCGGCTACTTCGAGCGCTGGCGTCAGCGCCACTATGGGCACTATCCGCATGAGATTGGGGATGCGCGCGGCAGCCCTTGATCCTCAAGAGAACAATTCGGCAATGACCGGCACAGCGGGAGTGGTAGAACGCTCGGTGTGGAGGATCGACGGGATCGCTTGCGGGCATTGGGTGAACTGTTGCGAAGGCTGCGCAAGCGGGTTGGGCTGACTGGTAAGGAACTGGCGCAGCGTGCTCAGGTCGCTCAGCCCACCGTTTCCCGGATAGAGACCGGTCGGCTGCTTCCAACGCCTGAGACCGTTGAGCGTCTGGTCGACGCTCTTGGGCTGGATGGGGATGAGCGGGCAGAGCTGGATGCCCTGCTCGCTCGGCTGCGTGATGAGGTGTCTCGGCTCAAGGGTGGGCTTGCCGGTCGGGAGGCGGCCAACGCTGCTCGATTGCGTGCGGCGCGGCGGGTGGTGTCGTTTCAGTCAGCGATGATCCCGGCACTCTTGCAGACCCCCGAATACGCCAGGCTCGCGCTGGCGATCGGCCGCGATGTTGATGAGGAGGACGCGGCCAAGGCGGCGGCCGTTCGATTGAATGCCCAAGCGGTGTTGTTCGAGGCGGATCGAGAGTTCGCGTTCCTGTTGACTGAGGGAGCGGTCCGGACCTGGCCGGGGTCACCGGCGCTGATGGTGGCGCAGATTGATCGGCTGGCTCAGGTGTCCACAATGCCGCATGTCCGGCTCGGAGTTGTGCCCTGGGCGGTAGAGGCGCCGGCCTTTCCGCTGCATGGGTTCACGATCTACGACGGGGGCGCGAGCGTCGTCGAGAGCTTGACCGGTGATCTCACGATGACTCAGGCGCATGAGATCGCGGCTCACGAGGAGACCTTCGAGCTGTTCGGCAACGCTGCGGTGTACGGGGATGAGATGCGGGATCTTCTCTGGCAGATCGCCCAGGACATGAGGAACCTGGCAGCCCACACTCGCTAGGACACGTATTTATACGTGGAATACCTTGAGCTTGCTGTAATGCTGCTCATACGCTTGGTGCTTGGAGGCGTATAGTCCCCTAGACACCAGGAGTTTCCCGTGTCGGCTTGGTGCATTTCTCGCTACTTCCTCGGGTCCACCGTCTCGATCACCGAAGCCCGGCGCTTCGTCACCACGTTCCTCAAGGGCTGGCCTAACGTCGCGACGGCCGAACTGATCGTGAGCGAACTGGCTACGAACGCGATACGGCACTCGGCGAGTGGACGGTTCGGGGGTCGCTTTCTCGTGACCATTCGCGGCGATGCCGGGCGGTTGTGGATCGCCGTCCTGGACGAAGGGGGGCCGGGTAGGCCGCAAATCTTCCCCGAGTATCCCGACCTTGAAGGCGGGCGCGGGCTGCGGATCGTGTCCGAGGCGGCGTCAGAGTGGGGCGTGCTGGGCGACCACAGAGGCCGGACCGTCTGGGCTTCGTTGGACGACGCGGCAGTAGATCCAAACCCGGCGAACCACTCGAATGCATACCGTCAAGGGAGATAGACGGCATTCTGTCTAGGGGCCTAGACTCTCGGCAATGATCCGAGGGGGACCATTGCCATCGAACGACGCGGAGCGGATCGCCGCGATCGAAGATCCGTACCAACTGCTCCGGGTTGCCACCGAGCGCCTGAACGCCGCGCAGCAGGAGGTGACCGAGCTGTCACGTCTTCGCCGGCGGGTCATCCAAGAGCTGCACGCGCAGGGCATGTCGTACGCCCAGATCGCCAAGGAAGCCGGCCTCACCCGCGGTCGGATCCACCAGATCCGCCACACCGGTCCGGCCCCCGAAGGAGCCTTCTTCGGCCAGGGGACGATCACGCTGATCACGCCTCTGAAGCGGGAAGCCCGGCAAGCACGCCCTGTCGTCGCTGTGGAAGACGTCGCGGCGGCGAAGCGACTGGAAGATCTCGCGCGTGGGTTCGACCTGGCCGTGGAGCTGGAGCACGTCCCCCTCGGTGGCGACGTCAACCTGAATCGACCCAACCTCGTGGTGATCTGCGGGCCACGGCTCTCTACGGTCATGGGGGAGCTGTACGAGCGGGACCCGGTGCTGGAGTGGGTGAAGGAGGACGTGTGGACGCTTCACGACACCCGGACCGATGAACGCTACCGGTCGGGCTCCGATGACGAGCCCGCGCGGCCGATCGACTACGCCTATCTCGGACGCCTTCCCCGCCCCGATGGGGCAGGCCACGTCCTGGTCTTCACCGGCATCCACCCTCAAGGGACGCTCGGCGTGGTCCGGCTCCTGCAAACCGAGTTGGCGGCCCTATGGGGCCGAGTGGCGGACAAGCCGTTCTCGACGGTCGTGTCCACGGAGTACGAGCCGGAGAGCGGGGAACCCGTGAAGGTCGAACTTGCCAGTCCGCTCTACCGGCACCAGGAGGGGTGAGCATGCGCGTCGCGCTGGCCACCGAAGCGGCTCCGGGACGTCCCAACGAGGACTTCGCCGCAGTGAGCGCAGACGCGGCGGTCCTCCTCGACGGGGCCGGCACGCCCGGGGGCTCCGAGTCCGGCTGCTCACATGGGGTCGCTTGGTTCGCTCGCACGCTGGGCTCCTCATTGCTGGCCGCCATGACGCAGAAGCGCGAACCCTTGCCCGAGCTGCTGGCAGGCGAGATCAAAGCTGTGGCCGGCCTGCACGAGGACACCTGCGACCTCGGCCACCCCGGTTCGCCCTCGGCGACCGTGGTGATGCTCCGGCGTACGGACGACGCTCTCGAATGGCTCGTCCTGGCGGACTCCAGCCTGGTCCTCGGCACGGGCGGCACCGCAGAGCCGATGGTCATCTGCGATGATCGCGAAGCGCAGGTCGGTGCTCGCTACCGCAGCGCTATGGACGCCCTCGACTCGGGCAGCCCCGAGCACCAGGCCGCCCATCGCGACTACGTAGAGGCGTTGCGTGCGCACCGCAACCGCGACGGCGGCTTCTGGGTCGCGGTCACCGACCCCCTCGCCGCCGACCAGGCCCTTACGGGGACGGCTCCAAGGGAGTCGGTCCGCACGGCCGTCCTCCTGAGCGACGGCGCATCCCGCCTCGTCGATCGCTTCCACCTCGCCACCTGGCGACAAGCCCTCGACCTGCTCGACCAGGAGGGTCCGGAGGCGTTGATCAGCCGCGTACGCGCGGCCGAGTACAGCGACCCCACAGGATCCCGATGGCCGCGAGGCAAGACCTTCGACGACGCCACCGTGGTCACGCTCTCGCTTCCCTGATCACCCGCCTGGCCCATGCCGGTTCTCGCACCTGATCGATAGCCGCTGGAAGGCCATCCTCAAGCAGGCCGGCGTCCGGGACGTCCGGGTCCACGACGCCCGGCACACCGCCGCGACGCTCCTCATCGAGCAGGGTGTGAACATCCGTGTCGTACAGCAGGTTCTCGGTCACACCCGCGTGACGACCACCGAGCGCTACACCGCTGATGCGCGATGCGGGGGCACGACTCGCCTCCGCTCTCTGGGGGAAGCCATAGCCGTGCAACTGGGACTGCAACTCTGACGCCCACAGAGATCAAAAAGGCCCTCTCCCCATCTACGGGAAAAGGGCCTTTCACCTGCGGAGGATCGGGGATTTGAACCCCGGATGGGCGGTAAACCCAAACCGCATTAGCAGTGCGGCGCCATAGACCTGACTAGGCGAATCCTCCTGGTAGCCGTGTGGCCAGGGTTAGCGTACCGGCCTTCGGCCCAGGCGGCAAAGCGGTTGTCCTGTGCACCTACCGCGAGTCTTCCACACCCTGTGGGTAACCGGCTGTGGAAAAGGGCCCGCCCCTGGTCGGAGGCGGGCTTCGGGCTGTGGATAACTGTGGGCAAAGGTCAGGCGGCCGGGTTGGCCTCGCCCTCGATCTCGATCTTGACGGTCTTGCCGACCAGGACGCCGCCCGTCTCCAGGGCCTGGTTCCAGGTCAGGCCGAACGCCTCGCGGTCGACCTCCGTGGTGATCGAGAAGCCCCACACCGGCTGGCCCCACGGGTTGGTGCCGGCGCCGCCGTACTCGACCGCGAGCTCGACTTCCTTGGTGACGTCACGGATCGTCAGGTCGCCGACGACCGTGAACTCGTCGCCGCCGGCCGCGACGACGCGCTTGCTCTTGAAGGTGATCTGGGGGAACTTCTCGACGGAGAGGAAGTCGTCGCTGCGCAGGTGGCCGTCGCGGTCGGCGACGCCGGTGCTGATGCTCTCGGTCTTGATCGTGAGCTCGGCGGTCGACTGCAGGAGGTCCTCGGCGATCGTGACGGTGCCGGAGAAGTCCGAGAAGTTGCCGCGGACCTTGCTGACCATCATGTGCTTGACGACGAAGCCGATGGTGGTGTGGGCGACGTCGAGGGCGTAGGTGCCCGGGGCGGGGATGGTCAGGCCGTTCCAGGTGCGAGTGCTCATGAGGGTTCCTTCGGACAGACGAGCTTGTTGTGCGGACAGTTGCGACAACAAACATCTACAGGAGGAATATTCCCTCCGTCAACTATCGTCATCTACAGTATGACGGTGACCAACATGAACGACCCTCGGCTGACGGCCATCGGGCTGCTGTCCGAGGTGTACGCGGGGCTGACGGCCCGGATGCAGGCGGTGTTCAACGCCGCCGGGCTGTCGGAGATCGACTTCGAGACGCTGATCAGGCTCGGTCGCTCGCCCCGGCACGCGCTGCGCATGACCGACCTGGCGGCTCAGACCGGCCTGTCCACGAGCGGCGTGACCCGGGTGGTCGACCGTTTGGAACGTGACGGCTTGGTCATCCGCGAAGCGTGCGCCACGGATCGTCGCGCCTCGTACGCCACCCTCACCCCGGCCGGGCTGGCGAAGCTGGACGAGGTGCTGCCCCAGCATCTGGCCGACGTCGACGAGCTTTTCACCGGCCCGCTTCCCGAGGAGGAGCTGACGGCGTTCCTGGCCACGCTCCGCAAGATCAGGAGCGTCGTACGACCCTGCGCGACGGCCGGAGCCGAAGACACGACGCCGGCCGGGGCTACAGGGGCGGCCGGAGAGGTGACAGCTCGGTCCTGAGCTTGGCCATCGCCCGCGACACCGTGCTCTTCACCGTGCCGACGCTGATGCCGAGCCTGTTGGCGATCTCCGGTTCGGTCATGTCCTCGTAGTACCGCAGCACGATCGCGGCCCGCATGCGGTCGGGCAGCCCCTGCAACGCCTGCTCCAGCCGCTCGTGCAACTCGCCGGAGGCGGCTTCCGCCCCGGTGGCCATGTCGGGCAGGTCGTCCGAGGGGTACTCTTCCAGCTTCCGCCGCCGCCACTGCGAGATGTTGATGTTCACCATGGCTCGCCGCACGTACCCGTCCAGGGCGGCTCTGTCCTGGATGCGATCCCAGGCCAGATATGTCTTGGTGAGCGCGTTCTGCAGCAGATCCTCCGCGTCCAGCGGGTGTCCGGTGAGCTGCCTGGCGGCACGGAGCAGCGCCGGCCCGCGCGCTCGCACGTACTCGCGGAACTCCTCTTCCCACCTGGCCGTCTGCATCGTGGCCAGAATCGCAGGCCCGCGGCCTGATCAGGCTGAACCGCAAATCAGGTTTCGGCCCGCCGACGATAAAGGTCCGTCAAGGTCGGTGGCGGAATGTGCGACGCCGGATGTCATCTCCTTCACTGGGGGATGCGTATTTTGCTCTCCTCTGCGGCAAGTGACACGACCTCTCCGTCAACCGTGTGACCCTATGAGTCATGGCGTATCCGAGCGTTGACCGCAGGCGGACGCTGGCCGCGGCGGTGCTGGGCCGCGAGCAGGGCTTCCCGGGGCAGACGGCCGGGGGAGCGCCGCTCCGCGCGGTCACCGGCCAGATCCGCGACATCAGCCCGCACCTCGTCCTCGTCGAGACCCCCGATGGCGCGGACGAGCGCCTGGTGATCGCGCCGTGGGCGAAGGCCTGGCACGGCGGCGACGTCGCGCCCGCCGACCTGCCCCTCGGGGCCAGGGTCGTCATGCGTACGCGCGAGGGCCGCGTGGTCGAGCACATCTGGGCCGAGACGCTCCGCATCACCGGCACGATCAGGTCCTGGGAAGGCCGCAAGGACGTGCGGGTCGAGCTCGACTGCGGGCCGCACCGGGGCCGCCGGACCATCGTCATCCCGTACCGCGCGACCGGCAGGCTGCGGGTGCGCCACCCCCAGTTCGAGCCGGGCTACCTGTTCGACGCGATCGGGGTCAGGAAGGACGGGACGGCGCTGGCCGTGCTGCCCGCCACCTCCCAGCCCGCCTACCCGGCGCGCTCGGTCCCGCCGCCGCCGCCCGCCTACGGCGGCACGACCGCCCGGATCTCCGGCACCGTCACCTGGTCCGACGCCTTCGACGAGGACGAGTGGGGAGCCTCCTACCCCATGGTGGAGCGCTCGGACGCCGGCTGCCCGGACGCCGGGGTGTCGTGCGCGGGCCTGCCGTACCTCGCGCTCGGCTCGCTGCTGCAGGTGCACAACGTCTGCACCGGCCGCTCGGCGAACGTGCCGATCGTCGCGTGCGGATGCGTCGCCGGCCGCTTCTGCGACCGCTGCGTCGAGTGCGACACCTCTCCGCGCGGGCGGATCGCCGAGCTGTCGCCGCTCACGTACGTGGAACTTGGCGGAGACCTGGTCAAGGGCTGTTTCAACGCGCAGATCGGATTGGGGTGAGGGACGTGCTGGCATCGCAGCTGCCGGTCCTGATCGTGCTGCTGTGTCTCGGCGCGGCGGCGAAGGTCGCGGTCAGCCGGTCCGGCAGGGAGCCGACCGCGCTGGCCAGGCTCGGGCCGGCCGTGCTGGTGCCCGCCCGCTTCCAGGCCCCGGCGCTGTTGGTCTGCGCGGCGGGCGAGTTGGCGCTGGCGGCCGGGCTGCTGCTCTCCACGCACCCGGCCATCCGCTGGGCGTCGGTCGCGTTCTTCTCCATGTCCACGTACGTGCTCCTGGAGCTGCGCCGGCGCCGGCCGGACGCGGGATGCGGATGCTTCGGCGAGGTCAGCTCGGCGCCGGTCGACGTACGGTCGATCGCCAGGACGATGACGCTGGCCGGGCTGGCCGCGCTGTCGGTGTGGGCGCCGGTGCCCGGGTGGGTGGCGTTCGCCCAGCCGTCGTGGGGGTTCCTGCTGGCCGGGCTGGTGGTGCTGGCCGTGCTCTCGCCCGAGATCGAGGAGCTGGTCGAGCGAGTGAGGCACCGGGCCCCGTGCGAGCAGCGCCCGGGACCCGCCGAGGGGGTCATGCTGGCGCGGCTGCGGGCGAGCGGCACGTGGCGCGCCGAGCGGGAGCGGCTCGCCTCGCCCGAGCCGTACGACAGCTGGCGCGAGCTGTGCTGGCGGTTCTTCGTCTTCAAGAACCACGAGCATGACGACGTGGTGTTCGCCGTGTTCATGGCCGGCCGCCGACCCGCCGTGAGGGTGGCGGTGGTCGCTGCGGACAACGAGTCTCTGCCCTCGTATGCGCCCGTATCGGTTTGGCGCTAGAGAGGGCTAGATTTCCCTCGACAGGCATGACGATTTAACTCTATTGGGCTATCTAGCTTCCCCTCTAGACAACCCAATAGAGGACTAGGGGTGCCGTCTAGATCGGTTGGGCACGCAGGAACCTCCCGAAGTGCGGCACGGTGAACGCGATCAGCCCGCGCTCGGCGCTGTAGATCAGACCCTTCTTGATCAGACTGTCGCGGGCGGGGGACAGGCTCGACGGCTTGCGGCCCAGCGCCTCCGCCACCTCGGCGGTCGCCACCGGCTCGTCGCCGATCTCGGCCATGGCCCGCATGTAGTCGCGCTCGGCCGGGGTCGCGCGCTCATAGCGGCTGCCGAAGAAGCCCACCGCCAGCTCCTCCTCGGCCTCCGGCGCCGAGACGCGGACGTCGTCGAGCGTGATCGGGCTGCGCGGCGCGAGGTCCCAGGCGACCTTGCCGTAGGCCTGCACGAAGTAGGGGTAGCCCTCGGCCGCGTCGTAGAGGGCGTCGAGCGCCTCCTGGGTGAACTCGACGTCCTCCTCGCGGGCGGGCAGCATGAGCGCCAGGTCGGCGGCCTCGCGGTCGAGCTTGTCGATGCGGGCGTAGCGGAAGAGCCGCTCGGAGTAGCTCTTGCTCGCCGACAGCACGCTCGGCAGGTGGGGCAGCCCGGCCCCGACCACGATCAGCGGGCCGCCGCTCTGGGACAGCTCGTGGCAGGCGGCGCACAGCGCGGAGATGTCGGCGGGCTGGACGTCCTGCATCTCGTCGATGAACAGCGCGATGCCCACGCCCAGGTCGGTCGCCACCCCGGAGGCGTCGACGAACAGCTCGGTGAGGTCGATCTCCAGGTCGCCGGAGTCGGCCCGGCCGCGCGTGGCCGGCACCTCGATGCCGGGCGACCAGTGGGAGGTGCCCTTGGCGGCGGACGGGTCGCGCATCGCGAACGCCTTCAGCACGCCGAGGAACTCCTCGATGCGCTCCGGCGCGCGGTGGCGCGGGGCCAGCTCGCGGATCGCCATGTGGAGGGCGGCGGCGACGGGCCTGCGGATCGACTGGTCGGGCCTGGCCTCGATCTTGCCGGTGCCCCACAGTCGCTGGATGGCCATCGAACGGAACGTGTTGAGCAGCACGGTCTTGCCGACGCCGCGCAGGCCGGTGACGACCATGCTGCGCTCGGGCCGCCCGCGGGCCACCCGCTCCAGCACGACCTCGAACTGCTGCAGCTCACGGTCGCGCCCGGCGAGCTCCGGGGGACGCTGTCCGGCTCCGGGAGCGTAGGGATTGCGCACAGGATCCACGCTCTCCGACTTTATTGCGCCATATAGCGGCCGTCTTAGATTCGGGAAGAAAGCGCGACGGCGTGTCCGGGCAGAGGGCACTGCGAGCACCGCCACTGGACACACCCCCCTTCCACCAGGCCGAACCTCTGTTCGACTCGCGTGCCTACGACTGTAGCGCGGACTCGAACAGGTGCGCGATGATTTCAGGTAAAGATCTTCGCAACGGCCCGGCTGATAACGTTCGGCCTCATGCGGACCTTCGCGAACATCCAGGAACTCAAGGACGGCGTCGGCGAGACCTTCGGCCCCACCGAGTGGCGCACGATCACCCAGGACCGGGTGAACCTGTTCGCCGACGCCACCGACGACCACCAGTGGATCCACGTCGACGTGGAACGCGCCAAGGAGGGCCCCTTCGGCGGCACGATCGCGCACGGCTACCTGAGCCTGTCGCTGCTGCCGTCGTTCATGTTCGAGCTGATCCGCGTCGAGGGCATCCAGATGGGCGTCAACTTCGGCCTGAACAAGGTCCGCTTCCCCCGCCCCGTCCCGGTCGGCTCCCGCGTCCGCGCCACCGCCGAGCTGACCAGCGTCAAGGGCACCCCGGCGGGCTACCTGTCCGCGCTCAAGATGACCGTCGAGGTCGAGGGCGAGCGCCGCCCCGCCTGCGTCGCCGAGACCCTCTCCCTGTACGTGCCTACCGAGTAGTGCAACAGAACCGCCCCTCCAACGGTCCCTGGATTCGTGGACCATTCGGCGGAACTCGACGAGTGACGCTCGCCGTCAGGTGAAGGACAGCACGATCGCCGTCACCGCCGCCAGCGCGAGCACGCCCAGGTAGGCGAGCACCAGCCGGGTGTCCCGGAGCAGGCACTTGCTCCGGGTCAGCCCGGCCCGCCGCGCCTTCCAGTAACCCGCGAACCCCAGCCCGGCGAAGGCCAGCAGCGCCCACGGCCCGAACAGCCAGGCGAGCAGCGCGATCGTCGCGTACACACACAACCGGAGCGGATCGTACGGCGCGGGATCTTTTTCGGCCGGTCGGTACGGCGCCGTCACGGGAGCACCTCCAGCGGGAGCCGCAGCCGAGGCTCGGACGCCACCGCCGACAGCCGCTGCGCCGAGAGCTGCGGCCACGCCTGCACCGCGCAGAACGGCGCGCACTGGTCCTGGCCCGCCCGCGTGCCCACGTGCACGCAGCACTGCGTGAGCCGCTCCTCGATCATGGTCGAGAGGTCCATGAACGGCTTGATGGTGATCCGGACTACCCGCTCGCCCATCATCCGGCGCAGCTTCTTGCGCCGGCCGGGCAGGGCCGACGAGGCCAGGGTGAGCAGGGTGGAGACGCCGAGGTCGCAGTTCTCGCAGATGTTCCGCCACAGGTCGCCGATCTGCGGGTGCGACAGCGATGACTGTTCCGACAGCAGGCCGAGCAGCGACTCCTGCACCGCCAGGCGCAACTCGCGGGGGATCTCGCTGTCGGCGATGCGATTGGAGACCAGGCCCAGGTTCTCCTTGAGCCGGTCGTGACCGATCAGCGCCGTCAGCGAACGCCACGCACCGGAGTCGTCACGGATGAGGTAGCCGACCGAGCAGCAGTGCGGGTGGGAGCACGGCAGCGCGGTCAGGTCACGCCACGTCACCAGCCCGCCGGTCTGCGGGCCGAGCCGCTTGAGCACGCCCGTGTGGGTCAGCCGGTCCATCGGGTCGATCGCCCCCGACCTGCCGGAGCCGAACTGGGGCTGCAACGACACCCCGCCCACGAACGGCGTGTCGAGCGCAAGGCGGACGACGTCGCCGATCTCGCCGTCGTTCACGCCGAGCGCCGCCGTCATCACCAGCGTGGTGAAGATCTCCCGTGCCGAGAGCCGCTCCACCGCCTGCCGCTTGAGCCCGCGCAGATCACCGCCGCGGTGGTGCCTGGACGCCTCCGCCGAGGAGCCGTCGTACTGCAGGTAGACCTCCACCCGCTCGCGATGCTCGGTGAGCAGGTCGAGCAGGGCGTCGTCGCGGGCGATCAGCACGCCGTTGGTGTTGATCAGGATGCGCGTGACCGGGCGTCCGGCCAGCTCGCGCAGCAGCGTCTCCAGCTCGGGATGCAGGGTCGGCTCGCCGCCGCTCAACATGAGCACGTCGAGCCTGCCGTTCTCCCTGGCCAGCCGCTGGTCCACGTTCGCCAGCACCTCGGCGACCGGCACCACGCCGCTCAGCTCGGGCGAACTGCCGGCGAAACAGGTCGGGCAGCGCAGGTTGCACGCCTCCGCGATGTCCTCCAGCAGGATGCACGTGTGCTGCGTCTGCAGCTCGGGAAGCCCCTTCAGGTACGCGGCGGGCACCGGGTCGAAGTTGCCCGCGAGATCCGGCACGTGCTGCTTGGTCGGCGCGGTCCACTCCTCCAGATAGGCCAGGATCTCCGGGTCCTCGTCGTAGAGGGTGCGCACCAGCCCGTGCTCCCGGCAGCCGCGCTCCAGCCACACCCTGCCGTCGCGTACCGCCAGATAGCCGCTCAGCCGCTCCACCCGGTCGAGGTCGCGGCCGTGGCAGTGCGGGCAGAACGCGTTCACGTAACGGACGATCCGGTCGCCTCTCAGCCCCATCCCCGCGCTCATGTCATCACCTTCCGCCTGAAGAGGGCATCGTAGTAACCGCGCCGCCACCCGTACCCGAGCCTCAGCCCGAGCAGCAGCATCCCCGGCAGGAGGAAGCACTGCGGGCCTGTCAGCCCCAGCCACAGCACGTCGTTCGCCCTGGTGAACTCCACCAGGAACCGGAAGCCCGCGTACGCCGCGACGTACAGCGTGAACAGCTCACCCGGCCGGGTCAGCCGTCCCCGCGCCCACACCAGCGCGGCGAACGCGACCAGGTCGAACACGATCTCGTACAGGAACGACGGATGCATCGCCTGGCCCGCCAGGCAGCCGGGGCAGTCGGGCGTGCTCGCCGGGGCGTGGATCCCCCACGGCAGGCCCGTCGGCCGGCCCGGCGCCTCCGTCAGGTGACAGCCGATCCGGCCCACCGCCATGCCGAGCGCCACCGCCGGAGCGAACAGGTCACCCGTCCGCTCCCGGTAACCGATGATCCGCTTGGCGACCAGGACCCCGAGGTACGCGCCGGTCAGCCCGCCCAGCACGCTGCGCGACCCATACAGCCACAGGTGCCGCAGGTCGAACGTCTCCAGCCAGCCGGCCAGGCGCATGCCGATGGCGCCGCCGACCAGCGCGCCGGTGACGGCGATCAGCGACTGCTCGTGCAGCGCGCCCCTTCTGCGGGCCTCCAGGAAGAACACCACCGAGGCGACCGCGACGCCGAGGCCGACGAAGATCTCGTGCAACGGCATGTCACGCGCCATAACCGAATCGATGCCCAGGGGAGTGCTGCCCGGTGGTGTCGTCATCTTCTCCCTCTCGACCGCCGGCCAGGCTGGGGAGCCGCCGGTGGACGCCCGCCTGACGCTCAGGCGTACAGCCCCGGGTTGAGCCCCGTGCACCAGCCGGCCGACACGATGGACACCAACGCCCAGCCGATCATCAATCCCAGGCCCAGCCCTTTGGCCCACGGTGTGCGCACCAGCAGCAGACCCACCCCGCCGCCGATGGCGCCCAGGAACAGGAAGCCCGCGGCCACGCCCAGCACCGCGGGGGTGGCCAACGACACGGCGATGAATCCCACCACGACGTTGAACACGACATAGGCGAAGACTCCGAGGGCCGCGAGTCCCACGACCACACCGGTGGACCGGGGCTGCTGAGGCGGTGGCATGCTCACGGCGCCCACCTTACGGTGCCGCGTCCCCCGAGTAATAGATGGCCGCCTGCACCCGGCTCTTCAGGCCCAGCTTGCCGAGGACCCGGCTGACGTGCGTCTTCGTCGTGGCCTCCGCCATGTCGAGCTCCTTGGCGATCTCCGCGTTGGACAGCCCCCGCCCGATGCACGCCAGCACCTCCCGCTCACGGGGCGTCAACGTCTTCGGGTCGACCGGCTCCCGCCGCGCCGGCGCCTGCTCCGCGAACGCCCTGATCAGCTTGCGCGTCACCCCTGGCGAGATCAGCCCGTCGCCCGCGGCCACCAACCGCACCGCGTCGACCAGGGCCTCCGCGTCGGTGTTCTTCAACAGGAACCCGGCGGCGCCGGCCCGCAGCGCGCCGAACACGTACTCGTCCACGTCGAACGTCGTCAGAACCAGCACGTCGGTGATCCCCACCAGCTCGGCGGTGGCCGAGATCCCGTCCATCCGCGGCATCCGGATGTCCATCAGCACCACGTCGGGCCGCAGCTCGCGCGCCATGGCGACCGCCTCCACCCCGTCGGCCGCCTCCCCGACCACCTGGATGTCGCCGGCCCCTTCGAGGATCAGCACGATCCCGGCCCGCACCGCCGCGTGATCGTCAGCCACCAGCACCTTGATGCCCACTCAACCCACCTCGCCCTTCACCCGCTTGCCCGGGGCGCGCCTCGCCACCCGCCCGCGTAAGAACCGCTGCCGGCCTGTGCCTCCATCACCGGGTATGGATCACGTGGCCTGACCTTCCGGCGCCGGGAACGTGGCCGCGACCCGCCAGCCGTTCTCGTGCGGGCCCGCCTCGAACGTCCCGCCCACGAGGTTGGCCCGCTCCTTCATCCCCACCAGCCCCGCACCGGCCCCCGGCAGCCGCCGGTCCCGCTCGCCCAACGGGTTGTCCACGGTGATCGACACCTGGTCGTCCTCGTACGCCAGCCGAACCCTGGCCGGCGGGTCACCGTGTTTGAGCGCGTTGGTCAGTGCCTCCTGGAGGATCCGGAAGGCCGCCAGATCGACCGGCACGGACAGGTCGCGCGGCCGCCCCTCGACGCGCAGCTCGGTGGTCAGGCCGGCCTGTCTCGACCGCTCCACCAGGCCCTCGGCGTCCCGCAGCCGATGACGCATGGCCTCACCCTCGTCGCCTTCCTGCCGCAGCAGCCCGATCATGGAACGCATCTCGGCCATGCCCTTCACACTGTTCTCCCGTACGGACTCCATGATCGTCCGCACGGTCGCCGGATCGAGGTCCTTGCGGGACAGCGCGGCGGTGGACTGGATGGCGATGGCGCTGAAATGGTTGGCGATCATGTCGTGCAGCTCGCGCGCCATCCGCGTCCGCTCCGCCGTGATGGCCGCCTGACGGTCGAGCTCCGCCAGCCGCGCCACCTGCTCGGCCCTGGCCCGCTCGGCCGCCGCCTGGTCGCGGTGCTGGCGCAGGATCTGGGCCGTGGTCACCGGAGTGACCAGGATCAGCCCCACCTGGACCATGTTGAGCGCGAGCGCCCGCCAGTCGGACCACAGGAACCCCGTCACCGCCCCGAACCCCACCGCCGTCACCGCCGTGATCGCGAGCAGCCAGCGGGAGAACCGGGCCGGCCCGTAGAGCGCGGCGGCGTACAGATTGTCGGTGTAGACCAGCATCGTCCCCAGAGACGGCCCCACCAGCACGTCCATGACGAACCCCACCGTGCCCAGCCCCAGCGAGCCGAGCGGCGACCGGTAACGCAGCAGCACGGCCAGGCAGGTGATCGCCAGCGGGATGACCAGCAACCACTCGGGCACGTCGCGCTCGATGCGGGCCCCGGCCCCGATCAGGACCAGCCCCACGAGGAAGGCCAGGCCGGCCCACAACGGCACGCGGTTCATGCCCACATCCCACCACCTCGCGCGACCGGGTGAATCCTTCGCGGGGCCGCCTGTGGATACACACTTCGATGTATCCACAGGCCGTTCCCCAAGAGGATGTTTCTGCCTCACGGAACGCCAGACTGGACAGTGTGATCGTCGCCGTCATCATCGCCTGCGAAATCGGGTTCTGGGTCCTGCTCGGCCTCGGACTCGCCTGCCGCTACCTCTGGAACCGCCGCGCCCTCAGCACCGCCCTCCTGGTCAGCGTCCCCCTGCTGGACGTGATCCTGCTCGCCGCGGCGGTCGTCGACATCCGCGGCGGCGCGACGGCGGACTTCAAGCACGGCCTCGCGGCCGCGTACCTCGCCTACTCGATCGTGTTCGGCCATAGCACCCTCAAATGGGCCGACGCCAGATTCCACCACCGCTTCGGCGGCGGCCCCCCGCCCCCACGCCCGCCCAAGCGCGGCCCCGCCAGGACCCGCTACGAGTGGATCTTCTGGCTGCGGATCGTCCTCGCGTACGGCCTCGCCTGGGGGATCGTGCTGATCCTGGGGCTGCTCGTCGGCGCGCCGGAGCGGATGGGGCCGCTGTACGAGTTCCTCGGGCAGGCGGCCAAAGTCCCGCTGATCGCCCTGATCTGGCCGGTCAGCCAGACGATCTGGCCGGGGAAGGAGGAGCCCATGCGGTCATGATTGCCGTAACTGGTTCGAGGTACGGCTCAAGACCCGCTATGCTTGCTTACGCAGCGAGCGGCCGTAGCTCAATGGATAGAGCATCTGACTACGGATCAGAAGGTTAGGGGTTCGAGTCCTCTCGGCCGCGCTTCAGGTCAAAGGCCCTCCGGGATCATCCCGGAGGGCCTTTTTCGTGGCCGTACAGCAGCGTCGTACAGCAGCGCAGCCCGACACAGCCGATCCCCGGCGGACAGCTCATGCCGACGGGACGCCGGCCGCTCTACTCAGGCGCCGTCGAGGCCCTCTCGTAGGCGGCGCACCCAATCCTCGGGGAAGACCTGCTCAAGCCGCTCCCTGCTGGTCTCCAACAGTCCCTCCTTCGCCAAGGGAAGGAGGGCGCCGTCCTGAACGGCCTTGTGATTCTCGGGCGCGGGACAGATCAGGACGGCGAGGATCCGGCATCCTCGTTGGATCTCCTCGATCCCCGTCGTGTGGATCATGCTCTTGATGGGCCCCCATGCTGTCCGTACGGCGAGACCCACCAAAGCATCGAGCAGAACGCTGCGACCCTCGGCCTTCCGGGACTGCAGGATGACCGTCGTCACGTACCCCGGGATTCGGTCCATGGCCTTCGAAAGTTTTTCGATAGCCTCGGCCACGGCGACGAGAAGGTCGCACCATAAATCACTGTTGAGTTGCCTCCTGGCCTCTCGTGGCCTGCTCCCGCCGAACTTCTTATCGAGCTCCTGGATCACGGGGCCGGCGAGGATGTCTCCGATTTCCTGGATGCGGTCGATGGTGTCCGGGTTTTCGGATAGCCAGTCAACGAGGTCGACCGTGGCGCTATCGGTGGCTGCCGCCTGTCTGTCCCTGGATGGCTTGCGCCGCCCTACGGGGGGCCGGGTTTTGGCCCAGGCAAGGTCACTGTCGTCTCTTGCCTTTTGACGAGCAACGGGAGAGGGGTCTCGGGCCAACGAGAGACCGTTGGTCCAGCCGTGCTGTGCCCCTCCACAGGCGGAGCATCCGCAGTAATGCCCCTTGGCCCGCTCGCAGATCACAGGGTGCGTCATTCGCTCTCCGCCTCGTCCAGCCTAGTGAACTGGCGCCTCACCGGAGGCCCCATTCTTTTGAACCACAACCAGCGAGAAGTGAAATGACCACCGTAGCCAGTCCGGCATATCCCTTCGGTTATGACGGATCGGGTGGACAAACACGTAGGCCCCCTGGGATATCCCAGAGGGCCTATAAGTGGTACCGAAAGATTAGTTATGTCTCGCTTGAACGGTCGAGGCTCTGATTGAGCCGGTCAAGCGCCTTAAGGGTTTCGGGGCTGGGGATCTGAGTGTAGATATCCATGGTCATCGAGATCTGCGAGTGACGCAGGATGCGCATAGCCACGCGCGGATGCAGCTGGAGCGGTGGCGACTCAGCCGCGCGACCCACGACTCCGCAAAGATCGTCACTGATCTGGCCCTCACGCTGGCGCTCGGCGGAGATTGCCTGGCCGACATCGCGATGCTGCGCTCCCAGCCCGAGCTGTTCGGCCCGGTCGCCTCCGACCCGACGGTCTCGCGCCTGATCGACCGGCTCGCCGCCGACCCCGTCTGCGCATTGAAGGTCATCCGCGCCGCCCGCGCCACAGCCCGCCAATGCGCCTGGCAGCTGGCCGGCCACCGAGCCCTCGGAGCCGACGACCAGCCCGTGATCGTCGACCTCGACGCCACCATCGTCATCTCCCACTCCGACAAACAACACACTGCACCGACCTGGAAGAAAAACTACGGCTTCTATCCGATGGCCGCTTTCGCCGATCACGTGTCCGGAAGTCAGCGGACCCTTCAATCCCGGGTTCCCACCCATTCCGGATTGAGGGGAAATGCGTCCTCGATTCGACCTAAATAGCTGGGGACGCCGCCCCGGCCGGTCCCTTGACCGGACACCGGAGCGGGCTTACGGTCAGTGACATGGGCGAATCTCCACATATTTCAGCACAGTTGCGCGCAGGCGAGCAACGCCCACGGTCTCCCCCGTACACCGGAAATCCGGCGAATCGTAGATAAAAGGTGGAGATAAAAGCAACGGAACGGAAAGAAGAGGATCATCATGAGTGATGATTGCGGACATTGCAGCGGCATACAAGAACGTGTCAACGAGATCTGCAAGAAGAACGGGTGGCAGGTCAACCACCTCGTCATGATTTTCGATCTGGAGCACCCGGACGGCTGTTACTGCACGTGCTCGTGCCTGGCGTTCGGGACCCCGGTGCAGACCGGCGACGGCAGCTTCCAGGCCATCGAGAAGTTCCGCGTCGGCGACACCGTGCTCGCGTGCGGGCCGTCGCTGTCGTGGCGCCCGGTCCGGGTCGAGTTCAGCAACGGCACCCCCGGCGTGGCGGTGCAGCGGTACACCGTCCTGGTCGTCTACAAGGACACGTCGATCGCCGTCACGAGCGATCACCTGTTCCTCATGTCGGACCGCAAGCTCAAGCGCGCGGACCGGCTCGCCCCCGGCGACGAACTCCTCGACATCCAGGGTGGCCCGGTGCCCGTGAAGTCGGTGCACATCGGCAACATGCATGCCGGATTCCACCACATCGCCACGAGTGTCGGCGACCCGGGTCCGTCGCTGGACGACCACCTGATCAACACCAACGGAGTGATCAGCGCCGACTACGCCCAGCAACTGTTCTACCGCCGGCCGCAGAACCGCAATGGCGCCTCGCTCAGCTTCGTGGAGTCGCACGAGGACCTGCCGGTGATCGGCTCGCCGGAGTACATCGCCAGCCACAGCGACGCCTGCCTCAAGGCACCCGAGCAGGCGGAGTCGTTCCGGGCTGCGACCGGGGACACCCACCTGCGGGTATCACGGTCGAACCTGCGCGACATCGACGAGACCGGCGTGTTCGTGCCGGCCGACGCCACCCGCATCGAGGTTCCGTCGTACGCGATGCCGTTCCTGCCGCCGGAGGAGGCGGAGGCGCGCGCCGCGGCGCCGAAGCGGGCGTTCAACGACCCGCAGTCGCGGAGCTGGACCGAGTGGCTGCTCGGGCACCACGGGCACTTCTACGACGACATCAGCTTCACACTCGACTGGGCCAGCAACGATGTCAACGCGTACGCCTGGGTGGAACGCGGCACCGGCCAGCGCCGGGTCGACATCAAGGGCGGGCTGGTCCGCGACGTGGCGCTCGAGCTCGAGGGCATCGCCCTGGTGATTGCTCACGAGATCGGCCACCACAAGGGCGGCGAGCCCACCGGCGGGCATCCCGACGGGCTGTCCTGCGAGGGGCAGGCCGACTACGCCGGCGTGGCCTGGGTCATGCGCCAGGTCTGGTTCGGCAGCCAGTACCCGGCCACCGTCAGAGCGGCGATCGCGCAGATGGCCGACCTGTTCGGGGTTAAGAACGACCCCACCGCCCCGAACGGCAACGCTGGCTGCGCCCACCCGGCGGGCAAGTGCCGGATCGCCACGTACTACCGGGCCGCGGCGCTGACCGCCAAGCCTGGGTGCGCGGGGTGATCCCTTGACCCATCAGTCGAGCATCGGGACCGAGCAGATCCGTGAACGCCTGTCGGAGCTGCTCGGCCCCGGTGCCGGTGAGATCTCCGACGACGTGGTCCTGGCCGTGGTGGACGACCCGCTGTACCTGCACCACCTGCTGATCTCCCGGCAGACACCGGCATTCCTGCGTCTGCTGCTGGACTCGCCACCGGAGACCGCGGGCGCGTCGCCGGTGCCGCGGTCGGCCGCGAAGCTGTCCCGGCAGGCGGCGAGCTCGTTCTGGAAGTGGGCGAAATCGGGCTTCGAGTTCGTCCCGGACGAGCAGTACGAGCGCCGGCTCGCCGCCTGCCGGCAGTGCCCGCACCTCACGGACCCGCCGCAGAGCAAGCTGTACGACGTCGCGACGGTCGCCCGCCGCGGAGACGACCGCAAGATCTGCGACCTGTGCGGGTGCGTGGTGGCGAGCAAGGCGAGGATCCCGTCAGAGACGTGCCCGGACCCGCGGCCGGGCAGGGGGGACGTCAACCGATGGGGCGAGAAGGTGGGGTCGCCGCAATGACGGAACATCCGACCGGCGTGCGGGGCGTGCGGATCATCGACAACGGTCTGCGCTCGTTCGTGCCGCCGTGCTTCTGCTTCGAGCTGCGCGCCGGTCCCGGCGAGGGCCACCTCGTCGCGACCGTTTCGCAGATCGTGCTGCCGACCGGCGAGGTGCTGGAGAGCGGGTTCGCCGCGGGGCAGGAGCTGGGTCTCGAGCCCGGCGCGCCGCACGACGGCTTCATCGAGCCGTACGAGGCGGGCCCGCGCGGCGACCGCGGCGCCCGCTTCACGGTGACGGCGTGAAGGGACACCTTCCGGCCCAGGCCAGCGATCTGCCCGGCGATACGCCGGTATCCTCAGCCCGGATTTTCGGCTGCCAAGCACAGGTGACTTCGGCGGCCTCGGGGCAGGATTCGCGCGAGCGCGGTAACGATCGCCCGGTTCGCCCACGACGGCCGGGGCACGGCCACCTGGCGGCGGACATCGCACAGGCGCATGGCGCCCATGCCATCGTGCGGCAAATCGAGCAGGCGAGAACGGAGATCTAACTAGGCGTAAAGCCCTCCTCGCGTTCGCTCTGCTCAGCGTCGGCTTCCTGGCCTTGCAGTTCGAGCTGCCCGATGACCGGGCGCAGTGGCTCGCCACGATCGCCGACGCCCGTGCGGGCGCGGCGATGGGTGGGCCCGGTGCTGTGGGTCTGGCTCGCGGCCGGCCTGTTCGCCGCGCGCCAGGACGACTTCAGGTCTTCTGCAGTGACTGGCTGAGCCGGGCGTTCGCTGTCCTGGCTTCGATCACGAAACCGCCTCCTCCTGTGGTGCGGGTGCGAGGCGGTGCGTGCTCGGCGCGGAGCCGGCGTTTGCCGCGTACGGCATCCCGGGATCACGCGGGCTAGGGTGACGGGTGACCGTCGACCGAGCGGGGGTTCTGTTCGGCGGGCGTTTCGCGGTCGTGCGCGCGAGTGCCGTACGCGACACGCGGAAGGGGGCGTGATCGTGGAGTTCAAGGTGCTGGGTCCGTTACGGGTCCGGTCCGGGGACGTCGTTCCGGCCTTGGGGCCGCGCAAGCAGCGGCTCCTGCTCGCGGTGCTGCTCGGTCACCCGCATGGCGGCTTCTCCGCCGACTACCTGATCGACGCGCTGTGGGGCCCCGCGCCTCCGCCTTCCGCGGCGGCCAATCTGCGGCTGTACACGCGTGGCCTGCGCATGATCCTGGGAGCGGACCGGATCCTGCGTGAAGGTGGTGCCGGTTACCGGCTCGACGTCGACTGCGCCGAGGTCGACGCCTGCCGGTTCGTCGCTCTGGTACGGGACGGCCAGGAGGCGTTTACGGCGGGGGATCCGGTCAGGGCTCGGCGGGTGCTCGGTGCGGCGCTGGAGCTGTGGCAGGGATCCCCGTTCGCGGACCTCTCGGCCGAGTCCGCCCTCGGCGAGGAGCGGTCCCGTCTGGAGGAATGGCACCTGGTCGCCCTGGAACAGCGGATAGAGGCGGACCTGCGCCTGGGGGAGGACGCCTCTCTGGTGGCGGAGCTCTCCGCCCTGGTGAGCCGGCATGCCTTCCGTGAGCGGCTGTGGTCGCAGCTGATGCTCGCTCTCTACCGGTCCGGCCGGCGGGCGGACGCTCTGCAGGCTTATCGACGGGCACGCCGTGTCCTCATCGACGAGCTGGGCCTGGAGCCGGGCCAGGAGCTGCGTTCCCTGGAAAGGGCCATCCTCATCTCCGACCCGGAGCTCGACCGGTCGCGACGGGCGGACGGCCCGGAGCTCCATCGGTCGCGAGGGACGGACACCCCGGAGCTCCCGGCCCGGCCACCGGTGCCCGCCCAGTTACCGGGCGGTCCGCTCGGATTCGTGGGACGCGACGACGAGATCCAGCGTCTGGACGAGATCACGGCGGACGCCGGAGTGGTCGCCGTGGTGGGTCCCGGGGGTGTGGGGAAGACGGCCTTGGCGGTCCGGTGGGCTCAGCTCTCCCGCCACCTGTTCGCCGACGGGCAGCTTTTCGTGGACCTGAGGGGGTTCGGGCCCGAGACGCCGCTGCATCCGGGGCTGGTGCTGGAGCGCTTCCTGCGGGCCCTGGACGTCCCGCCAGGGCGGATCCCCGCCGAGACGGAGGAGCGGGCAGCCTTGTTCCGGTCGCTGATGGCCGACCGGCGGATGCTGGTCGTGCTGGACAACGCCGCCTCGGCCGGTCAGGTGCGCGCGCTGCTCCCGGGGGCCGGGCGGAGCCTTACCCTGGTCACCAGCCGGCTCCGCCTGGACGGTCTGGCCACCACGCACGGCGTGCCGCGGATCTCGCTCGGGCCGCTGCCGATGGCCGACGCCGTCGCCCTCATCCGGGAACGGCTCCCTCACCACGGGAGCGTCGCGGGCACGGAGGAGCTGGCAGAGCTGTGCGACCGGATTCCTTTGGCCCTGCGGATCGCCGCCTCGCGCCTGGAGATGTCGACCTACGATTCGGCCGTCGCCGAGCTGGTGGCGGAGATGGCCGACGAGCGCGTACGTCTGGACAGGCTGGCCGTCGACGAGGACGAGATCTCGGTACGCGCGGTCCTGCGCGCCTCGCTCCGCCCGCTGAGCGAGCCCGTCCGCAGGATGTTCCGGCTCCTCGGGCTCCACCCCGGCCCCAAGCCGTCCCTGGCCGTCGCCGCCGCCCTGGTGGGCGGCACGACCGGCGAGACCCGGGTACTCCTTGGACGGCTCGTCTCCGCCCACCTGCTTCAGCCGGTGTCCGGCGACCACTACGTGATGCACGAGCTGGTACGGATCTACGCCCATGAGCGATGCCTGGCCGAGGAGAGCGCGGACCAGCGGGACCAGGCCATGACCGCCATGCTGACGTGGTACCGCGACGCCGCGAACGCGGCCGATCGGGTGCTCCGGCCGAAGGAGCGGCCCAACTTCAGCTTCCCGACCCGGCCCATGGACTTCGCCGACGACAACGCGGCCCTCGCCTGGTTCGACGCCGACGCCGCGAACCTGAACGCCGCCGTACAGGGCGCGGCGCGTTCACATCCGGCGCTGGCCTGGCAGATCGTGGCGGCCATGTACAGCTGGCTGCAGCGGCGCCACCACACGAGGCAGTGGGCCGACCTGCACACCGTCGCGGCGGAGGCGGCCGTGAGGGCCGCGGACCCCGCAGGAGAGGCGATGATCGTGGGGCGGCTGGCCGTCATCCACAGCCTGATGGGCCACACCGAACGCGCCGTGGCGGCCTGCCGCCGAGCGCACCGGCTCCGGCTCGGGCTCGGAGACACCTTGGGCGCGGCCACGGCCCTGCTCAACCTCGGCGCCGTGTACATCAACGCCCGCCGCCCGGAGGAGGCCATCCGGTGGCTGGAGGAGGCGGCCGGCCTGGGTGCGTCCCTGGAGGACGCCCATCACTTCCACGCCCTGCTGTACAGCAACCTGGGTGAGGCGCACCACCTCGTCGGGCGGCTCGACCCGGCGATGAGCCACTATCGGACGGCGCTGGAGATCAGTGAGACGGGCTGCGGCGACCGGGACATCGCCCAGATCCTGGTCAGCATGAGCGCGCTCCACCGCGACATGGGCGCGTACGAGAGTTCGGTGTCGTGTGGCGAGCGGGCTCTGGCGCTCGCGGTCCGCACAGGGGACACCCTGCTGCGCGCGGGAGCGCACGTGGCGCTCGGTCTCGCCCACGGCGCGCGGGAGCGCACCGAGGAGGCGACGGCCCACCTCGAAGCCGCGCTGGCCGTTTACGAGGAGCTCGGGCACGACGAGGCCGGAGCGGTCCGCGATCACCTCGACCGGCTCGGTGCGCACCTGCCTGGTGAGGCTCCCCGGTAGGGGATGCGGTCCTCCCATATACGGCAGATATACGAGGACTATCTCCGCCGATGCCACGATCTCAGTGGCCAACGCACTACGGGGGATTTCGTCTTTCCGTGGCCGTGGCATCTGTCCGTCTGACGCCGCGCGGCCCATGCTGTCGCGGTTCGTCGAACCAACAGCAGAGAAAGGCACGACAGGCATGACCAGAATTGCCGAAAAGGTGGCCGATCGTCTCCTCGGCGTATTCGCGCCGGCCGTCACAGCGAAGGCCGACCCGTGCTCCTGCAGCGGATCGGGCTGGTACTGGGGCGCGGCCTGCGACACCGGAGGGTGGTACTACAAGTGGCGCTGCAACGGCTGCCACTGGGTCCGTAGGTGTGAGAAGAGATATCACTGACCGAATTCCGGGACGGCGACCGGACCATGGTCGCCGTCCCGCACCAGCCCTTCCGTCACTTCGACAAGGATGAGAGACATCGCATGACGCCGTATCTGCTCGCGGGCGTGATTCTCGTCGGGCTGATCGGAGCCCTCAACCTGATCCTCACGTTCGGCGTCATCCGGCGGCTGAGGGAGCACGACAGAGCGCTGGCCGGGCATTCGGCCCCGGACCAGGGCGTCCGCGTCGGCGGCGCCGTCAGGGGTTTCACCGCGGTGACCGTGGACGGCGACCCGCTGACCCGCGCTCATCTCACGGGCCGGACCGCGGTGGGATTCTTCTCCACGACCTGTGCTCCGTGCCTGGAACGCCTGCCCGAGTTCGTGGACCACGCCCGTGCCTTCCCCGGCGGCCGCGACCAGGTGCTCGTCGTCGTGGTCACCTCGCGGCCGGAGGAGGCGCAGGACTTCGTCGGCCGGGCGCGGTCCGTGGCGCGAGTCGTGGTGGAGCGGTTCGACGGGCCGATCGCCGGCGCCTTCGGGGTCACGGCGTTCCCCACCCTCGCGCTGGTGGAGGAGGGCATGATCGTGGCCGGCGGGACCACGCTCGAGGACCTGACCGCCAAGACGCCCGCATGACGGCCGCCCCCGCTCGCCGGACGCACCTGGAGGGACTGGCCGCGGCGGTGGCGCTGGCGATGCGGGCGGCTCCAGGCCATCTCGCGCTCGAACTCGTGATGACGGTGGCCGGCGCCGCTCTGCCGGTGACGGCGGCCTGGCTCACCAAGCTGGTGCTGGAGCAGGTGGTGGCAGCCGGACCGGTCCCGTCCCTGGGGGGCCTCGCCCTCGGCTTGGCCCTCGTCGGCGCGGCCGCGGCTGCGCTGCCACAGATCACCCAGTACGTCCGTAGCGAGCTGCGGCGGCGGGTGGGGCTGCTCACGCAGGACCGGCTCTATAAAGCGGTCAACACCTTTCCCGGCCTGAGCCGGTTCGAGGAGCCGCGCTTCCTGGACCGGCTCAGGCTCGCCGAGCAGGCGGCCGACGACGCCCCTGCCGCGCTGGTGCTGGGCGCCTCCGGGCTGCTCCAGGCACTGGTCACCGGGCTCGGCTTCCTCGCCTCGTTGTACGTGCTCAGTCCCGTCATGGCACTGCTGGTGATCGCGGCCGCGGTGCCCGCGCTGCTGGCGGAGCTCGCGCTGTCGCGGCGCCGGGCCACGATGATGTGGCGGATCGGGCCCGTCGAACGCCGGCGGCTGTTCTACTCCGCCCTGCTGTGCGACCCCCGGGCGGCCAAGGAGGTGCGTCTGTTCGGCCTGGGCGACTTCCTCCGTGAACGGATGCTCGGGCAACTGCGCACCGCGCACGCCGCGCAGCGCGGGACGGACCGCCGCGAGGCCGCGGTCCAGAGCTGGCTGGGGCTGCTGGGCGCCGTGGTGGCCGGCGCCGGACTGGTCTGGGCTGTGCTGGCGGCCGGCCGGGGCACCCTGACGGCGGGCGACATCATGATGTTCGTGGCGGCGGTGGCCGGCGTACAGGCGGCGCTGACCGGCCTGATCCAGCAACTGGCCCGCGTACACCAGGAGCTCCTGCTCTTCGACCACTACCTGCGGGTGGTGCGCGCGGCGCCGGACCTGCCGATCGCCGACCCGCCGGCCCGGCTCCCGGCCCTGCGCCGGGGCGTCGAGTTCCGAGACGTGTGGTTCCGCTACTCCGACGCGCACGACTGGGTGCTGCGCGGCGTCAGTTTCACGATCCCCTACGGGCAGTCGATCGGGCTGGTGGGCATCAACGGCGCGGGCAAGAGCACGCTGGTCAAGCTGCTGTGCCGGCTGTACGACCCGACGCGGGGCGCCATCCTGTGGGACGGGGTGGACCTGCGCCAGGTGTCGCCTGCGACCCTGCGGGAGCGGGTCGGCGCGGTCTTCCAGGACTACATGGCCTACGACCTCACCGTGCGGGAGAACATCGGCCTCGGCGACCTGGACGCGCTGCACGACCAGTCCAGGATCGAGGACGCCGCCCGGCGCGCCGGGATCGACCACCTGGTGGCGTCGCTGCCCCGGGGGTACGACACGCTGCTCAGCAGGATGTTCCCGCAGGATCCGGACGACGACGGCTCGGGAAGCGGCGTCACCCTCTCGGGCGGTCAGTGGCAGCGGCTGGCTCTGGCCAGGGCGTTCCTCCGGGAGAACCGGGACCTGCTCATCCTCGACGAGCCGAGCTCGGGCCTGGACGCCGAGGCCGAGGCGCGGATACACGCGAGCATCGGCGCGTACCGCGGGGACCGTACCAGCCTGCTGGTGTCCCATCGCCTGGGGACGCTGCGCGACGTCGATCGCCTCGTCGTGCTCGGGGGCGGCGTGGTGACCGAGACGGGGACGCACGCCGAGCTCATGGAACGGCGGGGTGGCTACGCCCGGCTGTTCTCCCTGCAGGCCCGGGGATACGCCGACGAGTCGGCCGCGGCGGCACCGGGATGACCGCGGTCGTGCTGGCGGTTGGCGGCGGGCTGGTCGCGCTCTGGCTCTGGGTACGGCGGCGGCTGGTCGTGGTCACGGTCGAGGGGCCCAGCATGGAGCCGGCCCTCCGGGACGGGGACAGGGTGCTGGTGCGCCGGGTGCCGCTGCGGGAGGTACGCGCCGGGCAGGTGATGGTGGCACGCAGACCGTCCCCACCCGGTCTGCCGGGAGGCTCGGGGCCCTGGCTGGTCAAGCGGGTGGTCGCGGTGGGAGGGGATCCGGTGCCCGCGGAGGTACGGGCGGTCGTGGACGCGGGCGACGACCGCGTACCTCATGGATGTCTGGTGGTGCTGGGCGACAACCGGGCGCGGAGCGCCGACTCCCGGCACTGGGGGTACATCACCGCGGAGCACCTGCTCGGCGTGGTGCACCGCGGCATGTCGCCGGGCGGACCCGTCAACGCTTGACGGCGACGGGGCGGAAGAGCTCGGCGATGTCGTCGAGGCGTACGACGACCAGCACGCAGACCGCCGCCGCCGCGGCGGCGATCACCATCCCCGGGACCTCGACGCCGCCCGGCGTCGCGGCGAACGTCGCTCCCAGCGCCGCCAGCGCCGCCACGATCAGCACCAGGTTGCGGATGACGTGATGCCTCCCGACGGGCGTCTCCGACGCGCCGAAACAGTGACAGGGCGCCGCCTTCTCCCGCTTCAGGGCGCGCACCAGCGCGTAACCGAACCCACCGAGCGTGACCGCCGCCAGGGCGAATCCCACGGGCGCGGTGACCGGCACGGCGACCAGCACCACGATCGCCGCCTCCGCCACCACGGCGAGCAGACCGAGCCATCGTGCCCGCCCCGGGTCCACGGCCAGCAACGTGCCGGTCGCCGTGATGAACTCCCGGAACGCCTGACGGCTGCGCACCTTGCCGGCCAGGGAGACCAGGAAGATCCCCACCACCAGCAGTTGACCCCAAACCACCACATAGCCCATAACGACAACTCCGTATCAGGGGCGGTCATCCCAGCCCTCATTATCGAACGACCGCCTCGGAACAGAACAGATCATCCTCCCGTGGGCTTCCACGGTGCGGGCCTGGTGAGTGCGGCCGCAGGTCCAGGGGGAGACCGGGTCGTCTGGGCGTCACGGGCGGACGCCGACGCGTGGACGGCTCGGACCGTCGCACCGAACGGGGTGTCCTTTCCCGAGTCACGTACGGCGGCGCCCGTTTCGGTGCACGGGCAGGCCCCAGCGGCCCCCGAGGCCGGTGCTTCTCGGGGGCCGCGCGGGTTCGGGCGGGTTCGGGCGGGTTCGGGCGGGTCAGGACACGGGTGAGGTCGCCCAGTGGTTCGCGTCGGCCGGCCAGTTCTGCGACGGCGTCTGCTTCCTGGGCGCGCTCTCCTGGAGGGTGCCCACCGCGCATCGGGTGCCGTGCGGCGGCACCTTCAGCGAGATCAGGTACTCGTCGAAGATGTCCGTCTGGCACTTGTCCTTGCCGTAGATGCGGTGCCCCCAGCCCTCGTAGGTGAGCAGCACCGCCTTGGGCCCGAGCTGGCGGGCCGCGTTGGCGGACCAGATCCACGGGGTGGCGGGGTCGTGCAGGGAGTTGCCGAGCAGTAGCGGGGCGTCGCCCGTGTACCGCAGCGCGTGGGGCGGGTTGGTGGTCGGGTAGTTCATGCAGATCGGCAGGTCTTCGATCGGGTACGGGTGATACCGCGTGTCGGGTGCGAGCGTGTTGGAGACGCGCATGAGGGCGGCGTACTCCGCGTAGTTGCGCACCCGGAGGTCGTAGTCCTGGCAGAGCACCGTGGTCGGCAGGTGCGCGACGTCACCCTGCACGGGCTGCCGGCCGGGCAGCGGGGGGATCCACGACGGCGGCGGCCCGCCGTCCAGCCAGTTGATCAGCTCGCTGAGCAGGTGCCAGGCGGGTCCTTCGGTGCCCAGGGCGGCGTTGTGGATGACCTGCACCTCGGTCATCGGCTGGCCCGTGCTGGGGTATGTCAGCTCGCCGCGCCGCGCCTTCTCCCGCAGGTCCTTCCAGATCGCGCGGATGTCGCGGCCGTGCAGGACGCAGCTGGGCTCCTGCTCGCACCAGCCGACGAACTGGTCGAAGGCGTCCTCGATGGCGATCGCCTCGGTGGACAGGAACCCCGCCACGCCGAGGCTGTGGTCCATGTTGCTGTCGAGGCCCAGGGCCCGGACACGGCCGGGGAACAGTTCGGCGTACATCTGGCCGATCAGCGTGCCGTACGAGATGCCGTAGTAGGTGAGCTTCTCCTCACCGAGGGCGGCGCGCAGCGCGTCCAGGTCGCGGGCGACGTCGGCGGAGTCGACGTGGTCGTACAGCGGGCCGGTACGGGCGCGGCAGTCAGCGTGCAGTTGCTTGGTGAAGGTGTTCCAGGCGTCGTAGTCCGCCTGGCTTCTCATGACGGTGTGCGGCATCCGGTTGTACACCGACGCCGAGCAGATCACCGGGTTGCTGCGGCCCACCCCTCGCGGGTCGAAGCCGACGATGTCGAAGTGCCGGCGCAGTTCCTCGGTGTAGGAGCCGGGGGCGCCGTACACGGCCTCCACCCCGGACCCGCCCGGACCGCCGGGATTGATCACCAGCGAGCCGATCCGCGCGGCCGGGTCCGTGGCCTTGCGCCGGGCGACGGCGATGTCGACCTTGGCCCCGTTCGGCTTCGACCAGTCGATGGGCACGGTCAGCGTGCCGCAGTCGGCGGCGGGTTCCTCCTCGCAGGGCGTCCAGGCGATGGTCTGCGGCGTCGTCCCCTCGGTGTCCGCGTCGGCCGCCGAGACCGGTAAGACCGTCATCATCGCCAGGAAGGCGGCGAACCAGGTGGCTCTCTTTCTCACGATGCCCCCGCATCCAGTTGATCTTTCTGGGAGCGTGCCACGCTAGCAAAATCGTCCGCTATTCGCTGGAAAAAAATGGCGCTATTTCTGGATAAGTACCGATCTGATCCGGTGACTCCCTGTGAAGACCGGCGGTTCGGTCAGACCAGGCCCTGGACGTCGGAGCGGAGCTTGCCGCCCTGGCGGAAGAACTCGGCCAGGGTCAGCACGCCCACACTGACGATCGGCGCCCACCTGTAGTCTTCCGCGGCGGACAAGCCCGCTCCCTGGAGCGGGGTGCCGGCGACCAGGGTGTGCAGGACCCAGGCGTCCACCCCCGGGATCGCCGCGACGCACATCAGGAGTACGCCGATCACGGTGAGCCTGGTGGCGTTCTTCGGCGCGAAGGGATCATGCCGGCGGAAACTGCGCATCAGCAGGAGAAGCGGCACCGCGACGGCACAGAGCAGCGACATGAGCAGCAACTCGGGCAGGATCAGAAGGAAGCTCTGCCACGGGCTGGGCTCCGTGATGGTGAGCGTGGCGGCGAAAGCGGGCTCAGCGAGGCTGACCGTTCCCGGAGGGCCGGTGCGCGTGGGTGTCGGATCGTCGGCGGTCGCTGTCGCAGAGGGGTCGACGAAGACCGCGCGCGCGTCGGCCCTGGAGTCGCCGAATACGCTGAAGAGGCTGATCAGAAGCAGGACCAGCGCGAAACCGAGCCCTGCCCATACGAGCCATTCGAGGGCGCGGATGCTCCCTGGCGGTTTGGTCATGGCCGGCCTCCTCGCTGGGATGGCGATCCTCGTTACAACGATAAACGATAAACTCGTCGGGGTCGAGGCCAAGTGAGGAGCCTGGCTCCAGATCGCCGAACGGGCTCGCCTACCCTGTTAAATAGGCCACCGACCGCCTTCGGCCAGGCGTTCACCTCGATCTGGGAGCTCAGCGAACCCGTATGACCACCGACGTCCGCGCCCTCCTGCCCATCGCCGAACGCGCCGCCGGCGTCGCCGCCGACCTCATCCGTACGAAGGCGCCCGGTGTCGTCACCGCCAAGGGTGACCGCGACATGGTCACCGAGGTGGACTACGCGGTCGAGCAGGCCGTACGCGACTTCCTCGCCCGTGAGACACCCGAGATCGCCTTTCTCGGGGAGGAGGAGGGTCTCACCGGCGCCGGCAGAGGTCTCACGTGGGTGCTCGACCCCGTCGACGGCACCGCGAACTTCGTGCACCGCATTCCACTCTGCGCCGTCTCCCTCGGGCTCGTCGACGGGAACGTCCCCACGCTCGGCGTCATCGACCTGCCGTTCCTCGGCACCCGCTACACCGCCGCGCAGGGCGCGGGCGCGCGCGCCGACGGCACGGTGATCCACGCCGGTGACACCCCCGACCTGGGCGAGGCCATCGTCTCCGTCGGCGACTACGCGGTGGGCGTGGGCGCGCGGGAACGCAACCGGCCCCGGCTCGCCCTCACCCAGGCGCTGGCCGCCCGCGTCCAGCGCGTCCGCATGTTCGGCTCCGCCGCCATCGACCTGGCCTGGGTCGCCGACGGCAGGACCGACGCCCTGGTCATGCTCAACAACAACCCCTGGGACACCGCCGCCGGCGTCGTCATCGCCCGCGAGGCCGGAGCCGTGGTCGTCGATCTCGACGGGAGCTCCCACACCATGGACTCCCAGGCCACCATCGCCGCCGCCCCCGGGATCGTCGCCGCCCTGATGGAGCTCATCACCGAGACGCACGAGGCCGCCGAGCACGGTGGGAGCCCATCCTGAGGCGACGCCCGGCGCCTCAGCGGCGTGGCGGGCCGGCGTCCTGGCCGGCCACGTCCTTACCGGCCACGTCCTTGGCTGCCAGCAGGAACACCCGGGGAAAACCGCGCCGCTCGTCCTGCTCGCCGGGGAACACCACCCGGGCCGTCTCGACGACGCCGCGCTCGCGCAGCATGCCGGAGATCAGGTCCGTGGACCATCGGTAGGCCGGCGTGACGGCGTGGTCGTACGGCTCGGCCGGCTGTGCGGGATCGTCGGTCGCGGAGAAGGAGAGCAGCAGCCGCCCGCCGGGCGCGAGCACGCGGGCGAACTCGTCGAACACCTCGGGCAGCCGCTCCGGCGGGGTGTGGATGATCGAGTGGTGGCTGAAGACGCCGCCGACGCCGCCGTCCGCGAGGTCCAGAGCGGACATGGAACCGGTCTCGAAGGCGATGCCCGGATGTTCGAGGCGGGCCAGTTCGATCATCCGCGGCGACAGGTCGATCCCGAAGGCCGGTCCGCGCGCGTGCAGGTACGCCGTGTAGTGTCCCGGCCCGCAGCCGAGGTCGGCGATCGGCCCGGCGTCCGCCGCCCTCACCAGGTCGGCGAAGGTGTCGATGACGGCCCGGTCCAGCGGCTTGTCCGCCAGGTAGTCGCGGAAGAGCGCGCTGTACTCGGCCGCCCTCGCGTCGTAGGCAGTGCGGGTCGTTTCGAGGAATTCGGCTCCGGTCATCATGGGCCAACCTAGCCCTTCCGGAGCGCGGCCCAGCCGATGGTCGGCAGGCTCGTATGGACCGGTCTGTCAGCAGACCCCGGGCAGCGCGCACACCTTGGCGGCCATCTTCCTGGCGTGCTTGGTGAGCCGGCCGGGAGCGTAGTCCCCCTCGGAGGTCGTGTAGATCATCAGCGCGCTGCCCCGGCGCGCGACGACCCCGGTGATCGTCTCGTTGGCATGGCCGTCCTGCCAGGTCCGGTAGCCCATGCCCGCGGCCTCGTCGCCCGCCTTGACCTTGCTCGTACGCCAGCGGACAACGAGGCGGGGCTCGGACGGGGAGCTCTTGCGCGCGCACCGCTTGACCTCGGTCCGCAGCCGGGTGAGCGCGGCGCGGGCGGCACGAGGGCTCTTGTAGAGGACGAGCTGTTCGGAGGAGGCGCTGGGGGCGGAGGACCAGTGGGTGATCGTGCGGGCCGCCACCCTGCCGCGGTCGGCGGCGCGGCGGTGAAGACAGGGGTTCACCGTCAGCGGCTCGGTGAGCCTGTCGCTGATCGTGTAGCCCATCTCCTCCGCGAGATGGGGGTCGAGCCTCTCGCGCGCGGCGGCTTCGGTGAACAGGAAGTTCTTCGGTATGTCGGTGACGGTCACCGGGGAAAGGGCCAGGAGTAAGGAGAGCGTCGCGGTCATCACGGAGCGTTCGACGCCGCGGGGACGGAGGAGGTTCGCGGAAGGACGATCCGCCGCTCACGGAGGTGGGTGAACGCGCCGGGACCGCGGGCTCGTAGGATCGCGCCATGAAGGTCATCGGTGTCCCCGTCCAGGTGTGGGGCGCGATCGCGCTGGTTCTGGCCGTGGTGTGGGTGGTGGTGTGGCCGCAGCGTCAGGTCGACGGCCTGGCCTACCTGATCCTGCGCTGGGGGCACGCGCTGGCATGGCTGCTGCTCGGTCTCGCGGCGTTCCTGGCGCCTTTCACGGCGACGGCCGCGAAGGTGGCGGGGATGGGCGCCGGGGTGGTCTACCTGGCGTTCATGGCCACGATCGTCACCACCGGCTGACCACCCGCTCCGCGCCGGAGCCGCCGCGGGCGATCAGGAGTGGGCGGCGCGGATCTCCGTCACGGTGAACGCGTCGACGATGTGCCGGTTCTGCACCAGGAAGCCGACCACGCCCGCCACCGCCTCCACGGCCAGGGCGGCTCTCACCTGGGCGCTCAGAAGGTAGACGAGGGGCGTCGACGGCTGGGTGAGCATCAGGGCCCGGTCGTGGCGGTGGACGTCCTGCAACGCCCTGATCGGGATCGGCCGCTCCGTGGTGAACCAGGCCGCGACATCCCACAGCGGCAGGGCCTGGTCGACGTCGGCGGTGGCGTAGTAGCAGGTGACGCAGCCGTTGCCGGCGTGCTCACCGTGCGGGCAGGTCCACTGGGCGAGGTCGGCCCGGCTCTGGTCACGCGTGCTCAGGATCGCCGCCTCGGTGACGCGGCGGCGCGGTGGCCTGGACCGGTCCTCCCAGGGAGAGAATGAGTCGTTGCCGATGATCGGATCCCCTTCCGTGGCCCCATCCGATACGTCGAAATCTAGTCTCGCTACCCCGCCCGCACCCGTACAAGCGGCAGGAGTCGCGGCACCTCTTGATCTGACAGGGCGGATCGACGGCCTCGTTCCCCGGTCCGTGAGTCCGGGGGATACCTTCGACTCCATGGGATCGCCGTCCGCCGGGGATGTCCGGGGCCTGTTACGACGCGCGCGACGGCTGCTGGGCGACGCCCGGGAGCTGATCGCCGAGTACGACCGGGCGGTCGCCGAGGCCCGGGCCGCGCTCGAACCGCTGCGCATGCGGCAGGTCAGGGCGGAGCTCGGCGCCATGCCCGTCTCCCGGCTGAAGGACGTCACCAGTGGCCGGCTGCGGTTCGGGGCGCTGCGCGACGCCGGTTACGCCACGGTGCTCAGCGTGCTGGAGGCGACCCCGTACGAGCTGCAGAAGGTTCCCGGGGTGGGGCAGCAGACGCGGGGGCAGGCGCAGAAGGCGGCGGAGCGGCTCGCGCGAGCCGTGCGGGAGTCCGGCGCCGTCCACATCGACGTCGACGACCGGGACGCGGAGACCACCCGGCTGCTCGTCGCGCTGTCCCGGCTGGTCGCCGTCGGTCCCGAGCTGGTCCGGGCCCGGCGTACGGCCCTGGAGGTCGTGCGGCGGCTGAGCGTGCTGATCGCGCGGGCCCGCCCGCTCAGCTCCTGGCTGCGCAGGCTCCTGTCCGGAAGCCGCCGCCTCGGCCGCGCGACCGAGGCGGCCACGCAGCTCGCCGGTCTGCTCCGGTACGAGACCGAGACCAGGTTGCTGATCGCCCAGGCCACGACGGACCTGCTGCGCCCGCCGCCCGACGGCGCCCTGGCGTGGATCGACTTCGAGCTCCGCGCCGCCGACTACTACAACCTGCTGGCGGAGCTCTCGGCCGTGGCGCCGTCGGACCAGGCCGCGGCCGAGGGCTTCCTGCCGGAGGACCTGGCCGGGCGGGTCAGGGCGCAGGAGCTCGACGACACCCTGCGGCGGGTGTCGCTCCGCGGCTATCAGGCGTTCGGCGCGCGGTTCGCGCTGGCCCAGCGCCGGGTGATCCTCGGTGACGACATGGGGCTGGGCAAGACGATCCAGGCGATCGCCGTGCTCGCGCACCTGCACGCGCGGGGCGCGACGCATTCGCTGGTGGTCTGCCCGGCGAGCGTGCTGGTCAACTGGCTGCGCGAGATCGAGGGCCGCAGTTCGCTCCAGGTCTACAGGCTGCACGGCGATGACCGCCTGCTGGCCCGCGAAGCGTGGCTCGCCCGGGGCGGGGTCGCCGTCACCACGTACGACGGGCTGCACGCCTTGGACCCCGTGCCGCAGGTCGGGGCGTTCGTCGTCGACGAGGCGCACTATGTGAAGAACCCTCGGGCCCGCCGCTCCAAGGCCGTCGCCCGGTGGTGCGAGCACGTCGAGACGGTGCTGTTCATGACGGGCACGCCGATGGAGAACCGCCTCGACGAGTTCCGCGCCCTGGTGGACCGTCTCCGGCCGGGGTTGCTGGACGGCCCGGTCCAGCCGGCCGGCGGGGCGGAGGGGTTCCGGCGGGCCGTCGCGCCCGTCTACCTGCGCCGCAACCAGCAGGACGTGCTCACGGAGCTGCCCGAGCTGGTCCACAGGGACGAGTGGGAGGAGTTCAGCGCCGCCGACGCCGCCGCCTACCGGGAAGCGGTGGAGGCCGGGGCGTTCATGGCGATGCGCCGCGCGGCCTACGCGGTGCCGGAGAAGTCCGCCAAGCTGGAACGGCTGCGCGAGCTGGTCGACGCGGCGGCCGGGGCCGGGCTCAAGGTCGTGGTGTACTCCTACTTCCGCGAGGTGCTCGCCGCCGTCGGCGGCGCGCTCGGCGCGCCGGTTCACGGGCCGCTCGACGGCGGGCTGACGCCGGGACGCCGTCAGGAAGTGGTCGACGCGTTCTCGGCGGTCCGGGGCCACGCGGTGCTGCTCGCGCAGATCCAGGCGGGCGGGGTCGGGCTCAACCTCCAGGCGGCCTCCGTCGTGATCCTGTGCGAGCCTCAGGTGAAGCCGACGCTGGAGAGCCAGGCCGTGGCCCGCGCCTACCGGATGGGGCAGGTACGGCGCGTGCAGGTGCACCGCCTGCTGACGCCCGACAGCATGGACGAGCGCCTGCTGGCGATCATGCAGTCCAAGGCCGCGCTGTTCGACGCCTACGCCAGGCGCAGCCACCTCGCCGAGTCGACGCCCGACGCCGTCGACGTCTCCGGTGAGGCGTTGGCCGAGCAGATCGTGCGGGAGGAACGCGAACGCCTCGCCGCCGCGAAGCCTGACGGGAGTCTCGCCTGACGCGACGGCCACGCCCTGCAAGGCCGTGGCCGGAATGGTCCACCGTGTCAGCCAGAACCGTATGTACCGCGTCTCTTATGAGGATGTATTCCTTGAATTAGCGGAGTGTTCTGTGTTCTGGAGGGTGACATGGCGAGTTCCTCCCCGAATTCCCGCGGATGGCTGGGGCCCCGCTCTGTAGCTTTTTGGACGGTAATAGCAGGAATTGTCGGCGTTTTAACCCTTGTTGTCACCGTCGTGCCGCTGTGGAAGGGGACCCTGATATCTGTCGAGTCGCCCGCCCCGACCAGCGCGTCCCCCACCGAACCCAGCCCGGAGCCCACCCCGGAGCCCACCCCGGAGGCCACCCCCGAGCCCACCGAAGAAACGACTGAAGAGCCCACGGAGGAGCCGACCGAAGAGCCGACGGAAGAAGCCGCGGACGAACCGACCGAGGAGGAAACGGAGGCGCCCGACCCGAGTTCCTACCGGTATTCGTTCACCCACGTCGGCGCCAGCGCGTACGCCTGCTCCGTGGAAGGCCGTCTCCATTCCGTGAGCGGGTGGCCCTCGTCGTTGCTGGTCATCAATGAGAGCCCGCATGCCGTCCAGATCCATTGGCTGGACGGCTCGGGAAACCGGCAGCAGTACACGACGCTGCAGCCCGGCTACAACTGGCGGGTGGACTCCTTCGGCAACCACGCCTGGCTGATCGCCGACCACTCCGCCAACTGCGTCCAGATCTTCGGCCTGTCCGGCGGCGGCGCGACCATCACCGTCTCCTGACGTCCACGACGGGGGAACCTCCCAGAGAAGTTAGGTACGCGTACTCAGGCGGACGTCCTGCCCGTGCCGGACCCTTGGCGCATGACCAAACCAGTCCAGCCCACCATGACGGCCGCCTACTACGCGCAATGTGTCATCTCGTTCGCCGTGGCGATCGGCAGCGTGGCGATCGGCCTGATCTTCCTGCCGGTCAACCCCTGGGTCCGCGCGTTCCTGGCGGTCGCGGTGCTCTACACGGTGACGTCCGCGTTCGGTCTGGCGAAGTGCGTGCGGGACCGGCAGGAGAGCTCCAACATGTCGAGCCGGGTCGACCAGGCGCGGCTGGACAAGCTGCTCGCCGAGCACGACCCGTACAAGGTCGACAGCAACTGAGCCGGTCTACGCCTGGTCGAGTCCGCGTTCGATCGCGTAACGGACGAGTTGCACCCGGTTGTGGAGGTGGAGCTTGTTCAGGGTGTTCTGCACGTGGTTCTGCACGGTGCGGTGGCTGAGGACGAGCCGTTCGGCGATCTGCCGGTACGACAGGCCCTTGGCGACCAGGCGGAGCACCTCGGTCTCGCGGTCGGTGAGGCGCGGGCCGTCGTCGACGGGCCGCTGGGTGGCGAGACGCCGGTACTCGCCCAGCACCAGGCCCGCCAGTCCCGGCGTGAAGACCGGTTCGCCTTCGGCCGTGCGCCTGACGGCGTCGAGGAACTCCTCCCGGCCGGCCGACTTGACGAGGTAGCCGGAGGCGCCGGCCTTCACGGCTTCGAGCACGTCCTCGTGCTCGCCGCTCGCCGACAGCACCAGGACGCGGGGCGGAGGGTCGGCCGCCGCGAGCCCTCTGGCCACCTCCACCCCCGGCAGGTCGGGCAGCCTCAGGTCGAGGACGACCATGTCGGGGCGTACGGCGGCGGCGACGCGGAGCGCCTGGCGGCCCTCGCCCGTGGCCGCCACCACCTCGTGCCCGGCGTCCTCCAGGTCGCGGGCGACCGCGTCGCGCCACATCGGGTGGTCGTCCACCACCATCACCCGCAGCGCCCCGGTCATGCGCCAACTGTAGACGGGTGGGCGGGGACGACGAGTTCGATCTCGGTCCCTTCGCCGGGCGCGGAGATGAGGGTGACGGTGCCGCCCAGGCCGGCGATCCGGCCCTTGATGGACTGGGCGATGCCGAGCCTGCCCTGCGCCTCGGCCTCCTGGAGGCGTCCGGCGGGGATGCCGGGGCCCTCGTCGCGCACGGTGATGGTGATCAGGTCGCCGTCGTGCTCGGCCAGGACCCAGGCCCGCGCGTCCTCGCCGCAGTGCCGCCGGACGTTGTCGAGCGCCGCGCCCACGGCCGCGACCACCTCCCGGGCCTGGCCCGCGGGGAGCGGCAGCGGGGTCGCGGGCGCCGAGACGGTGACGGCCGGCGTGGTGAACCGGCGTAACCGGGCCCCCAGATCGACGAGGCCGGCACCGTCCTGCTCCGCCGTGGCAGGACCGCTGCGGATCAGCTCCCGTACCGCGGCCTCCTGCTCTCCGGCGAGCCGGCCCAGTTCGGCGGCCTCCCCGCCGATCTCCTGCCCCCGGCGCTGCATCAGCGCCAGGACCTGCAGGACCGAGTCGTGGATGCCGCGCGCGAGCCGCTCGCGCTCCCGGTTGGCCGCCTCGATCTCCACGGCCCGTTGCAGCCGTTCCTCCGCCTGCTTGGTCAGCCGGGCGACATGGCCGACGACGGCGCCGGCGAGGATCAGCAGGACGGCGCCGTTGACGGGAAGGGACAGGGACTCGTCGAGGCCGCGGATCCACAGGTCGGCGAGCGACAGGAGGACGGCCGTGACCGTCCCGGCCCGCCGTCCGCCGTGGACGGCCCAGGCGAGCACGGGCCCGCCGACCCAGGTGGCCGTCACCGGCATCAGACCCGCCCGGCCGGCCTCGGAGCCCTGGACGTGGACGGAGGCCAGCAGGCAGCCGAGGGTGACGAGAACGTCCACGACCAGGAGCGCGCGGCTCCTCCTCACGGAGTACGCGACGGTGGTGACCGCCGTCCAGACCGCCATCACGCCGAGGACGAGCCACCCCGCGACGGGCCGCTCGTAGCCGCCGGAGGTCGCCAGCAGCAGCGCGGCGTAGCCCAGGGAGGCGACGCGGTAGACCGCGATCGCCCGCCAGAACGACCCTTCGATCCCCATATCGCCCTGACTCTACGACGGTTACGCCCGGCCGGGAGGCCGGCGGTCCGTCACGAGGTGAGGGCGCCGCCGGTCTCGGTGGTGGAGCTCTCGGCGGCGGACGACAGGTCGGTACGGAACGCGTACCGGAGGAAGGCCGCCATCACCGCCAGGGCGAGCGCCGTGGCGACGGCGAACGCCGCGCGCACCCCCCACACCTCCGCGATCACCCCGGCCACGGCCGCCCCCGGGGGCAGCACGCCCCAGCTGATGACGCGTGAGGCCGCGTACACGCGGCCCAGCAGCTCGGGCGGGGAGAGGTTCTGGCGGATGGTGGCCACGAGGATGCGCCAGACGCTCGCCCCCGCGCCCGCCACCACCGCGCCCGCGGCGACCGCCCAGGCGGGGGCGCCGACGGCGACCGGCAGGACCAGCAGCACGGTGCCGGCGGCGTCGGCGACGAGCAGGGTGGTCACGCCGAACCGGCGTCGCAGCGGCTCCACGACCATGGACGCGACCAGGCCGCCGACCGCCATGGCGGTGAGCAGCAGGCCGTACTGGGCGGTGCTGAGGCCGAGCGGTCCCGGGGCGACCGCGTACACGACGAGCAGGGCCGTGGCGGCGGCCCAGACGAGGTTCATCGCGGCGGTGTAGAGGGTGAGGGTGCGCACCACCGGCTGCCGCCACAGGTGGCGCAGCCCGGCGACCAGGCCGCCCCGCCGGGGTTCGGCCGCGCGCGGCTCGGCGGGGGAGAGGGCCATCACGAGGATGCCCGCGACCGCCAGGACGTAGAGGACGGCGCCGGCGCCCGTGGCCAGGGCGAGCGTGGTGCCGGCCAGGAGGCCGGCCAGGGGCGGGCCGGCGAGCTGGTTGGTGATGTTGATCGTGGCCTCGATGCGGGCGTTGGCGCGGTTGCGGGCCGCGGGGGCGACGACGCGGGGGATGGTCGAGGTCAGCGCCGTGTCGACGAGGGTCTCGGCGACGCCCAGCAGGACGGCGGCGAGCAGGATCAGCGGGATCGACAGGGTGCCCGTCAGGTGGGCGGCGGTCAGGCCAGCCAGCACCGCCGCGCGGGCCAGGCTGACGCCGGTGAGCAGGGCGCGCCGCTCGACGCGGTCGACGATCCAGCCCGCGTGCAGGCCGAAGAGCGGCCAGGCCAGGGTGAGCGCGGTCGTCACGGCGGCGACCTGGCCGGGCGAGGCGCCGATGGCGAGCGCCAGCAGGGGGAGAACGAACAGGGCCATGCCGTCGGCGAGATTGGAGGACCCGGTGCCGAACCACAGCCCGTTGAACGACCGGCCCAGCGACGTGGGGAGCAGACGCATCCGTCACACCTTTCAAAGACCGTTGAACGGTAAGACCGCGTGGTCTCACCTGTCAATAACGGTTGATTGGTGAGATAGTGGAGGCATGACCGAGGTGGAACTGGTCGGCAACGCGCTCTGCCTGGACTTCGCCAACACCGTCAACGCCCGCCCCGTCGCGGCGCGCGACTGGCTGGCGACGCCCGAGCAGGCGCTGACCTGGGCGCGCGCCGCCGGCCTGCCCGTCGAGGACGCGGCGGGGCTGGCCGAGGCGCGGGAGCTGCGGGAGGCGGTGTTCCGGATCTTCGAGGCGCTCGCCCGCGACGGGTCCCCGCCGCGGGCGGACCTCGACGCGGTGCTGGCCGTCCACGCAGAAGGAGCCGCCCGAGCCCGCCTGGAACCGGCCGGCGGGACGTACGGGCAGGCGGGCGGGCAGGCGGGCGGGCAGGCGGGCGGCGGGGCGTACCGGCTGCGCTGGGAGGGTCCTCGTACGGTGCGCGTGCTGATGTGGGAGGTGGCCGCGTCGGCGGTCGAGCTCCTCACGCACGGGCCGCTGGACCGGCTCGGCGCCTGCCCGTCGTGCGTGTGGCTGTTCCTGGACACGAGCAGGAACCGGCGGCGCCGCTGGTGCAGCATGACGACCTGCGGCAGCCGCGACAAGTCCCGCCGCTACTACGCCACCCGCTCGGCGTAGCGGCGACGCCGCCTACGGCGCGGGCCGGTCCAGGTCGAACGCGACACCGGCCGGGCGGATCGTGCGCACCATCGGGTCCTTGAGCAGTTCGCGCAGCCCGCGGACCGAGGCGGTCTGATCGACATAGCCGTAGGCGAGCCCGGCCTCGGACGCCTTGCGCAGCCGGTCCAGCGACAGGTCGAAGGAGCGCAGGTTGGCGTCGTCATGGTCGCGCAGCAGGCCGACCCAGTCACGGAACTCCGGCAGGCCGCCGCCGCACATCTCCTCGGTCATGTCGCCGCTCCGGCCGGGACCGCGCCCGTCGAGCCAGTAGTCGTGGCCCCAGGTGATCGGGAGAGCGCCGGGCCTGCGCTCGTACACGACCCTGTCGGCGCAGGAGCGGTGCCGCTTCAGGAACGCCCGGAGCTCGGCCTCGCCGAGCGGCCGCTCGAACTCCACCACCGACAGCGTGCTGAGGTCGGCGGGCAGCCGGGCGAGCACCTCCCGCACGTCGTCCTTGGGCGCCAGCGTGGTGCCGACGTCGAACAGGGCCTGCGAAAGCCTGGTGTTGGCGCTCACCCCTAGCGGCAGGCGTCCCACGCGGCCGAAGAAGTCCTGACTGATCGTGTACGACGCGGTCCCGGCCGGCCAGGCCCCGACAGGCCCGAGGGGGCGGGCGGCCACCTCGAACGACATCGACACGGGCGTGGTCTGGCAGCAGGAGCCGATCGTCACGCTGTAGGCCGGGCTGTACATCTTGAAGGCGGTGCCGAGCACGGCCCCCATGCGGATCTCGCGGTCGCCGCGGGTCTGGGCCAGGGACGAGCCCACGGTGGCGGTCACCGCGAGCAGCGCCAGCACGGCCAGGACGATGGCGACCGTCCTGGCCAGTCCTCGCCGGACCGCGCGACGGGTGCGACCGGGGTCGAAGTCCGGCAGATCTGGAATCTCGGGCATGTTCATGGGGTCTCCCGGTAGAGATCGGCGAAGGCGGCTCTCGCGCGCCACACCGCGGTCTTGATCGAGCTGTGCGTCCTGCCGGTCATCGCGGCCACCTCCACCATCGAGAAGCCCTCGAGGTAGACCAGCGCGAGAAGCCGGCGCTGCTGCTCGGGCAGCCGGTCGAGCGCGTCGCGCACGTCCAGCGCCGCCACGTGCAGGGGCGGCACGCCCAGTTCGCCGACGTCGGGGAGGGCCAGTTCGCGGCGGTTCCTGCGTAAGTGGTCCACCAGGGTGTTGCGCGCGATCGTGAGCAGCCACGCCGCCGCGTTCTGCCCCCGCCAGCCGAGCAGCGCCCTGGTCGCCTTGATGAAAGTCTCCTGCGCCAGGTCCTCGGCGAGATGCGGGTCACGGGTCCTGCGCAGGAGGAACCCGCACACGAGCGGCCAGTGCTCGCGGTACAGCTCCTCGATGATGTCGCCCCCCGAACGGTTTCGATGGTCACGTCAAAGGCAGACGTCGCCGGGGAGGGAATGGTCACACGCTTGACCTCAGCCCTGGTCGATGTTCCACACTTGCCCGCATGGACGACGTGATCGACAGCCCGACGGGCTGGGTGGCCGAGCATATCCGCCGCTACGTGGAGACCGACGGGGAGAGCGGGCACCTGTACCAGGGGTTGCCCACGCTGCTGCTCACCACCCGGGGCAGGAGGTCGGGGCGGCTGCGCCGCACGGCGCTGATCTACGGGCGGGACGGCGACCGCTATCTGCTCGTCGCCTCCAACGGCGGCTCCGCTGGGCACCCTTCCTGGTATCTCAACCTGGCCGCCGACCCGGAGGTCGCCGTACAGGTGCGGGCCGACAGGTTCGCCGCCCGCGCCCGCACCGCCACCGAGGAGGAGAAGAAGGAGCTGTGGCCGGGCATGGTCGCGGTGTTCCCGACGTACGACACGTACCAGTCCAGGACGGACCGGGACATCCCGCTGGTGATCCTGGAGCGGGTGCCGTCAGGCGGGGACGAGGCCCTGGACGTCGGCGAGCAGCTCGAAGGAGCGTAGCCACGCCTCGCGGTCGGGCGCGGCCGACACCGCGATGAGCTCGTCGGCGCGGGCATGCCGGGCGAACCGGTCCAGGTACTCCTTGACCTCGCCGGGCGTGCCGACGGCCGAGTAGGTGGTCATCTGGAGGATCTGCTGCCCGGCCGGCGACTCCAGGATGGCGTCCGCCTCCTCGGGGGTGAACTCGCGGTCGCGGCCCAGGAGCAGGCTCACCCGGTTGCGCTTGGCGGCCAGGAACTGCTCCTCAGCCTTCTCCCGGGTGTCGGCGGTGATCACGTTCACGCCGGCGATCACGTACGGCTCGGCGAGCTGCGCGGACGGCTTGAACTCGCGCCGGTAGAGCGCGACCGCCTCCTCCAGCGCCGCGGGCGCGAAGTGCGAGGCGAACGCGTACGGCAGCCCGAGCATGGCGGCGAGCTGGGCGCCGAACAGCGACGACCCGAGGATGTACAGCGGCACGTCGGTGCCCTTGCCAGGGGTCGCGTCCACGCCGGGGATGCGGGAGTCGCCGGTCAGGTAGCCCTGGAGCTCCAGCACGTCCTGCGGGAAGCTGTCGGCCGAGGCGGGGGTGCGGCGCAGTGCCCGCATGGTCACCTGGTCGCTGCCGGGCGCCCGCCCTAGCCCCAGGTCGATCCGGCCGGGGTGCAGCGTGGCGAGTGTGCCGTACTGTTCGGCGATGGTGAGCGGGGAGTGGTTCGGCAGCATGACGCCGCCCGCGCCCAGCCGGATCGTGCTCGTGTGCGCGGCCACGTGCGCGATCAGCACGCTGGTGGCCGAGGACGCGATCGACGGCATGTTGTGGTGCTCGGCGTACCAGATGCGGCTGTAGCCCCACTGCTCCGCCCGCCGCGCCAGCTCCACGCTGCCCGCGAAGCTGTCGGCCGCGGTCTCTCCTTTGCCGATGTACGCGAGATCGAGAATGGAGAGAGGCAGAGCCATGGGACATACCTTTCGTTCGAGGGCGCACGAAAGGTAACCGTGGCCGGTATCCCGTTATTTCCGGCCCAGAGCGTTGACCCAGAGGCGCACGATGGCCTCCCGGCGTCCCGGATCGTCGAGCAGGGCGCCATGGACCTGCGCCTCGACGCCCTGCACCGCGAGCAGCGCGGTGACGTCGGGGTCGTCGGCGCCGAGCCTGCGCAGTTCGCCCGCCAGGGCGGCGGCCAGGACCCGCTCGGTCTCCCGGAAGAGGGCGACGAGTTCGGGAGTGCGGGGGGCCTGGTCGAACAGGAGCCGGTGCAGCTGTGGCCGGTCCTCGTGCAGCGCGGCCACGCAGGCCACCAGGTCGGTCACCAGCCGGGTCAGGTCGGGCGGCTGCCCGGCGGCCCGTTCGAACACCCGCATGACCTCGCGGGCGGCCGCGTTGAGGTGCCGGTCGGCCAGGGCGAGCAGGAGCGCGTCCTTGTTCGGGAAGTACTGGTAGAGCGAGCCGACGGACACGCCCGCCCGATCGGCGATCTTGTTCGTGGTCGTGGTGGCGTAGCCGTGCCGCTGGAAAAGCTGAGCAGCGGCCTCCAGGATCGCCTCCACCGTCTCGCGTGAGCGCTGCTGGCGGGGGCTTTTGCGGGGGGTGACCACGGGTGCTCCGATGCGAGTACCAAAAGCTGAAGTTTACTCGCATTATGGCCTGGTGCTCCCCGACCTGCTTGCCTACACCGCCCGCGTCCTGCCGGGCCTCCTCCTCATCGGTGCCTGCTTCGCCCTGGCCCGCGAGCCGCTGCTGCGCATCGCGGCGCTGATGCTCGGCTTCGTGCTGATCCGCGACGCCATGACGCCGCTCGGCTTCTGGCGCGTCGGCACCGCCGGGCCGGTGCCGTGGCTGCGCTTCACCGACGACGCCGGGACCCTGCTGGTGTTCGGCGCCGCCACGCTGGCGCTGACCGTCACCGTGCTGCGCCTGGACGACGACCTGCGGGCCCTCGTGCGCTGGGGCCGTCCGGTCACCGCGATCCCCGGCCTGGCGGGCGGCGCGCTGATCGCGGCCCCGGTGCTCCTCCTGTCGCTCTCCACCCCGCTGACCGAACGCGGCGGGCCGGTCGCCGCGAGCCTGCTGCCCGCGCTGCTGCTCTTCGCCCTGGCCGGGAACCTCGCCGAAGAGGTGCTCTTCCGAGGCTTCCTGCAAGGCCACCTGGAACGCTCCGGCCCGGTGCGCGCCGCCCTGCTGTCGGCGGTCATGTTCGCCGCCTGCCACGCCTACCTCGCCTCGACGGTGACCGACCTCGGCTGGCCATTGCTGGTCTTCACCCTCTACGAGGGCCTGATCTGCGCCTTCCTCCGGCTCCGACACGGCGTGGCCGCCGCCGCCCTGGCCCACGGCCTGGCCATCTTCCTCCTGTCGGCCGGGTAGCATCCGCCTTGTGAACCGTCGCATCGTCGCCCTGCTCGTCATCATCGGGATGATCGGAATGAGCGGGCTGGCCGTGGTCGTGTCGGCCGTGCAGTCGGGCGGTGGGTGGTAAGGCCCTGACGGGGTCTGCGAATCGTGACACGATGTCGGTGACTTCGAGGAGTGCCCGATGTGTGACGATCCGCTGCTTCCCGAGACCGTCTCCCGCGCGCTGGCCGACTATCGAGCCCTTCGTGAAAGGCACGGCGTCCTCTGGGGCGAGGAGTCGCTGTCGTACGTGGTCCAGGCGCGGGCCACCGTCTTCCTCGAACAGCACCACGACTACTGGGGCACCGGCACGCGGCAGCTCGCCGAACGCCTGCCCGGGGCGTCGCAGGACGAGATCGACGACCGGATGGGCGAGGTGGACCCCGACCTGGTGGTCCGCGACGCGCTCGGCGGCGAACTGATCGCCGCCCTGCCCGCGCTGCGGCTGCGGCCCGGCGGCGCCGCGCTGGAGGCCCGCGCCCGGGTGGTGCTCGGCGACGCGCCGGTCCGTACGTGGCTGCTGCTGGACTCCAGCCGGGACGAGCCGGCCACGGTGGTCGTCGACGGGGAGCCGTACGAGGTCCCGCCCCGCGGCGCGAAGATCGTCGGCGTGTGCCGTGAGGTCGTCGCCGACGGGGTCCCGGTCGACCTGGCGCCGCTGACCAGGCGGGCGCCGGCGGCCGCGGTGCGGCTGCGCGCCGGGTTCCCGTGCCGGTGGAGCGTGACGTCGGCCGGCGGGCAGGGCTGGTACCCCCAGGGCCGCCCGCCCAAGGCCGACGGGCACGGCGCCCCCTACTTCCACGGAGACGACCTCGTGGTGGCGGTGCCGGCCGAGCCCATCAGGGTGACGGTGACCCGCGGCATGGAGTACACCACCGCCGAGGCCGAGCTGACCCCGGCGGCCGGCGCGGAGACCGTGGTCGAGCTGACCCCCGAGCGGCTGTACGACGCGGCGGCCCACGGCTGGTACGGCGGCGACATGCACGTCCACCTCAACTGGATGGGGGAGGAGCCCGCCGCGCCCGAGCTGGCCGCGCTCGCCCAGCACGGCGAGGACCTGCACGTGCTCAACCTGGTCGCGGGGAACGTGGCGAGCGCGCGGGTCTACGACCGCGAGGCGCTCGACCACTGGGTGGGCCGCGACCTGCCGTGGTCGGACGAGCGCCACCTGGCCAGGATCGGCGTCGAGTACCGCAACGACCTGGTGGGCCACGTCGGCGCGTTCGGGCTGCGAGGACTGCCGGAGCGCTTCCACACCGGCTTCGCCGGCGACGTCGACTGGCCCCCCAACGCGGTCGCCTGCGAGGAACTGCACCGGCTGGGCGCCGTGCTCGGCTACGGCCACCCGTTCCACCTGCCGGTCTCCGACACCGACCCGCCGGAGAAGGCGGTGGCGCGCGGGCGCAACTGCTCGGCCAGGGAGATCGTCGCGGACGCCGCGCTCGGCCTGATCGACACGCTGGACGTGCTCAACCACTCCTCGATCACCGCGACGGCCACGGTCTACCGCCGCCTGATCGGCGCGGGCAACCGGCTGACCGTGACCGCCGGCACCGACGCTGTGCTGTCGTTCTGCCACCGCGGCACCTCGTCCGGCCCGCCCGGATGGGAGCGGGTGTACGCCCGGGTGGACGGCCCGCTGACCGCCGAGTCGTTCGCCGAGGCGATCCTCATGGGCCGCACCTTCGCCACCACCGGCCCGTGGCTGGGGCTGAGCGTCAACGGCCACGCCCCCGGCGACACGCTGGACCTGGCGCCGGGTGAGCGGGTGGAGGTCACGGTCACGTCGGTCGGCCCCGAGGTCGAGAACCTGGAGATCCGCACCGCCGACGGCGTGCTGGCCCAAGGGCCGCCCGGCCGCCTGACGACCGTGCTGGAGGCGGGCGAGCCCACGTACGTGGTCGCGGTCGCCACCGGAGGGCCGCACCCGCGCAGCTTCCACACCGGCGGGGCGTACGCGCACACGAGCCCGGTCTACCTGAACGTGGCGGGCACGCACGTGGCGCGGCAGGAGGACGTGCTGTGGTGTCTCGACTGGCTGGACCGGCTGGAGGCGGTGCTGCGCGAGTCGGGCGTCTTCGCCGACCAGGGCCAGTACGACGACCACGTGGCGCTCTACGACCGCGCCCGCCAGGTCTATCGGGCCAGGCTGGGCTAGCTGAGGCAGAGCTCGGCGGTGGCGGGGGCCGTGTCGTCGTCGAGGCCCTCCAGCAGGATGGCGGCCAGGCTGCGGCGCTGGGCGGCCGTGAGGGTCATGGGCAGCACGATCGGCATCAGCTCGATCGCGCCGTCCGGCAGGTGACGGACGTGGCAGGGGACGTGGGAGATCGGGGAGGTGTGGAACACTCCCTCACTATCGCAGGCGCCACCGACAAGATCAGGTCGTTTTCAGCCCGTCCTCGATCCGCTCCCTGAAGGGCCGGCGGGCGAGCGCGTCCAGCGCGGCGCGGACCATCTCGGCCAGCGGCACGGGCAGCTCGGCGTCGAGGTCCGCGACGGCCCGCTCGGTGGCGTCCCACTCGGCCTGGATGTCCGGCAGCGCCCCGCGTGCCCTGTCGGTCAGGTGGACGATGCGGCGGCGGGCGTCGGCGCCTTTTTCCAGGGACACCCAGCCCGACCGGCGCATCTGGGCCACGGTCTGGCTGGCGGCGGAGTGGGTGACGCCGATGGCCGCGGCCAGGTCGTGGATGGCCATCGGACCCCGCGCGGCCAGGAGCCGGACGACGGGGGAGAAACGCGGCCGGTAGTCGGGCAGGCCCAGGTCGGCGTAGTGCCCGGCGATGGCGCCGTCCATCACTTCGCTCAGGTGGCGGAGCATGGTGCCCAGCGTGGGGTTCTCTGTCATGACATCTCCTAATATAACAGCACTGTCAGATATTGAGGAGAACGCGATGATGCTCGACGTGGGCGACGGCAACCGCGTGCACTGGGAGGTCCACGGCGCACCCGGCGGGAAGCCCGCGGTGGTGGTGCACGGCGGACCGGGGTCCGGGGCGGGGACGGGCTGGCTGCGCTTCTTCGACCTGGAGACCTACCGGGTCGTCCTGTTCGACCAGCGCGGCTGCGGCCGGAGCACGCCCGACGCGGCCGACCCCGGCGCCGACCTGTCCGCCAACACCACCCACCACCTGATCGCCGACATGGAACTGCTCCGCGAGCACCTGGGCGTCGAGCGGTGGATGCTGTTCGGCGGCTCGTGGGGCACCACGCTCGGGCTGGCCTACGCGATCCGCCACCCCGGCCGGGTCAGCGAGATCGTCATGGCGGGCGTGGCGACCACCCGCCGGTCCGAGGTCGAGTGGATCACCGAGGGCGTGGGGCGCTACTTCCCCCGGGAGTGGGAACGGTTCCGCGACGCGGTCCCCGCGGACCTGCCCGGCGAGCGGCTCGTCGACGCCTACGCCCGGCTCCTCGCCGACCCCGACCCGGCCGTCCGCGAGCAGGCCGCCCGCGACTGGTGCGACTGGGAGGACTCGCACGTACGGTCCCACGCCGATCACCGGCCCGACCCGCGCTATGCCGACCCGGTGTTCCGGATGCGGTTCGCGCGGCTGGTCACCCACTACTGGCGCCACCACGCGTGGCTGGAGGACGGCGAGCTCCTGGCCGGGGTGGCAGGGCTGGGTCACGTGCCGGGCGTGCTGGTCCACGGCCGGATCGACCTGAGCACCCCGCTGCGGACCGCCTGGGAGCTGTCGAAGGCCTGGCCGGGCTGCGAGCTGGTGATCGTGGAGGAGGCCGGTCACGGCACCGGCCGCGGCATGGGCGACGTCCTCGCGGCGCAGACCCGGCGCTTCGCCCCCTGAACCCACCCGTGAGCGGGGGCCTTGGAGCACGGCGGGGAGACCGGCCGGCGTCCCGAGGGCGTCCGGCCGGCGTGCGGGTGGGACGTCGTCGGCTACGCTGCACGGCGTGGCGCTCGCTGTTGACGTGGTGGTCCGATATCGCAAAGCCGTGACCTACGGCGTGCACGCGCTGCTCGCCGCGCTGGAGAGCGCCGGGGTCGAGCACGGCCTGAGCCTCGGCACCACCGTCGAGGAGACGGCGGCGCACATCGCCGGCAGCCGGGCCGATCGGGTGCTGGTGCTGTGGTCGTTCTACTCGCCCGACGCCGACGCGATGGCCGCCGAACTGGCCGCCGTGCGGGCGCTGGCCGGCCGGGACGGCGTCCTGCACATCGCCGGCGGGGTGCACGCCACCGCCGAGCCGCAGCAGGTCATCGACGCCGGGTGGGACCTGGCGGGCATCGGCGAGGGCGAGTCGACGATCGTCTCGCTGGTCACCGCGCTGCGCCGCGACGACCCGCTCACGGACGTCCCCGGGCTCGCGCTCAGGGACGCCGACGGGGTGGCGCTGCGCACCCGGCCGGCGCCACAGCTCCCGCTGGACGCGTTCCCGTCGTTCCCGGCGCGGCGCGGCCGGTTCGGGCCGATCGAGATCACCCGCGGATGTCGCTATACCTGCCGCTTCTGTCAAACACCGTTCATGTTCGGCGGCCAGTTCCGCCATCGGTCGGTGGCGAGCGTGCGCGAGCACGTGCGGGCGATGGCCGGTCACGGGCTGCGCGACGTCCGGTTCATCACGCCGACCTCGCTCTCGTACGGGTCGCCCGGCCCCGATCCCGATCTGGACGCGGTGGAGGAGCTGCTGGCCGGGGTCAAGGAGGAGCTGCCGCCGCACGGCCGGGTGTTCTTCGGCAGCTTCCCCTCCGAGGTGCGGCCGGAGCACGTCACGCCCGAGGCGATGCGGCTGCTCAAGCGCAACGTGGCGAACGACAACCTGATCATCGGCGCGCAGTCGGGCTCCGACCGGGTGCTGGCGGCCTCGGGGCGCGGTCACGACACCTCCCCGGTACGGGACGCGGTGCGGATCGCGGTGGAGCACGGCTTCCGGCCGAACGTCGACTTCATCTTCGGCATGCCGGGCGAGCGGGCCGAGGACCAGGAGGCTTCGCTGAAGCTGGCCGCCGACCTGGCCGAGCTGGGGGCGCGCATCCACACCCACACGTTCATGCCGCTGCCGGGCACCCCGTGGCGGGACGCCGAGCCCGCGTTCGTGCCGCTGGCGACGGTGCGCGAGCTGGACCGGCTGGCCCAGCGCGGCGACGCCTACGGCCACTGGCGCAAGCAGGCCGAGCACGCGGCCAGGCTGGCCGAGACCGCCAAGGCCTACCCGCGCAGGGCCCGCCGGCGCAGGACGGGTTAGCGCTCGTCGTCGTCCGGGTCGTAGGCGGGCCCCTGGTCGTCGGGGATCAGCTCCTCCAGGACGCGGTTCACGGCCTCGCCCAGCGGGCGGAACGCCTCGGTGAGGGCGTTCGCCAGCGGCCCGAGGATGTCGGTCACCTCGCGCAGCAGGTCGTCGCTCTTGTCTTCGGGAGGCGACCAGCGCATGGCGTCGGCGCTCAGCGTCTCCCATTCGTCGACGACGCCGTCGATGGCGTCGAGCACGTGGTCAGGATCCCTCGGCATGACGTTCTCCAGGAGAGGAACCGGTCACTGACCACGGTAACCCGGTGGAGCCCGGTCCGGTCAGACCGGGATGGACACGCCGACGCCGCCGCGCGTCCGGGCGCCGAACCGTTCCTTGGCGGCGGCCAGGTCGAGCGGCAGGATGCGGGTGCGGGCGGCGAGCAGCTCGTCGTCGATCATGTCGGCGGGGACCAGCCAGGAGACCTCGAACTCCAGCCCGTCGGGGTCGCGCGCGTACAGGGCCTTGGTGGTGGCGTGGTCGGAGGCGCCGACCAGCGCGCCGAGCTCGGTCAGCTTGGCCGCGACGCGCTCCAGCTCGTCGAGCGTGTCGACCTCCCAGGCCAGGTGGTAGAGCCCGACGGCGGTGTGGCCGGCGGGTGAGGGCCCGGCGGCCGCGCCGATCTGGAACAGCCCGAGGTCGTGGTCGTTGGTCGAGCCTTCGGCCTGGAGGAACGCGGCGCCGGGCAGCTCCATGACCGGCTCGAAGCCGAGGGCCTCGCGGTAGAAGGCGACGCTGCGCGCGACGTCGCGCACGTACAGGACCGCGTGGTTGAGCCGCTGGACGGGCATGGTGATCTCCTTTTTGGGGTGGATTCACCCCAAGTATATGAGAGTTCAAGTAAATTGTCAGATGTGACCCGATGGCTGGACGACGACGAGCAGCGCACCTGGCGGAGTTTCCTGGTGGCGACCCAGCGCGTGCACGAGGCGCTCGACCGGCAGTTGCAGCGCGACGCCGGGATGCCGCACGCCTACTACATGATCCTGGTGGCCCTGTCCGAGGCGCCGGGGCGGGCGCTGCGGATGAGCGAGCTGGCCGCCAAGGCGCAGAGTTCGCAGAGCCGGCTCTCGCACGCGGTGGCCCGGCTGGAGGAGCGCGGCTGGGTCCGCCGCGACCGCTGCCCCGAGGACCGGCGCGGCAACGTCGCGGTGCTCACCGACGCGGGCTTCGCGGCGCTGGAGGAGGCCGCGCCGGGCCACGTGGCGGAGGTGCGCCGCGTCCTGTTCGACGTGCTCACGCCCCAGCAGGTCCGCGACCTGCACGAGATCTGCGCCACGGTACGGGACACGCTGGAGCGGTAGCCGGAAACTGTCGGCGCCCGGTCGTAGCGTGGCCTCGGTAGCCGGATGAGGAGATGGGGATGTCCGAAGAAGACGCGCTGTTCCGCACGGTCCACGGCATCGCGGGCCGGTTGGCGGGCCGGCCGGTGCCCGTGGTGATCGACGCGCTGGTGCGGCAGCTTCCCCCGGCCCCCGGCATCACCGGCGACGACATCAGACGCATCGCCGAGGAGATCAGCGTGGGGCGCGACCCGTCGGGCCTGTGACGCGGGACGCGCTCCCCGGCGCGGGGGAGCGCGTCGTCCGCGGTGTGCCGATCACTGCTCGCGCAGGCCCCAGGGGGATCCGTACTCCACGAGCAGGTCCAGGAAGGGGCGCGGGGCGAACGCCTCGGGGCCGAGCACGCCCTCGCCCTGCCAGGCGCCGGTGGCCATCAGCTCCAGGGCGACGACGGGGTTGACGGCGGTCTGCCAGACCACGGCCTGCGAGCCGTACTCCCGCATCGACCACTGGTTGTCCACCACGTGGTAGAGGTACACCTCGCGCGGCCGGCCGTCCTTGACGCCCTTCACCCAGGTGCCGGCGCAGGTCTTGCCGTGCATCCGGTCGCCCAGCTCGCCCGGGTCGGGCAGCACGGCGGCCACCACGTCGCGCGGCGAGACGCGGGCGGGGCCGCGGTCGGTCAGCACCGTGACCGGCCGGGTGCGGTCGAGGCCCAGCTCGTGCAGGGTCTTGAGCCGGGAGATGAAGTCCTCGCCCAGCCCGTACTTGAAGGTGACCCGGCCGGCGTCCACCCAGCGGGGCACCAGCAGCACCTCCTCGTGCTCGACGTTCACGCACTCGATCGGGCCGATGCCCTCGGGGAAGTCGAACACCTCCGGCTCGCTGAACGGCTCGGTGGTGAACCAGCCGCGGTCGCGCTCGTAGACGAGCGGCGGGTTGAGGCACTCCTCGATCGTGGTCCAGATGGAGAACGACGGGGCGAACTCGTAGCCGTCGACGGTGAGGTTGGCGCCGTCGCGTACGCCGATCTCCTCGATCTCGTCGAACAGCTCGTCGGCGGCGTAGCGGGCGAACACGTCCGACAGGCCGGGCTCGACGCCCATGCCGACGAGCGCGAGCCGCCCGGCCCGCCGCCAGTCGTCGTCGCGGGCGAACTGCTCGTCGCCGAGCTTGACGCCGACCTTCTCGTACGGGAGCTCGGGGTGCGGCTTCGACATGGACATCGCCATGTCGAGGTAGTGCGCCCCGCCCGCGAGCGCCGCCTCGAACAGCGGCATCACGAAGCGGGGGTCGGTGGCGTTGAGCAGCACGTCGCACCGGTGGTCGAGAAGCAGGTCGATGACCGCCGACCGGTCGGAGGCGTCGACCTGGACCGCGGTGAAACGGGTCTCGCGGGGGTCGAGCGCGGCGACGGCCGCTTGCGCCCTGGACAGGTCGTAGTCAGCGACCACCATATGGTCGAAGAACGCGCGGCGGGTGGCGATGCGGGTGACGGCGGTGCCCACACCGCCGGCGCCCACGAGCAGAATACGCATGATGACTCCTGGTGACACGGGGGGTGCGGGTCCAGGAAATGCCATTAAGCTGGTTAACGTCAATGGTGTTGGCATAAGGAGGGGCATGCCGAAGCGCGTGGTGCCCGACGCGGCGCGGCGGCGACGCCGGCCCACCCGCCAGGGCCAGGTGCTGAGCCACGACCTGATCATCGACACCGCGCTGCGCATGCTCAGGGAGCACGGCGCGGCCGGTCTGACGGCCAGGCGGCTGGGGCTGGCGCTGGGCGCCGACGCCAGCACCGTCTACCGCTACTTCCGCGGCATGGACGACCTGACCCTGGCCATCGCCGACGCGCTGTTCGCCGCCGCGCTGGAGGGCTGGCGGGCGACCGGCGACTGGCTGGCCGACCTGCGGGCCCTGGGGCTGAGCATCTACCGGGCCTATCTGGCGCACCCGCAGGCGGCCGTGCTGACCGCGAGCCGGGTGGCGGGCCGCCCGCACGAGGTCGCGGTGGACGAGACGATCCTCGGCATCTTGCGCGCCGCCGGGTTCCCCGATGCCGACGCGGTGCGGGTCTACCACGCGTTCATCGACCAGAGCCTGGCCTTCGCCGTCCTCGACGCCGCCTCGCTCGCGCTGCCCGAGGCGACGAGGAGGGCCGACGAGCAGGTCTGGCAGGAGACCTACGCCCGGCTCCCGGCCGTCACCCACCCGCACATCGCCGCCACGGCGCCGCTCCTGGTGGCCAGGATGAACGACAGCGGCTACCCGGCGGCCCTGGACATGCTCCTCGACAGCGCGGCCCGGCAACTCAGGGATCGATCAGGGTGAGGTAGGGGACGACGCCGGATGTCCGCGGGCCGTCGCGGGGGAAGACTCGGTGCCATGACCACAGCGACCGAGGGAACCTCCGCGCCGGCTCTCACCGGAGGCGGCCGGTTCTCCCCGGGCCCGAGGGCCTATCCGATCGTCGCGCTCGTCGCGCTGACGACCGGTGTGTCCGGCGTGGTGGCCGCGCAGTTCGGCTCCGGTCCATACCTGGACCCGCTGAACGCGACCGTGAGCGAGTATGCCGTGGCGAGCCGCGGGGGCGTCACGGAGTTCGCGATGGCGGCGGTCGCTCTCGGCTCGCTGGCGCTGCTGGCGGGGCTGCGGTCGGTGGGGGCTCCGGTCAGAGGGATGCCGGAGGGGCTGCTCATGGTGTGGTCGGGGGCGCTGCTGGTGGCGGCGGCGGTCCCGACCACACCGTTCGGCGACGACCTGACGGTCGCGGCCCAGATCCACCGGTACGCGTCGATCGCGGCGTTCGTCAGCCTGCCGGCGGCGGGGGCGCTGCTGGTGCCCCGGCTGGCCCGCGACCGGGTGTGGCGGCCGGTGGCCAGGACCGTCGAGTGGGTGGCCCTGGCGGGCGGGATCGGGCTGCTGGCGATCACGTACGTGGCGCTGCCGGGGGAGCGGGTCATGATCGGACTGGTGGAGCGGGCGCTGTTGAGCGCGGAGGTGGCTTTGCTGGCTGTGCTGGCGATCTGGCTGCTTCGCGTGGTCTGGATGGGTAGCGTCCTTAAATTTCCGACATATCACAGATTTATCGCTAGTTGATCTTTTCTCGGCCTCATTGAGTGCTATTCTCTCCCGCGATCTTCTATCCGGGAGCAGGTGTCATGGCATCGGGCAGATCCATCCGATTCAAGATCTCGGCGCTGCTCGTCATCCCCCTGGTCTCCCTGGTCGCGCTCTGGGGGTTCGCCGCGAGCACGACGACACGGGAGGCGCTCAACCTTCTCAAGGTCGAGACCTTCTGGACGGGGATCGTCGATCACGCCGACTTCCTGGTGGTCAACCTCCAGGCCGAGCGCCTGGCCTCCGCCGAGCTGCTGGCCGGCACCTCGACCGACGCCAAGAAGCTGGCCGAGGCCCGCGCCAAGGTGGACGAGGTCAAGCAGCGGCTGGTGCGCGGCGCGACGGCCGAGGACACCCAGGCCTCGCTCGACGACGCCATGAAGGCGCGGCTCGCCGAGGTACTCAAGGTCCTCGACCGGCTGCCCGAGATCCGGAGCAAGGTCGACGGCCGGCAGCTCGCCCCGCACACCCTGATCAGCGAGTACGCCACCATCCCGGACACCATCGACCGGCTCTACTCCGCCATGACCGTCAGCACCGACGTCGAGCTGGCCCGCCAGGCCCAGGGCCTGATCATGGCCGCGCAGGTGCGCGAGCTGCTCAGCCGCGAGCACGCCCTGATCGTCGCGGGCAACTCCGCCGTGGACGGCGACGGCTGGACCATGACCGAGGTCCACCTGCTGGCCGGCATCGACGGCGCGCGCACGTACCTCTTCCCCAAGGCCCTGGCCAACCTGGACGCCGAGATGCGCGCCCCGCTCGAGAGCATGGCCGCCAGTGGCGCCTACGGGTCCATGGAGCGGGCGCTGCAGTCCTACGTCGGCGGCCAGCCGGTCGACCTGCGGCAGTGGCGGGGCGCGGTCGAACCGGTGCTGGAGGACTTCACCCAGGGCCTCTACCGGTCCGGTGACGTCCTGCTGGCCCGGATGGAGCCCGCCGGCATGGCCATCATCGTGCGCGCCGCCGTCGCGGGCGCGCTCGGCCTGGTCGCCGTCATCCTCTCCGTCGTGGTCTCGGTACGGGTCGGCAGGCGGATCTCCCGCGAGCTGGCGGCGCTGCGCGGCTCCGCCGGGGAGCTGGCCGAGGAGCGCCTGCCGTGCGTGGTCGGCAAGCTGCGCCGCGGCGAGCCGGTGGACCCCGCCGCCGAGGTGCCCCCGATCCGGGTGGACGCGGGCGCCACCGGCGAGGTGGCCGACCTGGCGGCCGCGTTCGACAGCGTGCGGGCCACCGCCGTCGACGCCGCCGTGGAACAGGCCCGGCTGCGCGAAGGGGTGGCCCAGGCGCTGCGCAACCTGGCCAGGCGCAGCCAGTCGCTGGTCCAGCGCCAGCTCAAGCTGCTGGACGAGATGCAGCGGGAGACCGAGGAGCCGGAGGCGCTGGAGCGGCTGTTCAGGCTCGACCACCTGACCACCCGGATGCGTCGGCACGCCGAGGGCCTGGTGCTGCTGTCCGGCGGCACGGTCGGCCGGCGCTGGCGCGGCGTGATCGGCGTGGAGGAGGTGCTGAGCGGGGCCGCCGCCCAGGTCGAGGAGTACACCCGGGTGCGCGTCTACCCGATGCCGGAGTCCGGCGTCGGAGGCGAGGCGGTGGCCGACCTCATGCACCTGTTCGCCGAGCTGATCGAGAACGCGGCCGCCTTCTCCGCGCCCGGCAGCGAGGTGTCGGTCCGCGGCGATCTGGTCGGCAGGGGCTTCGCCGTCGAGATCGAGGACCGCGGGCTGGGCATGACGGACGAGGCCAGGGACGCCGTCAACCGGCGGCTGGCCGGCCCGCCCGAGTTCGACCCGGCGCGGACCGAGCAGCTCGGCTTCGCGGTGGTCGGCATGCTGGCGGCCAGGCACGGGGTGAGCGTCACGCTCAAGCCGTCGCCGTACGGGGGGACCACGGTGATCGTGCTGGTGCCCGCGCACCTGATCCAGCCGATGCCCGCGATCCGGCCCCCCGAGCCGCCCGAGCTGGAGTCCGTCGCGGCGTCGGCCGCCGGCAGGGAGGCGCCGCCGGAGGGCGGCGCGCCCGCGGACGTCCGGCTCGCCCGCAGCTCCGGACCCGGCGGGCTGCCGCGCCGGGTCCGGACCAGCAAGCGCGCTCCCGAGCAGGCCCAGGACTCCGGTCTGCCGCGCCGGGTGCGGACCAGCAAGCGCGTCCCGGATCAGGCGCCTCAGGTCGGCCCGCCGGCCGCCGGGGAGCAGGCGCGGGAACGCTCGCCGGAGGAGACCAGGGCGCTGCTCTCCTCGCTCCAGTCGGGCTGGCAGCGCGGACGTCAGGACAGTGACCAGGACGGGGGGACGCCATCGTGAGCCGCGAGCACGAGTGGGTCGACGAGGAGGCCGGGCCGGTCGTGCGCCCGTACGCGGTGACCCGCGGACGCACCAGGCCCGCTGCCAAGGCGCTGTCCACCGGGCTCGACCTGCTGGCCACCGTGTCGCTCACCGGCCGGCCGGCGCCGCCGAAGGCGGAGCTGGGCGTCCAGCACCGCCGGCTGCTGGGCTGCCTGGTCCAGCACGCCAGGCCGGTCGCCGAGGTCGCGGCCGAGCTCGACCTGCCGGTGGCGGTGGTCAGGGTGCTGCTCGGCGACCTGCTCGACTACGGCCTGGTGGCGGTGAAGGCGCCGCGGTCCAAGGCCGCGACGCCTTCGGAGAGCCTGCTGCGTGAAGTGATCAACGGCCTGCGCGCGCTCTAGCCGGTCGTGGTCAGCGTGCGGAGCGAGTGCTCCACGAGCGTGATCATGACTTCCTTGGCCGAGGTGCGCCGCCGCACGTCGCACAGCATCACGGGCACGTCGTCGTCCAGGTCGAGGGCGATGCGCACGTCGTCCACGCTGTGCCGGTCGGCGCCGTCGAAGCAGTTGACCGCCACCACGAACGGCGTGCCGCGCTGCTCGAAGTAGTCGACCGAGGGGAAGCAGTCGGTCAGCCGCCGGGTGTCGGCGATCACCACCGCGCCCAGCGCGCCGTAGGACAGCTCGTCCCACATGAACCAGAACCGCTCCTGACCGGGCGTGCCGAACAGGTAGACGACCAGCCCTTCGCGGATCGTGATGCGGCCGAAGTCCATCGCCACGGTCGTGGTGGTCTTGGCCTCGACGCCGTCGAGATCGTCGACGCCGACCCCGCGGTCGGACAGCACCTCTTCCGTGCGCAGCGGCCTGATCTCGCTGATCGATCCCACCAGGGTGGTCTTGCCCACGCCGAAGCCGCCCGCGATGAGGATCTTGAGCGCGACGGGGTCCTCAGAGAGCACGGAGTCCATTGATCACTTCCTTGAGAATGCCCTCACTCGGGCGCGATCCGGCCGCGGAGGGGGCCGATACCGAGATGAGCCCTTGGTCACGCATGTCGCCCAGGAGCACCCGGACGACGCCGACAGGCAGGTCGACCTCGACGGCCACGTCGGCCACCGAGATCGGGGCGCGAGCCGCCCTCAGGATGAGCGACTGCTCGGGGGAGAGGTCATCCGGAGCGTCCCCCACGGCGCGGACGGTCGCGACGAGGTCGAGACTGTCCCCCGACGACCTCGTACGACCTCGGATGAGGGCGTAGGGCCGCACGATCGGCCCCGCGTCCTCGTCCAGCCACTGCGGGGTATCGCTCATGGCATCGCTCGGGGATTGGTCGTGATGTGCTGGCCGACCCGCTTGACCAGCATCGCCATCTCGTAGGCGATGTGGCCCACGTCGACGTTGGCGTCGGCGAGCACGGCCAGGCACGTGCCCTGGCCGGCGGCCGTGACGAACAGGAACGCCGATTCCATCTCCACGATGGTCTGGCGTACGTCACCGCCGCCGAAGTGGCGGCCGGTGCCCCGGGCCAGGCTCTGGAAACCGGCGGCCACGGCGGACAGGTGCTCGGCGTCCTCGCGGGTCAGTCCCTTGGAGTAGCCGACGGCCAGGCCGTCGGTCGACAGGATGACCGCCTGCCTGACGGCGCCCACCCGGGTCGTCAGGTCGTCAAGGAGCCAGTTCAGCTCACCGGTGTTGGTCGTCGGCACGCTCATGCCTCCCCCTCCTCATCAGCTTCTTCTCGGGCGCGCTGGGTTCCCCGCTGGAACGCGGAGAACAGGTTGCGCACCTCGTCGGGAGAGCGTTCGTTCTTCCGCTCTGGCTCCGGCTCGGACGGCTGGCCGTGATCGAGCCGGGGTGACTCTAGGGATGACTGTCGGGATGACTGTCGGGATGACTTTTGGGATGACAATGTGGCCTGCCGGACCCGCCTTGGCAAGCCCGCGTGCGTGCCGCTCACGACCGCCAGGGCCTTCCTTCTGGTCCGGCTCGGCAGTGATGGCAGCCCGTCGTCCGCGGCGGGGGGCAGTTCCCGCTGGTCGGAGACGAGCTTGTCCGGCACGAACACGATGGCGGTGGTGCCGCCGAACGGTGATCGCCGCAGCAGCACCTTGATGGAGTGCCGCTGCGCCAGCTTGGCGACGACGAACAGGCCGAGCCTGTCGCTGTCGGCCAGGTCGAACTCCGGAGGGTCCGCCAGCATGCGGTTGTAGGCGTCGTACTCCTCCTGCTGCAGCCCGAGCCCGCGGTCCTCCACCTCGACGGAGTAGCCGTTGCTGACGCGGTCGCCGCGGACCTGGACCGCGGTGTCGGGCGGCGAGTAGATCGTGGCGTTCTCCACCAGCTCGGCGATCAGGTGGGTGAGGTCGGCGGCGGCCAGGCCGTCGATCGCGCTGCCGGGCATGTTGGCCACGTCGACCCGGGTGTAGTCCTCCACCTCGGCGATGGCCGCCCGGACGATGTCGATCGCCGGCACCGGCTTGCGCCAGGCCCGGCCGGGAGCCGAGCCGGACAGGATGATCAGGCTCTCCGCGTGCCGTCGCATGCGGGTGGTGAGGTGGTCGAGCCGGAAGAGCTCCTCCAGCTGGTCCGGGTCGTGGGTGCGCCGCTGCATGCCGTCGAGCACCGACAGCTGGCGGTGCAGCAGGCCCTGCTTGCGCCTGGCGAGGTTGAGGAAGACCTGGCCGAGCCCGCGGCGCAGCGCCGCCTGGCCGACGGCGGCGCGCACCGCCGTGGCCTGGACCGCGCCGAACGCGCCCGCGACGTCGCTGATCTCCGCGGAGCCGCTGACCTGGATCGGCTTGGCCTCCTCGGCGACGTCGACCTCCTCGCCCCGGCTGAGCCGCCTGACCAGCTCGGGCAGGCGCCGCTCGGACAGCTCGACGGCGGCCGAGCGCAGCCCGGCCAGCTCGGCGCCGAGCCGGCGTCCGAAGCGCACCGAGATGATGATGGAGGCGAGCACGGCGACGAGGCCGACGCCGCCGGCGACGCCGATCTGGATCTGGGTGGCGGTGGCCGCGTCGGCGGCCCTGCCGCCCAGCTGGGCGGCCGTCCTGGCGCTGATCGCGTCGAGCTGGGCGATCACCTCGCCGGTGGCGTCGTTCCAGCTCGTGGCGGCGGGGGGCGGCGCGCCGCTCCTGATGATCCTGGCCTCCATGGTGGCGAAGGTCAGGAACGCCTCGCTCTTGAAGAGCTCCTCGTACGGCCGGCGCAGCTCGACGTCGAGGCTCGCCTGACCGCGCGCGTGCAGGAACTTCCTGGAGGAGGCGTACTCGGTGAACGCGGCCGCCTCGGGCTCGGTGATCCGGCCGTCGAGCTGGGCGGCGCGGATGAGGGCGTGCTCCCTGAGCAGGAACTCGTGCGCGTTGCTCATCGTCTGCAGCGCGGCGACCTGCTGGTAGACGGCCAGTTCGGGGGCGGGGGCGAGGTGGTCGTAGAACCGGTACATGGCGTCGAGCACCCGGTTGTACTCGTTGAGGCCGAGCATCCTGGTGCTGAAGCCGCCGTCGACGCCGGTGCGGATGGCGGGGAGCCGGGACAGTTCGGCCTGCAGGGTGCTCAGCGGGGTGCGCAGGCCGTCGGCGAGGTCGACGTCGGCCTCGGCGATGGCCGCGCGGAAGGCGTTGAGCGCGGCGTCGGTGCGCCCGCGCTGCTCGCCGAGCTCGGCGCTGGGCCTACCGTCGGTGAGCTTGATCAGCGTGCGCTCCCGCTCGGCCTGGAGTTCGACGCCCAGGTCGGTGGAGGTGACGCCGACCGTCCGGTAGAGGGTGTCGCCGCGCAGCAACGACCAGCCGTCGCTCACGGTGAGGTTGAGCACGAAGCCCCAGAGCGCGCTCAAGGACAGGAGGGGTAACAGCAGCAATAAGAAGATCTTGAACCGAATTGACCGGTTTTGCGAGCCCATGTCCCAACCTCGGAGTCGAGGGCATTTCCACAACCTCTGTGTGAATACACCTCCGGAAGATCGCACAGGAGACTAGCACCGATTAAGCATCCACCGCAGTGGGAGCAACAGGGATGTTCAACGCGATTACTGATGTAAGCCCCAAGAAGGGCGCGCGGGTATGACCGCCCGCCTCAGCCCGCCAGTTCCCGCACGGCCCGGCAGGCGGCGGTGACGGCCGCGTCCGCCCTGGCGGCGGGCGCCGAGTCCGACCCGGCCAGGGCGATCCTGCCGAACCGCCTGCGCGCCGTCTCGGCCGGTGACGGCCCGTCGGGGTGGAACGCGTGCCAGGGACGGCAGTATTCGGGCGAGTACCCATGGCCCCAGCGGTAGACCGCGACCGCCTCGACGTCCCTGCCGGGATCGAACCCGGCAGGCCCGAGCAGCCGCGCGAGCTGGTCACGCGCCGAGAACTCCAGCGTCTCGTACGGGGTGCGCAGCAGCGCCTGACGCCCGGCGGCCGATCCTTCGGCCGGGCCCAGCTCCGACCGGCAGGGCGCGGCCACCAGGCGCGCCGTGACGCCGTCGCCGGAGTGGCGCACCAGCTCGCTCAGGCTCCAGTACGCCCCGGTCCAGCGGGTGCGGGCGACGCCGAGCCGCCGCCAGGCGTCCCCGCTCCGCAGCCGCACCACGGCCTCCACCAGCGGCGTCTTGACCGCCGCGCGCAGCGCCTCGCGCTGGTCGCCGGGCAGGTCGGGGACGAGGTGCGGGACGACCGCGTGCCAGCAGGCCAGGATCACCGCCCCGGCGCCGACGGACCTGACCTCGTGGCCGTCGAAGTAGCCGACGGTGGCGGAGGCCGCGGTCTCGGCCGGGCCGTCGTTGCGCACCGAGACGACCGGGCTGGACAGCCGCAGCCGGACCTTGCGTCCCAGCCCGTCCAGCATCGCCCGGAGCAGCCCGTGCAGCCCGCCCGGCAGGTGCGCGACCCGGCCGGCCGTGCCCCACTCCTTGGCGACCGTGGGCGCGTTGAACGGTGAGGGCTTGCCCGCGTCCAGGCCGAGCCCGGCGAAGCCGGGATAGCCGAGCCCCCAGGCGTCCACCGCCCCCAGGGCCCGGGCGTCGTACCCCCAGGCGGCGCTGGGCATGGTCCGGCAGAACCGCTCCGCGTCCGGGTGCACCCCCAGCGTCTCCAGCAGGTAGCGGGAGTAGGTGAGCCCGGCCAGGCGCTCCTGCTTGTCCTCGGGCGAGAGCCCGGGGAACGGGTCGGGCCCGCCCGCGTACAGGCGGAGCAGATCCGCCCTGGCGTCGTCGGCGACGGGCAGCCGGCCGATCCACCCGTCCACGGGCGCGCCGGTGCTCACCAGGGTCTCGACGGGGAAGGTCTCGCGGTCGCACATCACGCTGTCGTCGGCGCCGCACTCCTGGCACGGGGTCGCCGCGAGGCCCAGCCGGTCGAGCAGCTCGCCGAACTCCGGGGTCCAGCTCGCGGGCGCCGCCGTCCAGCCGGAGCCGGGGCGCTGCGCGTGGCCGCCGGCGACCTCGTGGTTGTCGAGGATCAGCACCCGCGCGCGCGGGTGGCGGCGCAGCCACTCGTGGGCCGCGCTCACCCCGCTCAGCCCGGCGCCGACCACCACCAGGTCGTAGGACTCCCCGGTCGGCACGGGCGGGTCCGCGTGCTGCCAGAAGCGGCCGTCCCGCAGCGCGTGGAGCACGCTGAGCGCCTGGGAGGTGCCGCCGTGGAACCCGGCCGGCGCCGGGGCCGACGCGGCCGCGTAGGCGGTCCCGGCCGCTTCCGGGACGCCCACGGCCGCGACCCCCGCCGTCACCGCCACCCCGTCGAAGAAGTCGCGGCGCGAGATGGCGCGCCGCATGCCCAGTTCGCGTCCCGCCGCCGAACGGCCGATGTCCCCCATGCGGCGATCATCAGTACTCGCCGGAAAAGGCCGTGCGAGGCGCGCGGCGGGTGGGCGAGACTTTGCGCTCCCCTGTTACGGGGAATGCCGTGGGAGAAAAGCCGACTAACCTTCGCGTGTGGGCGCGTACCAGGATGTAACCGCTGCTCGGCGGGGGTTGTGAGGGTTTCCCGCCGAACCTGTCGAACCTATGGATAACGCCGTTGCCGCCGTCTGAGAGCCGCGTTTCCCTTAACGTCTACCCGATGCCGTAGAAGTGAAATGGAGAATTCATGCTAAAGGCATTTTCCGCGGCTTTTCTCAGCATGACGGTCATAGCGGGCTGCGCTTCCGAGAAGACCGCCCCGCAGGCGCCCGCCGCGTCCGCCCAGCCGTCACAGCCCGCGCCCGCCGAGGCGGCCAAGCTCCGCTCCGCGCTCCTCCCGGTGCCCAAGGGCATGGAGGTCGCGTACGGCCCCGAGATCGGCACCTACGGAACGCTCCGGTTCACCAAGCAGAGCCTGGACGCCATCCGCGAGTCCAAGCTGGAGCACCCCGAGTGCGCCGGCGCCACCCAGCTCGACGCCGCCCGGCCGGAGATCGCCAAAGCCCCGGCGGCCGTGGTCAAGTTCACCTCGGCCCGGGGCGTGATCACCCAGTCCGTGATGGCCCTCCCCCCTGAGGCCTTCCCCGGCCCGCTGCCCGACCAGTGCGACGCCTACAGCGCCCAGGTACGCGGCATGGAGGTCGTCTACCGTACCCGCGACCTGGCCCTGCCGCGTCAGGGCGACGAGTCGCGCGCCTACCTCACCACCGCCTCCGGCGGCGAACGGCAGGCCCAGATCGGGACGGTCACGATCAGGCGCGGCGGCTTCGTCATGAGCCTCATGGTCGTCGGCCAGGAGGTGAAGCGCGCCGGTCTGCTGGAGCTCAGCCGGCTCGCCGACCAGAACCTCTCCAAGGCCGCCGTCTGAACCGCGAAGATCCAGCCGGCGGGCGAGCCTCCCTACGGTCGCGCGGAGGCCGCCTGCCGGCAGATCTTCTCGGTCGTCTCCTCCAGGACCTGCGCGGCGGCGGCCCCCTCCCGCTCCACACCGTGGCGGCGCACCAGCCAGTCCGCCGTGTTGTACGTCAGCCGCACGGCGTCCGCGTCCTGCCACACCAGGATCTTGGACGGCAGGTCGATGGCCTCGGTGCGGCGTTCGGCGATCAGGTCGGTCCCGACGGTGGGCTCGCCGAAGAGCACCAGAGTGGTCGGCGGCAGCTCCCTGCCCGCCCGCACCGCGTTGTCCGTGTGGTCCACCTGCGCGAACACGTGATATCCCATCGCGGCCACCGCCGCGCACACGTCGTCCACCGTCTTGCCGAAGTCCTGGTGACCGGTGATCGTCACCAGGCCGGAGTCGTCACTCATCCGGCCACCATAGGCACGGGCACGCACGGCACGGCGTGCGCAACACGCCGTGGCACGTCGACCCGTTCAGCGCCTAGATCAGCACGTGGTCGTCGGGGCGGCCGACGAAGGAGAACTGGGCGTTCCTGGTCAGCTTGATGTGGTCGGCCTGCCAGGTGTGCATGGCGGCGTCGGCGCTGCGCCAGTAGACGAAGTTGAACCGGTCCGCCGAGTAGATCTTGACCCCGTCCTCCTTGAGGCGGCGGACCAGGTGGGTGTCCTCGCCCCGGGTCAGGTCGGGGAAGCGGTAGGAGCGGAACATGTCCGCCGTGCCGAGGAACGTCCCGCCCTGCACCAGGAACGAGTAGCGGTGCTCCAGGCCCGGCAGGCGGAGCATGGTGGTGTTGGAGCCCTCGAAGTACGCGTAGTGTGCGCCCTTGCCGACGAGCTCCGCCTCGGTGTAGTCGAAGGCCCGCACCAGGTCCGACAGGTAGTGCTCGCCGTAGAGGTTGTCGTCGTCCATCTTGGCGATCAGCTCGCCCTCAGCGGCCTCGATGCCCAGGTTCATGCAGGCGCCCAGGGACAGCCCCGGGTCGGCCGGGAGCACGGTCACGTCCGTGACGCCCGCCATGCGGGCCTTGTCGGCCACCACGACCGGGTCGATGTCGAGGCCGTGCAGCACCATGACGAGCTGGAGCGGCCGGTGGATCTGCTTGGCCACCGACGAGATCGCGTGCTCGATCTGGGAGGCGCGGTTGGTCGGCAGCACCACCGAGATCGACCGCGACCGCGGCGTCGCCGGCCGGCCGAGCAGCTGGAGTACCTGGTCCACCCGGTGGGTGAACAGGTGCTTGTCGAACACCTCGCGCATCGCCAGGTGACCCATCCGGGCGCGCAGCTCGGGGCTGTTGATCAGGTGCAGCACCTGGTTGTACGACTCGATGGGTTCGCGGGCGATCGGGATCAGCTCGCCGAAGGTCTCCTCGACGGCCCGCGACCAGCCCGTCACCACCGGGGTCGCGCAGGCCGACAGCTCGAACACGCGGCGCGCGCACATGGTCGGCGAGTCGAGCACCGAGTTGACGTTCAGGAAGACCTTGTACATCCGGTACGCGGCGAGCATCTGGTCGTAGGGCAGCTCGCCCACGATGTGCGGGCGGTACTTCTCCGGCCAGGCGTACTTCTCGTCCACCTCGCCGTTGCGGGCGAAGATGTGCAGGCCGAGCTCGCGCACCGGGTCGAGCACCGTCTCCATCTGCTCGCGCCGCTCGGGGTGCTTGTCGCGGAAGTACATGCCGGCGAAGACCACGTCGTGCAGCCGGCCCTCGCGCTGCTGGACCGGGTTGTGCACGCGCGGCTGGGCGGCGAACTGGAGCACGTCCACCCGATCATGTCCCAAAATTTCGCGATATTTCGGCAGCATGTCGCCGTCGCACGTGAACACGTAGTCGAACAGCTTGGCCGTGTCGATGAAGAAGTCGAAGTTCGGCGGGTCCTCCTTGTTCCAGAAGACCGTCGGGATGCCCTCCTGCCGGCACCAGGCGACCAGCTCGCGCAGCGGCTCCTTGGGCGCGTTGGTGCCGGTCATCTGGTAGCGCCAGCGGCCCTGGTTGCCGTGCCAGGCCGACTCGCAGAACAGCAGGTCGGGCCGCTTCTCGGCGAAGATCTCCGGCCAGTCCTTGAGCCCGAACTCGATCTGGTCCCACTCATAGCGGAAGGCCATCCTGGAGAAGTCGTCCAGGATCACCGCGACCTTCAGGTCCGGGCGGTTCACCGGGCCGGCCGGCCACTTGACCGCGGGCACCTTGACCTCGGGCGGACGCTTGCCGGCCAGCTCGACGGCCTCGCTGACCGGGACGGGCGGCTTGGGCGCGCGCTGCCTGGAGCGGACGGCCTCCAGCACCTTGCCGGGGCTCTTCGAGCCGATGGCTTCGCCGAGCTTGAAGGTCCGCTTGGCCTGGGTCGCCTCCAGCTTCCAGGTGGCGTAGGCGGCCTTGGCCTCCGCGATCTCCAGCCGGCGGCGCAGCTCCCGGACCTCCGCCTCGTAGCGCTCGACGACCTTGCGCTCCTCGGGCAGCCAGTTCACCGGTCCCAGGCGCTGGAACGCGGGCTCTTCAGGGGTTTCGGCCATGACTATCGCCTATCGCTGGTGCGGAGGTATGTCATAGTACGGCGAGATCCGTACCGAATCTGGGGATTACTCGGAACGGGTCCCCTGGGCCGCGGGCGAGAGGTTGTCCCCCTTCAGCCACGCGGAGATCACCCGGGCGATGCGCGGCCCCGCGGCGCCGTCCCACAGCGGAGGCAGCTCGCCCGACGGCGTGACCGCGCCGTCGGCCAGCGCCTTCTCCGCGGCCGCCGGCAGCAGGGCGGGGGTGACCAGCCGGTTCGTGCCGTGCGTGATCGTGATCGGGCGCTCGGTGTTGGGGCGCACGGTCAGGCAGGGCACGCCCAGCATGGTCGTCTCCTCCTGCACGCCGCCGGAGTCGGTGACGACCAGCGCGGCGCCCCGGACGAGTGAGAGGAAGTCCACATAGCCCAGCGGGTCGACCACGCGCACCGACGGGCCGTCCACGAGCCCGGCCTCGGCCAGGCGGGTGCGGCCACGCGGGTGGACCGGCACCACGACCGGCAGGTGCGCGGCCACGCCGAGCACCGCCGAGACCAGCTCCCGGGCGGCCTCCGGGGTGTCGACGTTGGCCGGGCGGTGCAGCGTCGCGACCGCGTACCGCTCCGGCAGGCCCAGCCGGGCGACCACCGGGGCCGGGTCGAGCGACGGCAGCGCCGAGAACAGGCTGTCGATCATCGGGTTGCCCACCAGGTGCACCTTCGAGGCGGGCACGCCCTCGGCCGCCAGGTGGGACAGCGCGTCGGGGGAGGTGGCGAAGAGCAGGTCGGAGAGCGCGTCGGTGACGATCCGGTTGACCTCTTCCGGCATGCTCCGGTCGAACGAGCGCAGCCCCGCCTCGACGTGCGCGGTCCTGATGCCGAGCTTGGCGCAGACGAGGATCGCGGCCAGCGTCGAGTTCACGTCGCCGTAGACGACCACCAGGTCGGGGTGGTGCTCCTGGAAGGTCTCCTCCAGGCCCACGAGCAGGGTCGCCGTCTGCTTGGCGTGACTGCCCGAGCCCACCCCCAGGTTCGCCACCGGGTCGGGCAGGCCGAGGTCGGCGAAGAACACGTCGGACATCAGCGTGTCGTAGTGCTGGCCCGTGTGGATGATGCCCTGCCGCACGCCGAGCTCGCCGAGTGCACGCACCACCGGGGCCGCTTTCACGAAATTGGGACGCGCGCCCAGAACGTGCAGGACCAGGGGGTTCTCCCTCATTGACCTCGCCTTTCATAGCGGAAGGGAAAAAACGTTGCCTATGGTACGGTCACCGCGTGGCATCCGACGCCAGTCCCCGAGACTCCTCTCCACGTTCCGCTGGGGTGTCCGCGAAGTCCGCCCGTGCCGGCGTCGGTGGACTTCTGAAGGGCTTCATCCAGCATCCGATCATCGTCTCCCGCGTGGTCGTGACCAAGGTCAGGGCCGACCCGGTCCGGGTCGCCCAGGCCGCCGCCGACGCCATGCCGCCGCGGCTGCGCCCGGTCATCGGCAAGGTCGCCTGGCCCGCCGCCCGCCGCGCCCGCCACGTCGTGCGCAAGCTCGGCATGCGCATGATCAGGGCGCCGTGGAACGAGGCCAAGGAGCACTGGGACTCCGGCCGGGTCAGCATGGCCGCCGACGTGCTGGAGCCCTTCACCAAATACCCGTTCGTCAAGCGCCGGGCCGCCTACTACCGCGGCGAGCTGGCCGCGATCAGCCCCGACCCGATCCCGCCCGGCGCCAAGGTGGCCGTCCTGGACCGGGTCGCCGGGCGCGTGCTCCATCTCATCACGAACTCGCTCCCGTACACCCAGGCCGGCTACACGGTCAGGACCCACCGCATCGTCACCGCGCAGAAGGCCGCGGGGCTCGACCCGCACGTGGTCACGAGCTGGGGCTACCCCATGCTCCAGGGTCACGCGGACGCGCCCCCGTACGAGGAGCTGGACGGCATCCCCTACTACCGCCTGCTGCCCGACGGGCGCGGCGAGGTGCCGTTCGAGATGCACGGCCGCATGGTCAAGGGCGCCGACGCGGTCACCCGGCTCGTCGCCGAGCTGCGCCCGCAGATCCTGCACGCCGCCACCGACCACCGCAACGGCTCGGTCGCGCACGCCGTGCGCGAGCGCACCGGCACCCCGTTCGTGTACGAGGTACGCGGGTTCCTGGAGGAGACCTGGGCCTCCCGCGACCCCAAGCGGGTGGGCAGCCAGCGCCACGTGCTGCAGCGCGAGCGCGAGGCGTTCCTGATGCGCGAGGCCGACGCGGTCGTCACGCTGGCCGAGACCATGGCCACCGAGATCGTCGAGCGGGGCGTCCCGCGCGAGCGGATCCACCTCGCGCCCAACGCCGTCGACGACTCGCTGCTCACCGCCCACTACGACGGCGCCTCGTTCCGCCGGGCCATGGGCATCGAGGAGCGCGAGATCGTGGTCGGCTCGGTGTCCAGCATCGTGGCCTACGAGGGCTTCGCCACCCTGCTGCGGGCCGCGGCGCTGCTGCGCGACGAGGGCAGGCCGGTGCGGGTGCTCATCGTCGGCGACGGCACCGAGCGCGACGCCCTGCTGGAGCTGGTCGCCGAGCTGGGGCTGTCGAGCGCGATCCTGCCCGGCAGGGTCGGGCCCGAGGAGGCCCTGCAGGCCCAGGACGCCATCGACATCTTCGTCTGCCCCCGCGAGGACCTGCGGGTGACCAGGCTCGTCACGCCGCTCAAGCCCGTGGAGGCGATGGCGCTGGGCAAACCGGTCGTGCTGAGCGACCTGCCGGCCCTGTCGGAGCTGGTCGGCACCGACGGCGCCGGCCTGCTGGTGCCGCCGGGGGATCCGGCCGAGCTGGCCAAGGCGCTCGACGGGCTCGCGCAGGACCCCGCCAGGCGGGCCGCGATGGGCGAGGCCGGCCGCGCCGAGGTCGCCGCCAAGCGGACCTGGAGCCGCGTGGCCGAGACCTACCAAGCTCTGTACCGGACCCTTGCCGAACGATGACCTTCGCTTGGGCTGTCTGTTCTGACGGGTTCCTTCGCATTAGGCGTGAGCTAGGTGGACTTGAGATAACCTTTGCGACCATGAAGTGTTGTTTCCGGCTCCCAAAGGCACCGCTGTGACAGAAATCGACTTGGCTGTCATCGGTCTCGGCTACGTCGGCATGCCCCTCGCCAAGGAGGCGGTGGCCGCCGGGCTGAAGGTCGTGGGCCTCGACGTCGACCCCCGGAAGGTCGACGCCCTGAAGGCCGGGCAGTCCTACATCGATGACCTGACCGACGCCGACCTCGAGCACATGCTGGCCAACGGGTTCAGCGCCACGCTCGACGAGGCGATCCTGGCCGAGAGCAGCACGATCGTCATCTGCGTGCCCACGCCCCTGGACGAGGACCACCGGCCGGACCTGTCCGCGGTGGAGAGCGCCAGCAAGGCCGTGGCCCGCAACCTGCGCGAGGGCACGCTCGTCGTGCTGGAGTCCACAACCTGGCCCGGCACCACCGACGAACTGGTCCGGCCGCTGCTCGAAACCTCGGGGCTCACCGCCGGCGACGCGTTCCACCTGGCCTTCTCGCCCGAGCGCATCGACCCCGGCAACCCCAAGTACGGCCTGCGCAACACCCCCAAGGTCGTCGGCGGCTACACGCCCACCTGCCGCGACCGGGCCACCGCCTTCTACGGCCGCTTCATCGAGCAGGTCGTCCCGGTCAGCAGCACCCGCGAGGCGGAGATGGCCAAGCTGCTGGAGAACACCTACCGGCACGTCAACATCGCGCTGGTCAACGAGATGGCCATCTTCTGCGACGAGCTCGGCATCGACCTGTGGGAGGCCATCGAGGCGGCCGCCACCAAGCCGTTCGGGTTCCACAAGTTCCTGCCGGGACCCGGCGTCGGCGGCCACTGCATCCCGGTCGATCCCTCGTACCTGTCCTACACCGTGCGCAAGCTCGGCTACCCGTTCAGGTTCGTGGAGCTGGCCCAGGAGATCAACGAGCGGATGCCGTCCTACGTGGTGGCCCGGGTGCAACGTCTGCTCAACAGAGAGAAAAAGGCGGTGAACGGCGCCAGAGTCGTTATGCTCGGCGTCACCTACAAACCGGACATCGCCGACGAACGCGAGACCCCGGCCCTGCCCGTGGCGCGCGCGCTGCTGGAGCTGGGCGCCGATCTCTCGTTCGCGGACCCCCATGTCAAGGAGTGGTCAGTGGATGGCACGCCCGTGCGGCGTGAGGAAGATCTGGCCGAGGCCGTCGCCGCCGCCGACGTGACGGTGCTGCTGCAACAGCACGCCGCGTTCGACCTGGGGATGGTCGAGGCCAAGGCCAGGCTCGTGCTCGACACCCGCGGTGTGCTCACCGAGGGTGAACGCGTCGAGCGGCTGTAGCGACCGGAGGCAACGCGCGTGCACGTGCTCGTCATGACGGTGGTGCATAACCCCGAGGACGCGAGGATCCTGCACCGGCAGATCCGCGCCCTCGTGGATGCCGGTCATGAGGTCACGTACGCCGCCTCCTACACCGGGCACGGGGTCGTCCCGCGTCCCTGGGTGACGGGCGTCGATCTGCCCAGGGCCGTGCAGCGTAAACGGATCTCCGCCGTCTGGGCCGCGCGCCGGCTGTTCAAGCGCATGCGCCGGCAGGTCGACCTGGTCCTCATCCACGACCCCGAGCTGCTGTTCGCGGTGTGGGGGGTGCGCAACCGGCCGCCGGTGGTGTGGGATGTGCACGAGGACACCCCGGCCACGCTCTCGCTCAAGCCGTGGCTGCCGTCCCTGCTGCGCCCGCCCGTACGGTTCCTCGCCCGGATGCTGGAGAGCACCGCCGAGAGCAACCTCCACCTGCTGCTGGCCGAGACCGCGTACGCGGGCCGGTTCAAGCACGCCCACCTCATCGTGCCCAACGAGACGTGGGTGCCCGACTCGGTGACGCCCCCGGGCGACGACAGGGTCGTCTACCTGGGCTGGCTGTCCAGGGCCAGGGGCGTGCTGGAGGCGATCGAGGTGGCGCGGCTGCTCCAGCCCTACCGGGTGGCCGTCGAGCTGATCGGCTACGCCGACCCGCAGAGCCGGCCGCTGCTCAACCAGGCCGTCGCCGAGGGCCTGCTGGAGTGGCGCGACTTCATGCCGAACGACGAGGCGCTCAAACGGCTCGACGGCGCGCTGGCCGGGCTGTCGCTGCTGCACGACGAGCCGAACTACCGCCACTCCATGCCCACCAAGATCATCGAGTACATGGCGCACGGCATCCCCGTCATCACCACCCCGTCCCCCCGCGCCGTCGAGCTGGTCGAACGCTACGAGAGCGGCGTCGTGGTGCCGTGGCAGGACCCGAAGGCGGTGGCGCAGGCCGTGCTGACCCTCAGGGACGAGGTACGCGAACGACGCGCCCAGGGCGCCCGCGGCTACGCCGCCGCCCGCGCCAACCACCACTGGCCCAATTCGGCCAAGCGATTCGTCGCCCAGCTCGAAGCCTGGGCCGGGGTGAAGCGGTAGAGCGGTGGGCTCCTGAACATGCGCTGGCTCCTCGTCCTCCTGGGCGCGGCGGTCCTGGCCGCCGTCGCGGCCGTGGTCGTCGTCCTGCCCATCGACGACGCCGAACCCGTCAACACCAGCGAACGGGCCAGGCCCACCCCGACCCCGACTCCGACCCGGACGCAGCCGACGCCGATGGTGAGCGAGTTCACCGACCCCTGTGGAACGTTCGAGACCCAGGAGAAGGCCCCGTACGCCGTCACGGGCTACTGGATCACCCCCACGTCCAACCCGTGCACCTGGCGCGGCCAGCTCCAGCAGATCCACCGCGTCGGCGGCGACACCGTCATCAGGATCGGCTACGGCCTGCAGTACCGCACGGTCGACGGCAAGGGGCGCGTCAAGACCCGCGACGGTGAGGTCGACTCCCTCTACGAGGCGTGCGAGGAGGACGGGGTCACCTGCCACGAGTCCGCCGAGCGCGACCTGAAGGAGGCGCACCCCGACAACCGCATCGGGCGCGTGTACGTCTACCGCACCGACGAGTCGTTCGGCGACGGCCTGTTCCGGTGTCAGCCCATGGAACGCAGGATCGACGGCGGCAAGCGCACCTACTTCCGCCTCATCGCCCCGCCGGACGGCTCCGACGACCCGACCTGCGACTTCTCCAAGGGCGCCACGTACGACCTGATCCTCATCGCCGGCTCACCCGAGGACAGCCTGACCAAGCTGCTCGACCTCGGCGACCAGTTCGGCGTGCAGGTCTTCCCCGCGCTGCCGCTGGCGCCGCGCGACCCCGACACCCCGATCAGGGCCAACCGCAAGCACATCGGCACGCTCACCACGGTCACCCGCCGCATCCTGCAGGACTACGGCGCGCGCTTCGCCGACCGGCAGTCGCTCGGCGGCGTCTACCAGCCGTTCGAGGTGCAGATGTCCGACACCCTGGCCGGCAACCCCACCCTTGAGGTGTACGCCGACCAGCACCGCATCGTCGCCCAGGAACTGCCCGGCAAGCCCATCCTGATCAGCCCCTACCTCGACGCCCGCAAGCGCGTCCCCTTCGGCCAGACCCCCGCGCAGGTCGCCGAGGGGTTCAAGGCGCTGGCGCGCACCGGCGTCGGCATCATCGCCCCGCAGGACAGCCGCGGCACCGGCAAGGTCGGCCTCTACTGGCCCGACGAGCGCGGCGAGGAGGTGGACGAGCGGCTGCGCCCCGTCGTCGGCGAGAGCACCTACGGGACCGCCTACCACGGCTCCACCCGCGACTACTACCGCGAGATGGCGGAGGCGCGCGAGGAGATGATCGAAGGCGGCCGCGACGTGCAGCTCTGGGCCAACGTCGAAGCCTTCGAGCCGTCGGGCGACGAGCCCTGCGCGACCCACGGGACCCGCGGCAAGACCGACAAGAAGCGGCTCGACCAGGCGGTCGCCATGGCGGGCCGGTACGTCCAGAAGATCGTCTCGTACATGTGGAGCGACTTCATGACCTGCGGCTCGCCGTCGGTGGAGTCGGAGATCATGCGCGACTGGCAGCGGCCGATCGCGGTCGACGCCATCCGCCGCGCCCGCGCCCCCGAGGACGGGGTCGAGGTGCGCGGCTACAACCTCAAGGACGGCACCGTCACCGTCACCTGGTCGGGCGGCACGACCGACCTGGTCGTCTCCGAGGCGGGCTGGCTGGACGAGGACCCCCTGGACGAGCTGCCCGAGCACATGCAGACGGCCTGGGTGCCCTTCGACTGGGGCAAGGTGCCCGACGGGGAGTGGGTCCGCATCAGCGTCAAGCTCCCCTCCGGCCAGTCGACCACCGAACCCCTGCACGTCCGCGTCGAGACCTGATCCTCAGTGCGTCGCACCCTCAAGCGACGATCGAGAAGACGATCGCGAAGAGGAAGAACGCCACCACGAGTCCCGTCAGGCCCAGGAGCCGGTATACCCAGATGGGGAGCGGCTCCACGGATTGCCCGCCGATGGAACCGATCGCCTTGTGGATCGTCATCGCGATCATGCTGGGCAGCTCCACCATCATGAAGAATATGAATTTAATTCCCATCTTGTTCTCCGTGAGAGGTGTGCGCTCCGGCATCGTGACAGGGCGCCGCGAATCGGCGGGATGATCAACGCTCTATCGGCTTGGCGATGACGCGCTCCGTCAATGACCCGCCGGACACCTGCAGGCCATTTCGGGCCTGCTGGTGGAAGGAGTTGAGCGCTCTCCGGTAATCGTCCAGGCAATCCTGCCATTTTTCCGGCGTCGCATCCCCGTTCCCGGGCGCCTTCCGGGCGATCCATTCCATTTTCCAGATGCTGCGGTTGAGCTGATTCGCGGCCTCGACGCAGTGCTGCTCGCCCAGCAGGTAGACGCGCTCGTAGGCCGTTGTCCGGCGGCCTTCGGCCTCGTCCAGGGCCGACAGCGCCTGCCGTTCATCGGCGATCTTGGCCGCCGCGTCGTCCAGTCCGCGCAGGCCGACTATCTGGCCGGCGATGCGGGCCATGCCGACGACTGCCATCAGATATTCGCCGTACGCCTCGAACTTGTGCGTGTCCCAGCGAATCCTCAGCTCGCGCCGGTATCGCATCCGTTCGTTCAGCGAAGAGACCAGGAACGAGGTGCCCGCGCCCAATGCGACCCCGAGGAGGGTGAATATCTGATTGCCCACCATGCCCCCTTTGTCTTCGTAGCCTGATTGTGGAGGCTCAAGGCGAATCGTCAAGAAGGCTCGTTCATCCGTCTTGACAGTTATCTTCCGTGCGCGTATGTCGGCCGCCATAATCGTCTTCGCCCGCAATCAGGTGCGCGTCGAGACGTGATAGGCAGGACGTATGCTTGGCGAGCAGCGAGACGTTCCCGATCCTCGTCTGCGCATGGCCAGGATTCGCGTTCTCACGCACTTCGTGCTCATGGGGGCGACGAGCGGCGTATGGCTGGCGCGCATCCCGGCCATCAAAGATCAGCTGGCGCTGAATGACGCGGCCCTGGGCGCCGCACTGTTCGCCATCCCGGTGGGAAGCATCACGATGATGGTGTTCGCCGGCGCTCTGGTGGACCGATTCGGCAGCGGACGCCTCATGCGCATCGGTGTCATGGCCGCGGGCACCCTCCTGATCCCGCCGGGATGGGCGCCCGGCCTCCCCGCTCTCTGCGCCGTGCTCCTCCTGTTCGGCGCGTCGCTGTGCGTGCTCAACATCGCGATCAACGCCGCCGCGGTGCACGTGGAGCGAGACTACGGTCGCCCGATCATGGCCTCCTTTCACGCCGCGTACAGCATTGGTGGCGGCGTCGGGGCGGCGTTCGGCGGCATATGCGCAGGCTTGGGCGCGCCACCCGGCCTGACCTTCGTCCTGGCCGCCGTCTGCGTCGCCGGGATCACGGGGATCGCCCGTGGCCCGATAGGTGATCCCGGTGCACCGGCCGCTGACGAGGGAACCTCTCGCACGCATGGGCCGCCTTCCAGACTTTCCAGGTCCACGACGCTGCTCGGCCTGCTCGCTCTGTGCGGGTCCTTGGCCGAGGGGGCGATCGCCGACTGGAGCGGGGTCTACCTTCAGGACAGCCTGGGCACATCCGCGGGCTTCGCGGCGAGCGGCTTCGCGGTGTTCTCCGTCTTCATCGCGGCGGGACGCGTGGTCGGTGACCGCATGGCCGCGCGATACGGTCCCGTGCGGCTGGTCCGCGGCAGTGGTCTGCTGGCGGCCGCCGGTCTGGGTCTGGGCCTTGTCAGCGCGCATCCGGCCGGCGCCCTCGTCGGCATCGCCGCGGCCGGTGCCGGGCTGTCGTGTCTCGTACCCCAGGTCATAACCGCGGCGGGCAACGCGCAAGCGGCACGTTCGGGGCGGAACATCGCGAAGGTCAGCGCCCTGAGCTCTGTCGGCAATCTCAGCGGTCCCGTCCTGATCGGTGCGGTCGCGACGGCGACCGGCCTGCCTTCCGCCCTCGCGATCCCCGTTGCTCTGGCGTTCGCGATGGCCGCGTTCGCCGGCGCGGTGGCTCCGGCCGGCCTTTCTCGATCATGACATCGAGGTCCCGCCGGTCAGCGGATCGCAGGTGGTCGACGCGACCCGGACTCGCCTGTCCCGCCACCAGTGGTGTGGCAGCGTGTAACGTGCCTGCATGGTCCCGCGCATTCCGGTCAGCGTCGACCTGGTCGTGCTCACGGTCCGTAACGGGGCGCTCAGCGCGCTGGTGTGGCGCCGCGACAACCCGCCCTTCCTGCGCCGCTGGTCGCTGTCGGGCGGGTTCATCCAGCTCGACGAGGACCTGCCCGCGGCCGCCCAGCGCATCCTGGCCGAGCGCGCCGGACTCCCCGGCGCGCCCGTCCACCTGGAGCAGCTCCAGACCTACGGCTACCCCGACCGCGACCCGCGCCAGCGCGTGCTCAGCGTCGCCTACCTCGGCCTGGCCCCCGACCTGCCCGCCTCGGAGAAGGCCCACATGAGCTGGCAGCCCGTCGGATCCCTCGCCGTCATGGCCTTCGACCACCGCCGCATCATGCTCGACGGGGTCGAGCGGGCCAGGGCCAAGCTGGAGTACACCCCGCTGGGCGCCGCCTTCTGCCCGCCGGAGTTCACGGTGGCGGACCTGCGGAGGGTGTACGAGCTCGTCTGGGGCCGCGCCCTCGACCCGCGCAACTTCCACCGCAAGGTGACCAAGGCGGAAGGGTTCCTGGTCGAGACCGGCGCCACCACGACCCGCGACGGCGGCCGCCCCGCCAAGCTCTACCGCCGCGGCCCGGCCGAGCTCCTGCACCCTCCGATGCTCCGCTCGCTCAAGGAGTGACCAGGGGCTGGCGACGGTTCCCGGCAGGGCTGGCCTATCGTATGGGCATGCCTCGTTTCCGCCCGATCCTCGACACCATGCCCGCCTACAGGCCGGGCAAGGCCGTCATGACCTCCGACGGCCGGTCGTACAAGCTGTCGTCCAACGAGTCGCCCTACGAGCCGCTGCCGTCCGTCGTGGCGGCCATCGCCGAGGGTGCGCGGCTCGTCAACCGCTACCCCGATCCGGGTGCGGTCGAGCTGACCGAGGCGATCGCCGGCCGGTTCGGGGTGCCGGCGGAGCACATCGCGCTCGGGGCGGGCTCGGTGACGGTGGCGCAGCAGCTGTTCGAGACCGTCGGCGACCCGGGCGTCGAGGTGGTCTACGCGTGGCGGTCGTTCGAGGCGTACCCTCTCCTCGCCGACCTGGCCGGCGTGACGTCCGTACGGGTGCCGCTGGCGGGGGAGGACCACGACCTCGACGCCATGGCCGAGGCGATCACCGACAGGACCCGCATGGTGTTCGTGTGCAACCCGAACAACCCGACGGGCACCGCGATCCGCGAGCGGGAGCTGGTGGCGTTCCTGGACCGGGTGCCGCGCGACGTGCTGGTGGTGCTGGACGAGGCCTACCGCGAGTACGTCCGCGACGAGTCGGTGCCCGACGGCCTCACCCTCTACCGCGACCGGCCGAACGTCTGCGTGCTGCGCACGTTCTCCAAGGCGTACGGGCTCGCGGGCCTGCGCGTCGGCTATCTGGTCGGCCACGAGCCGGTGGCCGCCGCCGTACGCAAGACGATCATCCCATTCGCGGTCAACCAGCTCGCCCAGGTGGCCGCGGTGGCGTCGCTGGCGGCGGAGGACGAGCTGCTGGAGCGGGTCGAGCGGGTGGTCAAGGAGCGCACCCGGGTCCGCGAGGCGCTGATCGCCCAGGGCTGGGAGGTGCCGCCGACGGAGGCCAACTTCGTCTGGCTGCGGCTCGGTGAGGACACCATGGACTTCGCCGCGGCCTGCGCGGTGGAGGGCGTGGCCGTGCGGCCGTTCGCGGGCGAGGGCGCCCGGGTCTCCATCGGCGACCCGGAGGCCAACGACGCCTTCCTGGCCGCCGCGGCCGACTTCAGGAAGGCGTAGTCACCGTCCCGACGGGCTCGGGGATCTTGGGGCGTCGCTTCCGCTCGGTCGACACGACCAGGGCGACGCCCACCAGGATCACCAGGCCGCCCAGCAGGAGCTGCACGGTCACCTGCTCCTGCAGCACGAGCACGCCCAGGATCACCGCCACGACCGGGTTCACGTACGCGTACGTCGACACGAGCGAGATCGGCGCGTTGCCCAGGAGCCAGGTGTAGGCGGTGAAGCCGACGAGCGAGCCGATCAGGATGAGATACGCGAGCGCGGCCCACGATCGGCCGGAGACGAGCGCGGGGTCGAAGCTCTCGCCCGACACGGCGCCGACGGCGATCATGCCGAGGCCGCCCACGGCCATCTCGACGGTGCTGGCGGCGAACGTGTCGGCCGGCATCGCGATCCGGCTCGACAGGAACGAGCCGACGGACCAGGACGCGGAGGCGATCAGGATGACCACGATCCCGGTCACGCTGCCTTCGGCGCCGCCGCTGAGCGACACGGCCGCCACGCCGGCGAACCCGACCAGCACCCCGGCCAGCGTGAGAACCTGGGGCCGGTCCCGTACCGCGATCCTGAACATCACCAGCCAGAGCGGCACGGACGCGACGAGCAGCGCGGCCAGGCCGGTGGAGATGTGCTGCTCGGCGACGGCCACCATGCCGTTGCCGCCGGTCAGCAGCAGGAGCCCGACGACCGCCGCGCCGACGAACTGGCGGCGCGTCATCCGGAAGACCTCGGGGCCCTTCCTGATCAGCAGGAACGCGCCGAGCAGCAGCGCGGCGGTGAGGAAGCGGAGGGCGCCGCTGAGCATGGGCGGCAGGGTCTCGATGGCGATGGCGATGCCCAGGTAGGTGGAGCCCCAGACCACGTAGACGATGCCCAGCGCCACCCAGACGAGGACGGAAACCCGCCTGTCAGGCGTGTCAGCTGTCATGACTCATGACAATAGTGCCCGGGACCGACAGAACGCTCGCCGGTATCAGACGTTGAGATGCGGGGGGTGCGGGGGGAGCGGGCGCTGCGGGAAGAGGCCCTGAAACGGTTGGCGCCCCCGTCCGAATACCATCGATCGGGGGCGACGGACTTCATACCCGTCTCGGGACGCCGCCAACCGTGAATTCACCGGAAGTCAACCCAGAGTCCCTAAATCCGTGTCCACAACCGGGGGTACGACCCGCCGCGAAGCCCAAACCCCCGCCCACGAACGCCGCCCGGGGAGGACGGCGAGGGCGGCGGCCCGCGACCACCCGGGGAACGCGGCGGGGAACCGCGACCACCCGGGCGCGTGGCGCGGGCGCGGGGGCGTGCTCAGCGGGGCCCCAGTTTCTCCACGATCAGGCGGTACAGCTGGCGCGGGCGGCCCGGCTGCGGTGTGCGGTTAGGCGGCAACGGCCACGCGAGTCCCTCGTCAACCAGCGTGCGCAGCAGCCGCCGCGCCGTCCGCGGCGTCACCCCCAGCATCTTCCCCGCGCCCTCGGCGTCGACCACCGTGTCGCCGCCCTCCAGCTTGGCCGCCAGCCGCGACAGCACCTCCACGCCCTTCGGCTTGAGCGCGGCCGCGCCCGCCGGCGGCATCCGCGGCGCGGGGATGAGCGCCCGGCCCTCGCGGTCCACCGCGAACCCCTGGGCCTGCTTGCCGGCCTGCGTGCGCGCCAGCGCGGCCCGTGCGTGCGACTCGGCGTCGTGCGTGGTGCGTCCCATGCCCACGCCCACCTCGACCGCCAGCCCCAGCTCGTCGCGGATCCTGGCGGCGAAGGGCAGCACCCTGAACCCGTCGGTGGCCGCCGCGATCGAGCCCCTGGTGGCGGTCACCAGATAGCTGTGGTCGTCGATCGGCCAGACCGTGGCGCTGATCCGGTTCGACTCCTGGACGAGCAGCCGGTGCAGCGACAGCCGCAGCTCGTCGCGCCAGTAGCGGGGCGCCGCCCGCCGCACCGGCTCGCGCAGCGTCGGCACCTCCACCAGCACGACCGTGAGCTGTGACTCCTCCAGCCGGTGGTGCGCGCCGAGCAGCGCCGCGGTGTGCAGGGCCGTGCGGATGGCCGCCGACGTCGGCCGGACCCTGATGACCGGCACGCCGGCCGCCTGCAGGCGCTCGGCCACGGCGGGCAGGCAGGTCAGCGCCCCCGTCGTCGTGCCCTGGCGGGTGAGCCGCTCGTGGTAGGCGGCGATCGTGCCGGTCGCGCCCGGCTCGTCGCGGCTGTGCACGTCCGCCGCGGGGATGCCGAGGTCGGTGTACGCCTCCTCGACGTCGGCCCGGCTCACCACGTCCACGCTGACCCGTTGCGGGTCGAACCGCGGGTCGAGCGCCGCCTTGGCCAGCGCCGCCATCATCGCCGCCCCGCCGACCTGGACATAGGTGGCCGGCATGGTCAGCACGCCGGAACGCCTGGCCAGGTCGTAGGGCACCGGGCTGGCGAACAGACAGGCGTCCACGCCGGGCCCCAGCCGTGTCACCTTGTCGGGCGCCTCCTGCTCGTCACGATAGGCGGCGGCCACCAGGCGGCACGGAAGCGGCGCTGCTGCGTGCCCCATCAACATGACCCGCTCGACCAGGTCATGAGGTCCGACCACGCCAATGGTGAGATCCGGTGTCATAGCGCCCGCCCGTGACACCCGGGAAGTTTCTTCCGCCCTCTCGGCCAATGTTCGTCCCATCCTGCGATCCGTTGCAGTGCTCTCTTTTGGAACGATCGCTCGCGAGGGCCATAATGTCACGCCCGACTTTTCCGGAAAGCTGTTCTGGTTGACCGCCCGAGAAGGTATATCAGCAGCTCAGCGCAGGATTCTCAAGGATTTTCAGGGTTCAGAAATCTCCTGTGTAATGTCCGCGCCGAGCGCGCGCATTCGCGGCGCGAGATGTGCGTGTCCGCGATCGATGAGGTATCCCGAGTCGATGACGGTCTCGCCTTTGGCCGCCAGTCCGGCGAGCACCAGCGCTATACCCGAACGCAGATCGTGAGCGGTTACGTGAGCTCCGGTCAGCGGCGTCGCGCCGCGCACGATGGCCCGGCTGCCCGCGACCTCCACGTTGGCGCCCATCTTGTTGAGCTCGGCGGCCAGCGCGAAGCGGCCGTCGAAGATCCGTTCGTGGATGTAGCTCGTGCCGTCCGCCAGCGCGGCCACCGTCATCATCGGCGACTGCAGGTCGGTGGCGAACCCGGGGTAGGTGTCGGTGATGATGTTGATCGGCCGCAGCGGCCGGTCGCAGCGCACCTGCAGCACCGCGCCCTGCCGGGCGAAGTCGACCCCCATCTGCTCCAGCTTGTAGCGCACCACCCCGAGGTCGAGGCCGGTGCCGACGAGGCTCACCTCACCCTGCGTGATGGCGGCGGCCATGGCGAACACGCCCGCGTCGAGCCGGTCGGGCATCACGGTGTGCTCGACGGCGTGCAGCTCCTCCACGCCTTCGACGGTGATGAAGCCGGTGCCGCCGCCGCTGATGCGCGCGCCCATCTTGGTCAGCATGTCGATGACGTCGAGGACCTCGGGCTCCAGCGCCGCGTTCTCGATGACGGTGGTGCCCTTGGCCAGGGCGGCGGCCATGATGAGGTTCTCGGTGCCGGTGTGGGAGGGGGTGTCGAGGTAGAGGGTGGCGCCGGTCAGGCCCGAGGCCTTGACGTGGATGACGGTCTCGCCCTCGTCGACCACCGCGCCGAGGCGCTTGTAGCCGAGATAGTGGAAGTCGAGGTTGCGGCTGCCGAGGTTGCAGCCGCCCACCCCTTCCACGATCGCCTCGCCCAGCCGGTGGAGCAGGGCGGGGGTGAACAGCACCGAGCCCCGGAACCGGCGGGCGATCTGGGCGGGCAGCACGGGGCTGTGCAGCCGGGAGGCGTCGATGACGAGGGTGCGCTCGGACTCGTGCAGCTCGACGCCGGCGCCCACGGCCGTGGCCAGCTCGACGGCGCGGCGCACGTCCTCGATGATCGGCACGTTGCGCAGGACGGTGCGGCCCTGGGCCGTGAGCAGCGCCGCGCCGATCATCGGGAGTACGGCGTTCTTGGCGCCCTGGATGAAGGCGGTTCCACGCAGGGGGTTGCCACCGCGCACGCGGTAACGGACCATTCGGGCGGCTCCTTGTGGTTCAACGTGAGGCTCGGCCCGGCCAACAGTAGCCGGTTACACCACTTGACCCTGCCGAATCATCCGGTAAAGGCGACTCCGGTGAGCCGCTCATATGCTTCCCGGTATCGCTGACGGGTGCGCTCGACCACGGCGTCGGGCAAAACAGGCGGAGGAGTGCCGGAGTCTTTGTCCCATCCGGATTCCGGCGAATTTAGCCAATCACGGACAAATTGCTTGTCATAAGACGGCTGCGAACGGCCCGGCTGCCACTGGTCCGCCGGCCAGAACCGCGACGAGTCGGGCGTGAGCACCTCGTCCCCCAGCGTCAGCACGCCGTCGGCGTCCCGGCCCAGCTCGATCTTGGTGTCGGCGACGATGATGCCGCGCTCTCGGGCGATCTCCGCGCCCCGCGCGTAGACGGCGAGCGTGACGCGGCGCAGCTCCGCCGCCGTCTCCTCACCCACCTCGTCGACCACCCGCTCGTACGGGATCGGCTCGTCGTGCAGGCCCGCCGGCGCCTTCGTGGACGGCGTGAAAATCGGCTCGGGCAGCCGCGACCCGTCCTGGAGTCCCGGCGGCAGCTCGATGCCCGACACCGCGCCGGTCGCCCGGTACTCGGCCAGCCCGCCCCCGGTCAGGTAGCCCCTGGCCACGCACTCGATGGGCACCATGGTCAGCGGCTTCACCAGCACGCTGCGCGCGTCGGGCCCCGGGGCCAGCACGTGGTTGGGCACCACGTCGCGCAACTGGTCGAACCACCACAGCGAGAGCTGGGTGAGAACCGCCCCCTTGTCGGGGATCTCGGGCTCCAGCACGTGGTCGAAGGCCGAGATCCGGTCGGAGGCGACCATGAGCAGCGCCCCCTCGTCCGTCTCGTACAGCTCGCGGACCTTGCCGGAGTGCAGGTGTCTCATCGGGCGATGTCCGTCCGGTAGTGGGCGCCGCGCATCCGGATCCGCCCGGCCAGCTCGTACGCGCGAGCGCGCGCGCTCTCCTGGTCGGGGCCGGCGCCGACGACGTTCAGCACGCGGCCGCCGGCGGAGACCAGTTCGCCGTCGCGCAGCGTCGTCCCGGCGTGGAGCACATACGCGTCGGCGGCGGGCTCCAGCCCGGTGATCGCGTCGCCCTTGACCGGGGCGGCGGGGTAGCCCTCGGCCGCGACGACCACGCACACCGCCGACCCCGGCCGGAACACCGGGTCCAGCCCCAGCTCGCCGGTCGCGCAGGCCATCAGCAGCCCGCCCAGCGGCGTCTCCAGCCGGTCGAGCAGCACCTGCGTCTCCGGGTCGCCGAACCGGGCGTTGAACTCCACCACCTTCGGCCCCTTGGCGGTCAGCGCCAGCCCCACGTAGAGCACTCCCTGGTAGGGCAGCCCGCGCCGGGCCAGCTCCGCGATCGTCGGGTGGACGACCTCGCGCATCACCTGCTCGGTCAGCCCTTCGGGGATCCACGGGAGCGGGGTGTAGGCGCCCATCCCGCCGGTGTTGGGGCCCGCGTCGCCGTCGTAGGCCCGCTTGAAGTCCTGGGCCGGCTGGAGCGGCACCGCCGTGCTCCCGTCGCAGAGCGCGAACAGCGACACCTCGGGCCCGTCGAGGAACTCCTCGATCACCACCCGGCCGCACGCCCGCGCGTGGCGCAGCGCCTCCTCCAGGTCGTCGGTGACCACGACGCCCTTGCCGGCGGCCAGCCCGTCGTCCTTGACCACGTACGGGGCGCCGAACTCGGCGCACGCGGCCGCGGCCTCCTCGGCGCTCTCGCACACCCGCGCCTCGGCCGTCGGCACCCCGGCGGCCCGCATGATCTCCTTGGCGAACGCCTTGGACCCCTCGATCATCGCCGCCTGCCTGGACGGGCCGAAGCAGGCGATGCCGGCCTCCCGCACCGCGTCGGCCACCCCGGCGACCAGGGGCGCCTCCGGCCCCACGACCACGAGATCCACCCCCAGCCGCTTGGCCAGCCCGGCGACGGCCTGAGGGTCGGCCGGATCGACGGCGTGCAGCTGGGCGACTTGCCCGATCCCCGGGTTGCCCGGCGCGCCGTGCACCTCGACGACCTGCGGATCGAGCCCGAGCGAACGGCAGAGGGCGTGCTCCCGCCCTCCGGAACCAATAACGAGTACGCGCACCCGCCCATTCTCGCAGCCCCCGCTCCCGTCCACCTCCAGGACCCCGGCCCGCGCCCGTGAGGAGACGAGAGGAGACGAGGAGACGAGAAGAGATTGGAAGCCGCGGGGGAGGGCAGGAGCCCGCTGCCGGGAAATGCCGGAACGGTTCTGGATTCTTTGGTGACGACCGGCGGTCCCGGTGACCGCTCGACGAGTACAGTCAGGTTGGTTCCCCCGCCCGTGGTAAATTGGGGCGGCTTTATGGCGTCTCGTGTGATTGGAGGTGGTCCGGGATGAATCCTGGTGATCCCAGCAGTACGTGCTCGATCACGTACCTGCCGTATTCCCCTGACCACTCCAATCCGGCAGCCTGATCATGCCTCCACGCATTCCTTCTTGATTCAGAGGTGATGCGGCATCACGCGTGGAGCGTGCGAGGTCGGGCGGAAAGGGACTGCCATGCGCTCGTCCACGCTTTTCCGTCGCATCAACCGTCACCCCGTTCAGCCGCACCACCCGCGCCCGCGTCACCAGCCGGTGAGTGAGGCGCGCGTGCCGCCCGTCGACTCCCTCGTGGACCACGCCGCGTACGTCGAGGGCGAGAAGACCCGGGCCGCGGGCATCGTCGAGTCACTGGAGCTGGTCCGCCGGCACAACAGGCACACCGAGGGCGCGAAGGCGTTCGTCTGGGTGGGCCTGCACGAGCCGGCCGCGCCGGAGGTCGAGTGGCTGGCCGAGGTCTTCGGACTCCATCCGCTCGCCGTCGAGGACGCCGTCAAGGCCCACCAGCGCCCCAAGGTGGAGCGTTACGGCGACTCGCTGTTCATGGTGCTCAAGACGATCGCGTACCTGGACCACGCCGAGCCGACGGGAGAGATCATCGCCACCGGCGAGATCATGATCTTCCTCGGCCCGGACTTCGTGGTCACCGTGCGCCACGGCGAGCACTGCCCGCTGTCGGAGGTGCGCGAGCGCATCGAGGACAGCCGTGAGCTGCTGGCGCGCGGACCGGCGGGTGTGCTGCACGCGATCGCCGACCACGTCGTCGACCGTTACCTCCAGGTCGCCGACCTCATGCAGCTGGAGCTGGAGGACGTCGAGGCCACGGTGTTCGCCGACGTCAGCTCCCGCGACATCAACCGGATCTACCAGCTCAAGCGCGAGATGCTCGACCTGAAGCGGGCGGTCACCCCGCTCCAGGCGCCGCTGGCCGCGCTGCCGCAGCGGCGGGTCGTCCCCTCGGAGATGCGCGAGTACTTCCGCGACGTCGGCGACCACCTGTCGCGGGTGTGCGAGCAGGTGGAGTCGTCCAACGAGCTGTGCAGCTCGATCCTCCAGGCGGCGTTGGCCCGCTCGAACGCGCTGGCCAACGAGGACATGCGCAAGATCTCGTCCTGGGTCGCCATCATGGCGGTGCCCACGATGATCGCCGGGATCTACGGCATGAACTTCGACTTCATGCCGGAGACCCGGATGGCGTGGGGCTACCCGGCCGTGCTGGCCGTGATGGTCACGGTGTGCGTGCTGCTGCACCGCGGCTTCCGCCGCAACGGCTGGCTCTGAGTCAGACGCCGACCGGCCTGAGCGGGCCGACGGGCTCGGGCAGCTCCAGCCCGCGCTCGCGCCACAGCTCGCGCATCCGGTCGGGATAGTCGGTGACGATCCCGGAGACGCCGAGGTCGAGCAGGCGGGCGCCGAGCGCGGTGTCGTTGACGGTCCAGACGGCGACGTCGAGCCCCGCCGCGGCGGCCTGGGACATGAGCCGCTCGTCGACCATCACGTGCTCGGGCGAGAGCGTGGTGGCGCCGGCGGCGCGGGCGGCCGCGGGCAGGTCGTCGCCGAGCGGGCCGTTCCAGTCGAGGGTGTCGAGCTCGATCAGCGCGAAGCGCCGGACCTCGGGCGCGCGTTCGGCCACGCGCGCGATGATCCGCCAGTCGAAGCTGAGGATCGCCGCGTTGTGCAGCCTGCCGTGCCGGTCGAGCTCGTCGAGCACCAGCTCGGCGAACTCCCCGGGGTCGGCCGACAGCGTGGGCCTGGTCGGGTCGGACTTCAGCTCGACGTGCAGCCGTACGCCGCCCGCCTCGTAGGCGTTGACCAGCCCCAGCACGGCTCCGAGCGTGGGCATGCGGGTGTCGGGCATCGCCACCTGGGTCAGCGCGAACGGGTCCTGCGGATGGCGGGGGAAGCGCACCCCCACGTCGAGCGTGCGCAGCTGCGCGAGGGTGAGCGAGTTGATCGGTTTTCCGACGTACGGGAAAGCCGGGTCGTCCGGGATGACCGGGCGCGTGTCGGCGCTGGTGACGGCGGAGACCGTGAGGTCGTGCGTCAGCACGATCCGGCGGTCGGCGGTGAGCGCGACGTCGAGCTCCAGGGCGTGGACGCCGAGCTCCATCGTCCGGCTCATGCCGGGCAGCGTGTTCTCCGGCCAGAGGCCCCGCGCTCCCCGATGACCATGTATCTCAACGCGCACACGGGGACCCTACAGGGATCAGGCACTCCTGAGAGGGTGCCACGCCGTGTCCTTTTTATACCGATTGCAGGAAAGCTGCCCTTGATGGAAGTCTCAGATGTGGACGATCCGGTGTTATTCCGGCACGGCCGCATCTGATCGATCTTTGGCAATAAATGCGACGATAGTGCAATAAACTCAGCAACTATGACAAGTAGGCTCGAAACCACTCAGGCTGACACAGTACGGGCCTGGGTGGACGGGTGGGCCGTCTCCCGCGGCACCCCACCGCCGGTGACCGAGCCCTGGGGGCTCCGGGTGGACGTGGGACTGCCGGACCACGTCGTCCGTCACGTCGTCCCCGCCCCGACGCCCGCCCTCGTCCAGCGGCTGACGTCCATGATCACCGTGCCGGGCACCTGGCTCAAGCTCTGCGCCCCGGCCGAGCTGATCGCCCCCTGGCTCCCGTCCGGCTGGACGATCGACCCTCCCGAGTACCTGATGACCGGCCCCCTGACCGCCGAACCGGTGGCCGTGCCGGACGGCTACACGCTGGCCGTCACCACCCGTTCCGGCGTCACCGCCGCCCGCCTGCTCACGGCCGCGGGCGAGATCGCCGCCCGCGGCCAGATCGCCAACGCGGGCTGGGCGGCCGTGGTGGACCAGGTGGAGACCGCCGTCGCCCACCGCCGCCGCGGCCTGGGCAGCGTCGTCATGAGGACGCTCGCCGCGACCGCCGTCTCCCGCGGCGCCACCACGGGGGTCCTGCTGGCCACCCCGGAGGGCAGGAGCCTGTACGAGAGCCTCGGCTGGCGGCTCTGCTCGCCCATGACGGCCGCCGTGCTGCGGTGATCCCTCACCCCGGGTGAGAGCAGGGGGAGCCAGGGTCCCGCGCGGCGGCGATCAGGTCGTCGAGCCGGTCGCGCACGGCCAGCAGGTCGGTGATCCGCCGGTCGATGCGGACCCGCTCGGCCGCCATCTGGTCCAGGAGAGCCGGGGGCGCCTTGTCCGCGCCCGAGTCCACACACGGCAGCACCTCGCGGACCACTCTGCTCGGGAGGCCCGCGGCGTACAACTGCTGGATCAGCATGACCCGGTCCACGGCGGTGCCCGGGTAATGCCGCTGGCCGCCGGGACCGCGGTCCGCCCGCAGCAGGCCCTGCTCCTCGTAGTAACGCAGCGCCCGGACGCTCACTCCCGCCTTCTCGGCGACCTCACCGATGCGCACCGGTCCTCCTCCATCGGGCGGCCCGCCCGACTTGCACCTGACGTCAACGTCAGATTTTAGCGTGGGGAGAGCCGGCATCCGCCGGGCACCCACCCCACGAGATCCCGCGTACGGCCGCCCCAGGCCCCGCGGAAAGGATGAACGACATGCGCGCAGTCCGCTATCACGAGTACGGCGGTGTGGAGACCCTGATGGTCGAGCAGGTGCCGGACCCGCATCCCGGGCCCGGCGAGATCCGCGTCCGCGTCGCGGCGGCCGGCGTCAACCCCGTCGACTGGAAGGTGCGTTCCGGTGCGGTGCGCGAGGTGCTCCCCGTGGACCTGCCCGCCATTCCCGGACGCGACGCCGCCGGCGTGGTGGACGAGATCGGGGAGGGCGTGCGGGGGGTGCGCGTCGGCGACCGCGTCTTCGGGCTGGGCGGCGTGACCGGCGCGACGGCGGAGCTGGCCGTGCTCTCGGCCTGGGCCCACGCGCCCGACACCTGGACCGACGAGGAAGCGGCCGGCGCCGGGCTGGCGTCCGTGACCGCGACGGGCGGGCTGAACGCGCTCGGACCCCTGCGGGGGCGGACCCTGCTGATCGAGGGCGCCGCCGGAGGCGTGGGCAGCGCAGCGGTCGAGATCGCGGTGGCCCGGGGCGCCACCGTGATCGGGACGGCCCGCGAGCGCAACCACGAGTTCCTCGCCTCGCTCGGCGCCATCCCCACCACCTACGGCGCCGGACTCGCCGAGCGCCTCGCCGCCCTGGCTCCGGGCGGTGTCGACCTCGTGCTCGACACCGCGGCCTCCGGCTCCCTGGCCGACCTCGTCGCGATCGTGGGCGACTCCGGCCGCGTGGTGACGGTCGCCGACCACGCCAACGCCCAGCGCCTGGGCGTGCGGGTGGCCAACGCCGAGAACGACTCCGCCCTGCTGGCCGAAGCGGGCGACCTCGGCCGGCAGGGCCGCTACACCCCGCGCGTCGAGCGGACCTACCCGCTCGAAAAGATCGCGGAAGCGCACGCGGACGCCGAGCGCGGACACACGCGGGGCAAGATCGTGATCCGCGTCTGAGCTCGCCCGCCGGCCGCGGGAAGCCCGTATCAGATCAGCGAACGGATCACCAGGGTCTGGTCGCGGCCGGGGCCCACGCCGATGGCGGAGATGGGCGCGCCGCTCATCTCCTCCAGCGCGCGCACGTACGCCTGCGCGTTCGGCGGCAGGTCCTCGAACGTCTTCGCGTCCGAGATGTCCTCCTGCCAGCCGGGCAGCTCCTCGTAGATCGGCTTGGCGTGGTGGAACTCCGTCTGCGTCATCGGGATCTCGTCGTGCCGCGACCCGTCGACGTCGTACGCCACGCACACCGGGATCCGCTCCAGCCCCGACAGCACGTCCAGCTTGGTGAGGAAGAAGTCGGTGACGCCGTTGATCCGGGTCGCGTAGCGGGCGATCACCGCGTCGAACCAGCCGCAGCGCCGGTTGCGGCCGGTCGTGACGCCGTACTCGCCGCCCGTCTGGCGCAGCCACTCGCCCATCTCGTCCTCCAGCTCCGTCGGGAACGGGCCGGAGCCGACACGGGTGGTGTAGGCCTTGAGGATGCCGATCACACGGGTGAGCCGGTTCGGCGGGATGCCGGCGCCGGCGCACGCGCCGCCCGAGGTGGGCGAGGAGGAGGTGACGAACGGGTAGGTGCCGTGGTCGATGTCGAGGAGCGTGCCCTGCCCGCCCTCCAGCAGCACGAACTTGCCCTCGTCCAGCGCCTTGCTCAGCACCAGCGAGGTGTCGGCGATGTGCGGCTTGAGCCGCTCGGCGTAGCCGAGATACTCCTCCACGACCGCGTCGGCATCGATGCCGCGCCGGTTGTAGAGCTTGGTGAGCACCTGGTTCTTCTCGCCCAGCGCCACCTCGATCTTCTTGGCCAGGATGCCCGGGTCGAGCAGGTCCTGCACCCGCACGCCGACCCGGTAGATCTTGTCGCCGTAGGCCGGGCCGATGCCGCGGCCGGTCGTACCGATCTTGGCCTTGCCCAGATAGCGCTCGGTCACCTTGTCGAGCGCCTTGTGGTGAGGCATGATCAGGTGCGCGTTGGCGGAGATGAGCAGCCGCTCGGCGGAGATCCCCCGCGCGGCCAGGCCGTCGATCTCGCTCAGCAGCACCCCCGGGTCGATCACGACGCCGTTGCCGATCACCGGCACCACGTGTGGCGACAGGATGCCCGTGGGCAGCAGGTGAAGCGCGTATTTCTGGTCGCCGATGACCACGGTGTGGCCCGCGTTGTTGCCACCCTGATAACGGACGACGTAGTCGACGTCGCCACCGAGCAGGTCGGTGGCCTTGCCCTTGCCCTCATCGCCCCACTGGGCACCCACGAGAACGGCAGCCGGCATGGTGAAGTCTCCCGAACACAAAACGAAACCCCTGGCGCAAGCGCGACAGGGGCTCTTGCGTAGAGAGACTACCCGAGTGGGGCTAATCGCCCCAAGAGCTACCCCTTGGTCAGCGCGTCATAGCCGGTCTCGGTGCTGTCCTTGAGGAACTGCAGACAGCGCTCCGCCTCGTCCTTCTCGCCGATGGCCAGCGCGGCCCTGCTCAGCGCGTACAGGCAGCGCAGGAAGCCGCGGTTGGGCTCATGCTCCCACGGGATCGGCCCATGGCCCTTCCAGCCGCTGCGGCGGAGATGGTCGAGGCCGCGATGGTAGCCCGTGCGGGCGAAGGCGTAGGAGGTGACGGCGTGACCCTGAGCGAAGGAATCCTCCGCCAGCGCCGCCCACGCCGCCGGGTAGGCGGGAAAGCGGGCGGCGACGTCGGAGACCTTGGCGCCGGACTCGAGGGCCTCCCTGGCCTCGGGCGTGTCCGGCAGTTCGATCGGGGGCGGCCCGGCGAGAAGGTTATCCATAGGACAAGTCATACCCGCCGGGCCGTCGTCGTGGCTAGGTGAGCTTCGTCCCGCTGCTCTTGAGGTGCTCGCAGGCCTCGGTGACGCGGGCGGCCATGCCCGCTTCGGCCGACTTGCCCCACGAGCGCGGGTCGTACGTCTTCTTGTTGCCCACGTCGCCGTCGACCTTCAGCACGCCGTCGTAGTTGCGGAACATGTGGTCGGCCACCGGCCGGGTGAAGGCGTACTGCGTGTCGGTGTCGATGTTCATCTTGACGACCCCGTACGAGATCGCCTCGTGGATCTCCTCGAGCAGCGAGCCGGAGCCGCCGTGGAAGACCAGGTCGAACGGCTTGTCCTTGCCGAACTTGGCGCCGACCGCCTCCTGGATCTCCTTGAGCACGCTCGGCCGCAGCTTGACGTGGCCCGGCTTGTAGACGCCGTGGACGTTGCCGAACGTGGCGGCGAGCATGTAGCGGCCCTGGTCGCCCACGCCGACCGCCTCGGCGGTGGCCAGCGCGTCGCCGGTCGTGGTGTAGAGCTTCTCGTTCATCTCGCCGACGACGCCGTCCTCCTCGCCGCCGACGACGCCGATCTCCATCTCCATGATGATCCGGGCGCGGGCGCACTTGTCGAGGAGCTCCTTGGCGATCTCCAGGTTCTCCTCCAGGGGTACGGCGGAGCCGTCCCACATGTGGGACTGGAAGAGCGGGTCGAGGCCCCTGGACACGCGCTCCAGGGAGATGTCGACGAGCGGGCGCATGAAGCCGTCGAGCTTGTCCTTGGGGCAGTGGTCGGTGTGCAGCGCCACCGTGACCGGATACTTGGCGGCCACCACCCGGGCGTACTCGGCGAGCGCCGTCGCACCGGTCACCATGTCCTTGACCGTCGAGCCGGAGAGGTATTCGGCGCCACCCGTGGAGACCTGGATGATGCCGTCGCTCTCCGCTTCGGCGAACCCGCGCAGCGCGGCGTTCAGCGTCTGGGACGAGGTCACGTTGATCGCCGGATAGGCGAATCCGCCTGCCTTGGCTCGATCGAGCATCTCGGCGTAGACCTCAGGAGTCGCGATGGGCATGAGTCATCTCCCTAGAAGTAACGGCTTCGCGCTGTTCAGTATCCCGGCTCTCGTACCCGTGGTGGTAGAGGCGACGCCCCCCACCGGCTCCGCGGCCGCGCGAAGATGCCGATCGGATCGGGAAAGCGCGCTTACCATTGGATAGTCTCCTGGCGTGGGACGCCACAGGTCGGATCCGATGGGCCTCGCCCGCCTGGCGCTCGCCGTCCTGGCGGTGGGCGCCCTGGTGCTGCTGCTGGTCATCGGCGGGCTGGCGTTGTTCGACTCGCTCGACACCGGCGACGCGGCGCCCGTGCGCGCGTCGTCCACGCCCACGACCAGCGCGCCGGCCGCGACCGTGCGCATCGAGTGCGTGGCCGACGTCTGCCCGCTCGTCACCGTCCGCGTCCCCGGCGGCGACGTGCTCCAGCACCGCGACATGACCCGGGGCGAGGAGGTCAGCTACTTCGAGCCCGAGCTCGACGTGGTGCTCTCCGACGCCGCCACCGTACGCGTCACCGAGAACGGGCGGCCCCGGCCGCAGGGCGAGCCGGGGGAGCGCGAGGCGTTCACAGTCCGAGATCCTGAAGAGTGAACGCGCAGCGGTAGTCGAGCCCCTCCTCGGTCATCCTCGCGGCGGCGCCCCGGTCGACGATCGTGGCCACCGCGACCACCTCGGCGCCCTCCTCGCGCAGCGCCTCCACCGCGGTCAGCGGGGACGAGCCGGTCGTCGAGGTGTCCTCGACCACGAGCACCCGGCGGCCCCTCACGTCGGGGCCCTCGATGCGGCGCTGCATCCCGTGCGCCTTCTGGGCCTTGCGCACCACGAACGCGTCCAGCGAGCGCCCGCGCGCCGCCGCGGCGTGCAGCATGGCGGCCGCCACCGGGTCGGCCCCGAGCGTGAGCCCGCCCACGGCGTCGTAACCGAGATCGGCCGTCAGGTCGAGCATCACGCCGCCGACCAGCGGGGCAGCCACGCCGTCGAGGGTGATGCGGCGCAGGTCGAGATAGAAATCGGCCTCCCGCCCGGAGGAGAGCACCACCCGGCCGTGCACGACGGCCTTCTTCTTGATCTCGGCCAGCAGGCTGTCGCGGTCACCCATGGCTTCAGCCTAGTTGGCCGGCGCCGGAAGTCCTTCGGGGGTTGACGTGAGGTCAGGCGGAAGCGGCTTGGAGAAGGACTTCGGCTGCGGCGGTGCGCGCGTAGAGGACGGACCGGCCGGCGCGGTGGGCGCTGACCAAGCCCGCGTTACGTAGCGCGGTGAGGTATTGGGATACCCCGGCCGGGGAGAGTCCGGTGCGATGGGCCAGCTGCGTGGTGGAGGCCGGGATCTCCAACTCGGTCAGCAGCAAGGTCCGTGAGCGCCCCAGTACGGCGGAGAGGGTGTCGGCTCGTGTAACGGGCCGTGCAAGCCAGAGTGAGCCGACACCGCGTGCCTGATAGGCGAGTTGAGGTGGATCCGGCGGCGTCGTTCGGGTGCGCAGCCCTGCTCCGGTGAAGGCCGAGGGGATCAGCAGGAGTCCCGTGCCTGCCGTCGTGCGAGTCAGTGGCTGCTTTCGGCGGGCCATCCGCAGCGCGTTGTCATCCCAGCTCAGCGACGTGTGCAGGTCGTTGAGGAGGTGGCCGGTGCCGTGCTCGGCCGCCAGGCGGGCCCGGTAGAGGATGTCCGCGTCCAGGACTGCTCTGATTCGTGCCCAGTAGGGCGCGAGTGCCAGTCCCCAGTAGGTTTCGACTTCCTCTGTGACCTTGGCGAGGAGGCCCTGAGGGTCGTTGCGCAGGGCCCGTAGCCGGGGGCCGAGGGTTCCCTGGTGGCGGGCCAGATGGTTGAGGTCATGGCGTACCCGGTCGGCGGGCGCTGCCCGGATCGCGTCCCGCTCTGCCGCCAGGGTGGGGGCCGGTCCGGTGGGGGCCGGGTTGAGGAAGTCGGGGACGTAGCCGCCACTGGGCGGGATCAACTCGTACAGCCATCCCCGGTCCAGTCCGGCGGCCACCAGGCGCGGCCGTACCTGGTCGACCCAGGGTCGATGGACCGAATGCGTCGTGCCGGACATCAGCAATCGGAAGCTGGGCGCGACCTCCCACATCGGTGAGACGGCGAACCGCACCTGCGCCAGATCGCTCGTCGAGAACGCCAGCTCCGCCAGGACAACCCCTCCTCAATAGATTCAGGCATGCATGAATCAATGGCGGGCCAGCCTACCGAGCGGAAATCATCCCGCCATGACCTCACAGACGATCACCGCAGCGGCATCGGGCACCTGGAAGCTGGGCGACCTGACGGTCAACCGGGTCGGTTTCGGCGCGATGCGCCTGCCGCAGCACGGCGAGGCGTTCGCACCCGATGCCGTCCCACGCGACCGTGACCAGGCGATCCGTGTGCTGCGCCGCGCGGCTGAGCTCGGCGTGAACCACATCGACACCGCTGCCTTCTACTTCTCGCCGCTGCGCTCGGCCAACGAGCTGATCAACCAGGCGCTGGCCCCCTACCCGGACGACCTCGTCATCACCACCAAGGTCGGACCGGGCCGCGATCCCTCGGGGCAGTGGCTGCCGCACGCCACTCCCGAGCAGCTGCGCGGCCAGGTCGAGGAGAATGTGCGCCAACTCGGCCGCGACCACCTCGACGTGGTGAACCTGCGCATCGTCGGGACCGATTCGATCGCCGAACGCTTCGGCGCGCTGGCCGAACTGTGCGAGGCCGGACTCATCCGTCACTTGGGCCTGTCCAACGTCCGCCCCCACCACCTCGCTGAGGCCCAGGCCATCGCGCCGGTGGTCTGCGTCCAGAACATGTACGGCATCGGCGCATCGTCCGAAGAGAAGGAGGTCCTGGACCTCTGCGGTCAACAGCGCATCGCGTTCGTGCCGTTCTACGCGATCGCCGGCGCCGGACGCACTGCCGGTGCGACCACCGCCGACAGCCCGGAGGTGCACACCATCGCTCGCGCCCACGGCGTGAGCGCAGCCCAGATCCGTCTGGCCTGGACGCTGCACCAGGGTTCCCACGTGCTGGCCATCCCCGGCACTGGCGACCTCGACCACCTCGTCCAGAACGTCACCGCCGGCTCCCTGCGCCTGTCGGAGGAAGAACTCGTCGCCCTGGACCCCCTCCATCACGAGCCGACATGAGCAAGACCCCCCATCGCATGGTGATCCACTTCTGCTGATCGGCCTGGCGGGGCCGGTTCGCCGACGGCGGCTTGCCTGCGCGGCTCGACCGGCGCACAACCGCCGACGACACCAGGAATCCCCCATCGCCCCGGCAGCCTGATCAATCCCCGAAGGACTTCCGGAGCCGACCACTGAGGGCCCTCACCCGACGGCAAAGAGGCGTGCCCGGTTTAGCCATGGGCGGCAGTGCGGAATGACTCCACGGGCAACAGTTCGTAACTGTGAGGTCACTATGAGTGCGGAATCACCGCAGAGCGACGCACACCTCCTGCATGCCGTCAGAACGGGTGATGCCACGGCATACGGGCAGCTCCACGAGCGCCACGTCACCGCCGCCCGCACCCTCGCCGCGCAGCTCGTGGCGGACGAGGCGGAGATCGGCGACGTCGTCGCCGAATCGTTCGCCCGCATCCTCGACGAGGTCACCCGTGGTGGCGGGCCGGCGGCGGCCTTCCGCCCCTTCCTCCTCACCACGGTCCGGCGCACGGTCGCCGACCGCACCCGCGCGACCTCCGGCATCGACCTGCTCGACCCGGCCGACGACCCGGCGACGGTGCGGCTCGAAGGGTCGCTGATCGCGCAGGCCTACCTGGCGCTGCCGGAACGCCGGCAGGCGGTGCTCTGGCACACCGAGGTGGAGAACGCCCGGCCCGCCGACGTGGCGCCGCTGCTCGGGCTGTCGGCCAACGGGGTCGCCGCGCTGGCCTACCGGGCGCGCGAGGGCCTGCGTCAGGCCTACCTGCGGACCTATCTGACGGGCGGGCCGCCGTCCGAGTGCAGGACGGTGATCGGCACGCTCGGCGCCTACGTGCGGGGCGGGCTGACCCGGCGCGACACCCGCGCGGTGGACGAGCACGTGAACGACTGCCCCAACTGCCACACCGTCCTGCGGGAGCTGACCGATGTCACCCGCGGGCTGCGGGCCGTCGTCGGGCCGCTCGTGCTCGGCGCCGCGGCCGACGGCTACCTGACGGCCATGTCCCGGCCCGCCCCCGCGGCGGTGCCCGGCCGCGTGCTCGGCTGGATGCGGCGCCGGTCGGTACGGCAGGTCCTGGTGGCGGGCGGCGCGCTGACCGTGATGACGGCGGCGGCGGCCTTCGCGGTGGCCTCGGGCCGCGAGCTGGGAGCGCGCCCTCCGGCACCTCACCCCCACCGATCCGCCGACCACGTCGTCCCCAACTCCGGCGTCCCCAACTCCGGCGTCCCCAACTCCGGCGTCCCCAACTCCGGCGTCCCCAACTCCGGCGTCCCCAACTCCGGCGTCCCCGACCCCGGCGGCGCTACCGCCCCGGGGTCGGCCTCCACCGGCCCGGGCGGGACGAAGTCCGGCGACCCCGGCTCGGACCCGCCCGGCTCCGACCCACGCGACCAGCGCTCCGGCGCGCCGCAATCACCGGCCGCGGAGGACACGGACGACAGGCCAGAAACCGACCGCAGGCCGGACCCCGTCAGCGAGCGGGCACGCATCCCCCCGGCCCTCGTCCCACCCCGCCGAACCCCCCAAGAGGACACCGCCCCCTCCCACAACCGCGCCGCCGCCCCAGACCATCAGCACACGAGGAAAGGCCCCACCCCACCGAACCGGCTGCGCGCCGGCGCGCCGAGGCGTGAGCGCACGGGATCACCGGACCGGGAACGGGCCGATGCGCCGGGGCACGAGCGCAAGCGTGCCGGTTCCTCGGTGGGAAGGCCCGGCGGGTCCGCGCCCGGCGAAGGGGAGAGGGAGCGCGGGCTGGGAAAGGCCGCCGGTGAAGCACGGCTGCGGGCCTCCGTCGCCGTGATGGGCTCGCTGGTACGGGGCGAACAGGGCATCGTGGCACTGCGCGCCCGCAACACCGGCGAGGCCCCGACCCGCGACGTCTACGCCGCCATCGAGCTGCCTCCCGGTGTCACCCTCGCCCCTTCGGCCGGCCTGGTCGCGGAGAGCCCCTGGCCCAGGAGACGAGGCCCGATCCGGTGGGCCACGGCGACCACGGACCTCACCGAAACCCGGCACGCCGCAGCCGCGGATCGGCCGCGAGCGCCCCGAACGCGAGCGCCCGGAACGCGGACGCCCGGAACGCGGACGCCCGGAACGCGAGCGCCCGGAACGC